>JAFEGI010000010.1:0-37337 GCA_018240135.1 Verrucomicrobiota bacterium
GGTTATCTTAGCAGACCCAAATCCGACCTATCTGGCTGCCCGGCTCCCTCCAGAGTTGATCCAGCGCATTTTCAATTCTCTTTCTTCGGCTGGTCTATGCAGAGCAGCTCTAGGTTGCAAGTTATGGTATGCGCACGTGCGCGAAGTGAGATGCCTCCAATTCCCAGTCATAAAGGAAGATGGATGGAGGAAGTTTGTCGATTTGGAGAAGTATGGGCTTAAGTTTGATGAGTTGGAATTTCCAAGCAGGGAAGATCTCATGGTACCGGCTTTAGATTTGGCGCGTCATGTAGAAGAAGATCAGGGCGTGTCGATCATTGCGATTCCTAAGGGGCTTTCTCTCTCCAAGCTGCTTGCAATCGCAGAAGAATGGGGTGTGCCTAGAAGGTATATTTGGGCAGAGATCGAACCGGCTATTGGTACCCTGGAAACAAAGCGACCTTACATTGCGTTGATTTCTAACTCGGTCCTCCAAGGCAGTAGAGATAAAACAAACCGGCTCTCAGACGCTTTTGTTCAAGAGAAGGGATATGAAGTGCCTTCAACTATAGAGCTTCTATCGTTAATGGTTTTCAATTGTATCAAGCACTCAAAGCGGCTGTTTTCTGACGATCGGACCCATGCGCTTACCTCAGATAGCGTGCATACGAGGCGATTGGCTATTGGGGGCTTTACCCCGTCTGGTTTCATCATCACCCACTTCGCTTTCATTCACATCGGCGTTGCGGCCGTGCGCAGGTTCTAAGGCTGCCATCCATCGGATCTTTGGCGCTTGGAGTCAGGCCATCGCTTTGTCTTCAATGAATGCCAGATAGCTTTTTAAAGGTGGGGGAGTAGGAGCTTGGCCTCGTGCGCTGTCATAATCATCGCATATTCTCCAGAAACATGGTAGGCGCAGACGGGGAGCAGAGTCTCATCCCGGATTTTAGCAAGGCCTGCATTTCCTGGTTTTACGACGCTATTCGTTCGTTTGCGTCGTAAAAACATGTCGTAAAATATCGCAAAAAATCAGCCAAACCGATTCAGCCTATAACGCGCTGCTTTTTTAATTCCTTCCTACGTGATGATCCCTTTTTCTATGAGGTCGGCAAGATCCCTTTGCAGAGATCGTCTATTTATTCCCGGACAAAGCGACTCGTATTCCTGAATATTAAAATCTTTCTCGCTTGCCATCAGGCCCTCCAATGCCTGTTTCTGCCTCTCGGAAAGTTTATGCTCAAGCACTAGGACATCCAACCTCATAGCCTGAGATCCTTTGAGCTGGATTTCATGCATTTGGGTTTCCAAGGCTTTGCAGAAATATTCAAGCCAGCTCGTCATATCCATGCCGTTGATTTAAGCAACTTGTGCTGAATTCCCATGCATATAAAATAATTTATTTGCGTGCCAGATCGAGAATAGTTGTTATTCAAATCTATTGAACAAATATGAGTAAAATTATATAACGTATTCTATGGTTAATTATAAAAATATTGGGAATTTATGAGTGCTTCTAGCAGTTCATCTAGTACACAGGTCCCACAACATGACGGTTGGATTGTTCCAAAAGGCCCGAATCAACCCTGTCCCATTAACGCGCTTCCAGAAGAGCTACTCCAGCACATTTTCAGCTATCTCCCTTCCGTTGATCAGTCCAAAGCGGCTCTGGTATGCAAAACGTGGCTGCCAAATGTACGCCAAGCGGCATGGGATCGAGTTACACGCATCGATCCAAGCGTCTGGGCGAAGTATGTCAACTTGGAGAAGTATGGCCTGAGTTTTGAGGGGTCGGTAGATCTAAGTAGAGAGGTTTTAGAACCAGTAGCTTTAGATTTGGCACGTCGTGTGGAAGAAGGTAAGGGCGTGTCGATCATTGCGATTCCTGGGGGGCTTTCCTTTTCCAAGCTGTTTGCGATTGCAAAGGAAAGGGGGGTACCTGTGAGATTCATTTGGGAGGAGGTTGTACCAGCCATTGGCGCTAGGGAAACAGAGCGGCCCTGCATCGCGGTGATTTCCAACTCAGTCCTCGAAGGAAGTAAAGGAAAAACAATCGAGGCCAGGGATGCTCTTGTTCAAGCAATGGGATATGAGGTGCCTTCAACTATAGAGCTTCTAACGGTAATGGTTTTCCATTACATCATGCACTCAAGGCGGCTGTATTCTAGCGAGCCTTGGACCTATTCGCTTACCTCAGATAGTTCAAATGGATTGCGATTGTCCATTGGGGGCTTCGCCTCCTCTGGCTTCAGCGTCAGCCTCTACGACGACGTCTTCCTTGGCGTTGGGGGCCTGCGGAAGTTCTAAGGCCATTGGACACTTGGTGCTTGGGGTCAGGCCATCGCTTTGTCTTCAATGAATTCCAGATAGCTTTTTAAAGGTGGGGGAGCAGGAGCTTGGCGGCGTAGGAGAAGATGAAGTCGGCGCCCGCTCTGCGGATGCTCGTGTGGGCTTCTAAGAGCGCGCGGGTGGCGTCGAGGATGCCGCGCTCATGCGCTGCCATAATCATCGCATATTCTCCAGACACGTGGTAGGCGCAGACGGGGAGCAGAGTCTCTTCCCGGATTTTAGAGATGATATCGAGATAGAACGTCGCCGGCTTGATGAGGAGCATGTCGGCTCCCTCTTCCATGTCTAGGCGCGCTTCGCGCAGGGCCTCACGGGAATTGGCCGGGTTAAGCTGGTATCCTTTTTTATCCCCTTTTTTCAGTGTAGAGCCGACGGTGTCGCGGAAGGGACCGTAGAGGGCGGATGCATATTTTGCGGTATAGGCAATGATGCCGACCTGGGAAAACCCTTCTGTGTCGAGGTGGCGGCGGATCGCACCGACGCGCCCATCCATCATGTCGCTCGGCGCGACGAAGTCGACGCCCGCTTCCGCGTGGATCAGAGCCATTTGGGTAAAGATTTCCACGGAGGCGTCGTTCTCTACCTCTCCAGAGGCATTTAAGATCCCGTCGTGGCCGTGCGAGGTGTAGGGGTCCAGGGCGATATCGGTAATTAGGCAGAGGGAGGGGAGTTCTTTTTTCAGGGTGCGGATCGCCTCGGGAAGGGTGCCATTTGGGTCGAGTGCCAGGGATCCGTAGGGGTCTTTTTGTTCCGGGGAGACGATGGGAAAGAGGTCGACGGCGCAAATCCCCTGCGCATGGAGGGCTTCGAGCTCTTTGAGGAGCAGATCGATGGAGAGGCGGTAGACTCCGGGCATGTGGGGGATCTCCTCACGCCGATTTTGCCCAGGGAGGACAAAGCAGGGGACGACGAGGTTTTGGGGTCTGAGGGAGGTTTCTTCGATTAAGGCCCGGATGGCCGTGCTTTTGCGGTTTCTTCTCGGACGCTGAATTAAGGATCCTAGCATGGCGCCCTCCTTTTTCTCTTGATTGATCTTCACGAATATGACAGGCTTATACTTAATTTCTTGTTTTAGAGCCAACACTTGAGGTCAGTGCATGATAGAAGGCTACGAAGAGTTTACAGAAAGCCAACTCAAAATCTTGCAGCGTTACGTCTCCAACACGTCTAGTAATATCTTTGTACTTCGCAACTTGCCCGAGGTCATTAAAGGAGCTCTATTTTCTCGCTATTCGAGGTCGGGACTTGGGCTGCGCTCCCTTCTGCTCAAAGAATTTGTTATGAATGAGGAGACGGCGTTTCAGGCGATTAGCTGCGCGCATTTGGATAATGAGCAAGAGGTGGAAGACCAGATCGTCGCGATCAAGAAAGCGCAGAATTTTTACGACCGGATTTTGGATGGGTATGGAGATGACTCGATCGGTGAACTCGGCGGCGCGCATCTCGCGTTAGAAAATATTTCGATGATCGCGGCGAAAGTGGTCGAAGATAGCCGCATCGGGGGCTCTCCTCTGGAGAAATCGACCCGCTACATCTATTTTGATCAAAAAGTGAAGGGGGAGTACCTCTTTTACAAAGAGCCGATTTTGATGACATCGGCATTTCGCGAGCCCTATTTAAAAGTCTGCAATCACCTGTTTGACACCTATTCCGCTCTCATTCCCCCGCTGACGGAGCTCATGGAGAAGAAGTTTCCCAAAGAGCACGACGTTTCCAAGGTGGCCTACACGGCAGCCCTCAGGGCAAAAGTTCTCGACTGTCTCAGAGGTCTCCTCCCCTCGAGCGCGCTGACGAATATGGGCACCTTTGGCAATGGGCGGTTTTTTGAGTCGTTGATTCAAAAGCTCAATGCGCACAATCTCGCAGAGATGCAAGATATTGGAAGGAAAGGATTCCAGGAGTTGTCGAAGGTCCTCCCCTCTTTTGTGCGAAGAGGAGACCCTGCCCACAAATACCAAAGAGCTTACGCGCAGTTTAAAGAGCAGATGGCTGGGGATTTGAAGCTCCTCGCAGATAGGCATAGTGGGGGGCTGGGAAAAATGCAAAATCCCGGCGTGCGCCTCATCGGTTATGACCTCGATGCGCCGACTAAAGTTGCTGCCGCCCTATTATTCGAACATTGCCAAGCGGGCTTGCATGAGCTCCAAGAGTACTGCCAAGGCCTTGCCGAAGAGGATTTGGGAAGAATTTTGGACTCTGCATCGAATTTCCGAGAAAATCGGCGCCACAAGTCGCCGCGCGCGCTCGAGCATGCAACTTTTACCTTCGAGATCGTCGCCGATTTTGGCGTGTACCGCGATCTGCAAAGGCACCGGATCCTGACGCAGGATCGGCAACTTCTCACCTGCGATTTTGGTTACCATGTCCCCTCAGAAATCCTCGGAACGGACATGGAAAAACCCTACCGCGAAGCGATGGACGAGGCGAAAAAAGTCTACGATACGATTGCAGAAGAGCTTCCGGAAGAGGCGCAGTACGTTGTTCCGATGGCCTACAACATGCACTGGTATTTTCACGTGAACCTCCGCTCTCTCCAGTGGCTTTCCGAGCTCCGCTCCTCACCAGCGGGCCATCCGCAGTACCGCTTCATTGCCCAAGAGTTTGCAAAACAAGTCAGCCGCGTGCTCCCTGCGTTTGAGCGGTATTTTAGATTTGTCGATTTCGAGGGGTATGAATTAGGGAGACTGGGCCAGGAGATCCGCACCATTGAAAAGAAATTAGCGAGAAGCGCCTATGAATGAAAAGGCGGGAAGTGTTCTCGGCGGCATGCTGCTGATTGCTGGCAGCTGCATTGGGGCGGGCATGCTAGGGCTTCCGATTCTCACGGGTCTTGTAGGGTTTGCTCCTTCGCTTCTGCTGTTTTTTCTCGCATGGCTCTTTATGACCTCTACGGCGCTTTTGCTCGTTGAGGTCAATGGGTGGTTTTCCAAGAGGGTCAACTTCCTCTCGATGGTGAACCATTCGCTTGGAAAGTGGGGCAAGGCGACCTGCTGGGTCACCTATCTCTTTTTATTTTATGCTCTTCTTGTTGCCTATATCTCTGGAAGTGGCAGCCTCTTTTCTACCTTTTTGCAGGCAGTTTTCCACTTTATGCCGCCGATTTGGGCATGCAGCCTATTTTTTGTCGTGCTCTTTGGAAGCATCGTGTTTTTTGGCACGCGCCAGGTCGATCTCTGCAATCGGGGACTGATGTTCGCCAAAATCCTGTTTTTTGCCCTTCTTGTGCTAGCAGGTGTCCAATTTATCGAGCCAGAGAAGTTAACGCGGGTGAATATGCCCTACGCGGCGTCGGGGCTCCCCTTGCTCGTCATCGCCTTTGGTTTTCACAACATGATTCCGAGTTTGACCGATTACATGAAAGGGAATCTGCGGAGAGTGCGGCTCACGATTATCGGAGGGAGTCTGATGGCGATGGGGATCTACCTCGTCTGGCAGGTTCTCGTCCTTGGGATCGTTCCTCTAGAGGGACCAGATGGACTCTTTGCGAGTTTGTGCAAAGATCAGGAAGCCTCTCAGGCCATTTCCGCGATTGTCGGCTCCTCTTGGATCCGCACATTTGCACAGGGGCTCGCCTTTTTTGCGATCCTCACCTCCTTTCTCGCGCAGGCCCTCAGCCTTGTCCATTTTTTAAGCGATGGGTTAAAAATAACCTACAAAAAGGGGGAGAGCCCGTGGATGTGCGCCTTGGCCCTTCTCCCGCCTCTTGTCCTCGCGCTGATCTATCCCCAGCTGTTTTTCAAAGCGCTCAACTTTGCAGGGGGAATCTGTGCCGTCATCCTGTTTGGCCTTCTCCCCGTCGCGATGGTTTGGATAGGCAGGTACTATAAAAAAGAGGCTAGGTCCTATCGGCTAATCGGAGGCAAACCCGCTCTAGTGGGGATTTGTCTTTTTGCTCTACTCATCCTCTTTGTGCAGCTCTCGACAATGCTCGGAGCGCCTTACCTTCCCACCCTATGTTCACACTAAAGACGGAGTTCACCCCGTGCGGCGACCAGCCGCAGGCCATTGAAAACCTCATCAAAGGCCTTGAGGCAAATAAGCGGAGCCAGGTGCTGCTTGGCGTCACAGGATCGGGCAAGACATTCACCATGGCAAATGTGATTGCAAGGGCCAAGCGGCCCGCTCTCATCATTGCCCACAATAAGACACTCGCCGCGCAGCTCTACCAGGAATTTAAGGCGTTCTTTCCCGAGAATGCCGTCGAGTATTTCGTCTCCTACTACGATTACTACCAGCCAGAAGCGTATATCGCGCGCACCGACACCTATATCGAAAAAGATCTGGCGATCAACGACCAGATCGATCGGATGCGCCTAAGTGCAACTCGCTCTCTTCTCGAGCGCCCCGATGTGATCATCATCTCCTCCGTCTCGTGCATCTACGGTCTGGGCACACCCGAATATTATAGCAAGATGGTCCTCGCGCTCCAAAAAGGGCAAAAGTGTCGGCGCGATGATATCCTCCTCCATCTTGTCGAAATGCACTATAAGCGCAATGATTTTGACCTCATCCGCGCGACGTTCCGCGCGCGGGGCGACATCCTCGAGATCATGCCCGCCTATGAGGAGAATTTTGCCTACCGCGTCGAATTTTTTGGCGATGAGATCGATCGGATCAGCGAGATCGATCCGCTCACGGGTAAGGTGCAAGCGCGCCTAGAGCAGATGACTCTTTATCCCGGATCGCACCACGTGACGCCCGAGGCGGTTCGCTTTCGCGCGGTCGATACGATTCGGCAGGAGCTCCTGGAGCGGATGGAGCAATTTGAAAAAGAAAACCGGCTCGTTGAAAAGCAGAGAATCCGCCAAAGGACATTTTACGATCTTGAGATGATCAAAGAGATCGGCTTTTGCAAGGGGATTGAGAACTACTCGCGCCATTTTAGTGGAAGGAGCGCTGGGGATCCGCCGCCCTGTCTTCTCGATTACTTCCCTAAAGATTTTCTTCTCTTCGTCGATGAGTCGCACCAGACGCTCCCGCAGATGCACGCGATGTATAACGGAGATAGAGCGCGCAAAGAGTCGCTCATCGAGTTTGGCTTTCGACTCCCTTCCGCATTCGACAACCGGCCTCTCAAATTTGAGGAGATTTACAAGCGCATCCACCAGGTGATCTACGTCTCTGCCACGCCAAGCCCTTGGGAAGTGCAGGAGGCAGAAGGAGATATCGTGCGACAGATCATCCGCCCCACAGGACTCCTCGATCCCGTCATCACCATCAAGCCTGCTGAAGGGCAGGTCGATGACTGCCTCGAGGAGATCCGCAAGGAGACGGAGCTCGGAAGGCGCGTTCTTGTGACCACCCTCACAAAAAAACTCTCCGAAGATCTCACCAAATACCTCACGGAGATCGGCGTCAAAGCCAAATACCTCCACTCCGACATTGAAACCCTCGAGCGCGTGCAGATCCTCAACGATTTGCGCAAGGGAAATTTCGATGTTCTCGTGGGAATCAACCTCTTGCGCGAAGGGCTCGATTTGCCAGAGGTGTCCCTTGTCTGCATTCTCGATGCCGATAAGGAGGGATTCTTGCGCAGTGAGACAGCGCTCGTGCAAACATGTGGAAGAGCGGCTCGCAACTTAAATGGGCGCGTGGTGATGTATGCAGATCGGATCACTGAATCGATCCGCAAAACCTTAGAGATCACAGAGCAAAGGCGCGCGTTGCAGCAAACATACAACGAGGAGCATGGGATCACACCCCAGTCTGTGCGCAGAGAAAATATCCAGGACCTCGCGGAGACCTTTGGCGAGGTCGCCGAAACTCTTAAAGAAGAGCGGGAAGAGGTTCTCAGCGGAGATGAGATCGACGAGAAGATTCGCGAATGTGAAGTGGAAATGCGCAGAGCTGCAAAAGAGCTGCGCTTTGAAGATGCCGCAGAATTTCGCGATCTGCTACAACACTATAAAAAGTTGCAGATCCTGTGAAAGCATGTAAATTCCTCCTAGCGCTACTCTTCCTGACGCTCCCTTTTCAGCCCCGTCTACATAAGCCGTTCTCTTCCCTTTCTAAAGCGCTCATCCCCGCCGATCTGTCCCTTCCCAGCTACTTTTCGACCAAACTCTCCTTCTACTTTAGCGATCTTCTCCTCATTGCATTCATCACCTTTTTTCTGTGGCGCTCTTGGAAAGAGGTGTTGATTCGGGGTCCTGTAAAGTATTTAACCCTTCTCGGAGTGGTCTCGCTGCTCTCCGTAATGACCTCTTCTACCGGGCACTATCTCCTGCAGTATGAGCGCGCGCTACACCTCTTTCTTTTCTTTGCCCTATTTTCTTCTATTGTCGCCTACTTTCGCCAAAATCCTCTCTCCCGAAAGTGGTTCGCAGCGCTTATCATCCCCGCACTTTTTCAGTGCTTTCTTGGAATGGCGCAGTACTTTGCGCAAGGGAGGATGGGACTGAAATGGCTCGGCGAAGAGAACACCTCAAAATTCGCCTTCCCAGTCAGTAGCGGCAAGCGGTGGCTTTTCGACAGCTGGCTTGGAAAAGAGAGCGATGCGGGGTTTCTTTTTCGCGCGCACGGGACGTTTTCCCATCCCAATATCCTCGGGGGATTTCTCGTTTGTACGCTGCTTCTCACCTTCTACCTTACCTTGACAAGTGAGAAAAAGGGGATGCGCCTTTGCCTCTATGGCGCCGCGCTCCTCCAGTTTTTCACGCTCTGCATCACTTTTTCTAGAGCGGCGTTTCTCGCTTTAGCCCTTGGCTCCGCCCTTTGGCTCTACCTAGCAGTGAAAAAACGGCTGGTCCCCAGAAAACGGCTTTTAGTCCTTGCTGCGACCTTTTTCTTTGCCGCCTCTTCTTGTCTAGTTCTCTTCTTTGCCCAGTTTTATTCCCGCGGGGGAATTGTCAACTACAATGCGATCACAGCGCATGCCGACACAGAGAGGGTGCTCTATCAAAAGCTCGCCTGGGAAATGTTCAAAGAAAATCCCCTGCTCGGCGTGGGCTTCAACAATTACCAACTCTATATCCCTGCAGATCAGCCCCAACTCTTTGCCAAAGTGCATAATATCTATTTGCTCCTCCTTGCGGAGACGGGCTTGCTGGGTTTTGGCGCCTTTCTCCTCTTTCTCGGCAGCATATTTAGGCGGCTTTATCCAATCGAGTGGGACATGAGGACGGCAACCCTCTTTTCTATTCTGATCGGCTTTCTCTTTATCGGGGGGTGCGATTTCTATTTTCTCCAAACCCAACAAGGAAGGCTCCTCTTTTTCCTCTTCTTAGCGCTTCTCTATGCCAGTGGTGAGAAATGTTCTTCCCAGATTCCCCACCGCTCCTCTATACTCGTGCGCGATGAAACCATGTAATTTAGCTCTTAGCGATTTGAAATCAGCCCTGAAGGAATGGAGAGTGTGGCTCCATCTCGGCTGGGTGGAAGTAAAACAGCGCTACCGCAGGTCTGTGATTGGTCCCTGGTGGATCAGCCTCAGCATGCTCATCTTCATCCTGATGATGGGCGTTGTCTTCAGCCGCCTCTTCCATCAAGAGCTCGGCGAGTATATCGTTTTTTTTACGTCGGGCTTCCTCTTTTGGACCTTCATCTCGACAAGTGTCTCAGAAGCTGCAGAGATTTATAAATCCAGCGGCGCCTTTATCACCCAGGTCAAGCTCCCTTACATCCTCTATGTGTTCAAACACCTCGTGCGCCAGTCGATTTGCCTTGCACACAACTTCGCCGTCTACATCCTCATTTGCCTCTGCTTTCAATTCTTTCCAGGTAGCGCATTCTTCTGGGTAATTCCCGGCTTTCTTCTTTTGCTCCTGAACCTCTCCTGGCTCTGTCTTTTGCTGGGATTGCTCTGCGCGCGCTTTCGCGACATCGTTCCTATCGTCGGCAGCTGCGTGCAAATCGCATTTTTCATCACGCCGATCTCCTGGATGCCCCGTCTTCTCGAACAAAATCCCAAGGTGCTCAAACTCAATCCGCTCATCTATCTCCTCGATCTCGTCCGCTCTCCTCTTCTTGGAAGCGCGCCTGCCCCAATGAGCTGGATTGTCTCTCTCTCGATGGCATTCCTCGGGATCTTTTTCACCTTTTCCCTCTTTTCTAAAGTCAGAGCGCGCATTGCGTATTGGGTAGATTGACATGGCAAAAATTTCGGTCGAACAACTCTCTCTCACCTACCCCGTCTATGGCGCCAACTCCCGCTCCATCAAGACGGCTCTTCTCCATGCAGCCACGGGAGGAAGAATCAACACAGGGCAGACCAAGATCCTCGTCGAAGCGCTTAAAGAGGTGAATTTCTGTCTCGAGACAGGAGATCGCCTTGCACTCATCGGACACAATGGGGCGGGCAAATCGACTCTTCTCAAAGTACTCGCGCAGATCTATGAGCCCTCCAGCGGGCGCGTGTTTGTCGAAGGAAGGAGTAACTGCCTCTTCGATATCATGATGGGAATGGAACTTGAGCTCAACGCCTACGAGAACATTCGGATTCGCGGCCTCATTCTCGGCCTTTCCAAAGAGGAGATCGCGCGCATCACTCCCGATATCGAGGCGTTTGCAGAGCTTGGCGATTTTATGCGCGTGCCGATTAAGGCCTACTCAGCGGGGATGAAAGTGCGCCTTGCCTTTGCGATCATTACCAGCATCCGCTCAGAGATTTTGCTCATTGACGAGATCGTAAGCGTGGGGGATGCGAGCTTCATGCAGAAGGCGAAAGAGCGGATGCGCAGTCTCGTGCACCAAGCCGACATCCTCGTCCTCTCCACGCATGATCACAGTGTGATCCGCGAGTTTTGCAACAAAGCTCTTTGGCTCGAGCATGGCCAAATCAAGCAATTCGGTCCTGTAGAGTCGGTCCTCAGTTCTTATAGATAGCATTCCATTTGCCATCTTCTCCCATCGAAAAATGGACAATGGCACAGTTTTTTGCGGCCCAGTAATGCGTTTCAATTCCCAAAAGACAGCAAAGTGCCCAGTGGATCCCGCCATGGGCGACGATGAGCGCAGGCCCTGGCAGCCCAAGCACTTTTTCAAGACCAGATCGCACCCGATCCATGAACATCCTCGCTATCCCATTTGGAGGCACAGCAGCATACATCCCCCGGGTAGACATCTCCTTCCAGGTCTCCGCACTGCACTCGCTGAGTTCATCAATGATGTGATGGGACAATCCTTCCGCTAGAATCTCCTTCGTCTCCTGAGCCCTTCGCATCGGACTCACACAAATCGTTTGAAAGGGAAGCGCGGCGACGAGCGGCTGGATCTCGACTGCCTGAAGTCTCCCCGTCGCATTCAGGGGGATGTCGCTAGGGTGGTCCCCTTTGTCCTTTCCCTCTCGAATGTTGTGGTCTGTTTGCCCGTGGCGTACAAAGTAGAATTCCGTTTTCATAGAGGGTAGGTTACTTCTGTCCTACAATAAATACAAGTTTGCTCTTGTATGAATAGGCACGCTTTAGTATAATGAAGCGTGTTAGTTTGGAGGGATTTTATGGAACTCAATCAGCGTTCGCCGTTTATCCTCTCTGTCGTATTTTCCCATCATCATCATTGCTAGTCTTTTTTTTGTTCATTGTAATTTCGCAATGAACCGATTTTCTATTTAAATTATTTTTTTTACAAGGGTGTGTGTCATGAGTTATTTCTATCAATTTTTGTGCTGTTTTTTTGTCGCTATTGGAGCCCTCTTTGGAGAGGAAACCTTCACTGTGGGAACGACCTCGGGGTATGCCCCCTACGTGAGCCTGAATAGTCGAGGAGAGTATGAGGGCTTTGACATCGATTTGGCCAAGCTGATCTCTGAGAAGCTAGGCAAAAAACTCGTAATCAAAGACCTAGGGTCTATGCCGAGTTTGATGCTCGGACTTAAGCAAAAGAAGGTCGATGCGCTCATCTGGGCGATCTCGATTACAGAAGAGAGGCAAAAGCAGATGGAGATGGTCTATTACCAAGGTGAGAAAATCACAGAGATGCCTCTCGTGTTCTGGGGAAAAATTCCTGAGAATGTTAAGGGACCTCAAGATATAGATCCTAAAAAATCGGTCTGTGTCGAAGCGGGCAGTTACCAAGAACAGGTTTTAAAGAGCTTTTCTGGAATCAATCTAAAAAATGTCGACAAGATCTCCGATGCCCTTTTGGAAATCAAGTTTGGCAAATCGATCGCAATTGCAGTCGATAACTCGCTCGTTTCCTTCGTTAAGGAGCAGAGCCCCGAGCTTCGAGTGCTCTATTTCCCCTTAGAAAGAGGTCAGCAGTCGCTTGGCAACGGGATCTGCATCGATAAAAGCAATCCAGCTCTTGCTGGTAAGATCCAAAAAGCTGTGGATGAGTTGACCCAAGAGGGGAAGATTCGAGAGCTTGAAGAAAAATGGAAAATGGGGACGTAAAGATGGAAGCCTATCTCTCCCTGCTCTCAAGGTCTTTGCCACTCCTATTAAAGGGAGTGGTTATGACCTGCCAAATTTTGGCCTGCTCTGCATCGATGAGTTTGGTGCTGGGCCTGTTCTTTGGAATTCTAACCTGTAACAGGCTTAAGCTCCCGATCCTCACTCCGATGATCGAATTTGTGACCTTTGTTCTCAGGGCAATTCCCTTTTACGTCCAACTGCTGCTCGTCTATTTCGTTATCCCTGATCTTTTAGGTTTTCATCTCGATCCCTTTGCCGCCTCGGTCATCGCCTTAGGGCTATGCTCCTCTGCGTACGTCGCGCAGATTGTGCGCGGGGGGGTCAATGGGATTCCGCTTGCGCAATGGGAAACGGCGTTTACTTTGGGATTCAATCCGTTTCAGAGTCTTTGGCAAGTGATCCTGCCGCAAGTAGGACGCGCGATCTTGCCGATGCTGAATAATGAACTCGATGCGCTTCTCAAAAGCACATCGATCGTCTCGTCGATTGGGATGCTTGAGCTAACGCGCATGGGGATGAATATCGTCTCAAGAGAGATGCAGCCCCTGGAGATTTATCTCACCGTTGCTATTTTTTATATCTGTATGTCTGGGCTCTTAGCGACTTTGGCAAGGGGTTTAGAGAGGAGGTATTCCTATGTTAAAAGTTAAGAACCTATCGCTTTGCAAATCCCGTCCTATTTTACAAAACCTGTCGTTAGATCTTCCCAAGGGTAGGGTCACGTTGCTCCTTGGAAAAAGTGGCTCAGGAAAAACGTCCCTACTAAGGTGTCTGGCGCAACTGGAAACGGCGTATCAGGGAGAGATTTCCTACGAAGGCAAATCCCTAAGGGAGCTTGCGCCTAAAGAGCGTGCGCAACTGATCGGTTTCATTCCCCAGTCCTTTCCCTTGTTTTTGCACCAAAATGTGCTAGACAACTGCGCGGCTGCTTTGCGCGTTGTTTTTGGAGTTCCAAAACAAGAGGCCTATGCGCGTGTGGGAGAGGTTTTATGTGAGCTCGATATTGACAAATTGGCTTTGTCACTGCCTCATGAACTCTCTGGTGGACAGCAGCAGCGCGCTTCGATTGCAAGAGCGCTCGTGCTCAATCCCCAATTTTTACTCTTCGATGAGCCCACATCTGCTCTTGACCCAGAAAACACAGAGCGCTTTGTAAAGGTGATCCGCGCTCTCGTTGCCGGAGGAACGGGTGTTGTGATTTCGAGTCAGGATATGCGCCTCGCCTCCCAGCTGCTCGATCTCGCCTATTTCCTTGAAGAAGGCATCCTCACAGACGGGGAGCGAATCCATCAGTTTTTAGAATGTAAGAATATTGTTTGATTTGTCTTATAAAAAGCGCATGCAGCTAATAATTAGTGGCATCTATTTGACCAAAATTCACCCCATCGTCTTTTAGTCATGACCAAAAGACGATGCGGGGATTTTTGGTCAGGTTCATGAACTGAAAATTGGAATGCTTGTCAGATAACAGAAAGATGTGAGAAAGTGGTCTGAAATTCGAATTGAGGTGTTTGATATGAAGGTGGTCATTTTGGCTGGTGGTCTGGGGACGCGTCTTGCAGAAATGACAAGTCACGTTCCTAAGCCGATGGTCGAGATTGGGGGCAAGCCGATCTTATGGCACATCATGAACATCTTTGCGGCACACGGTCTTAAGGAGTTCATCGTTGCACTTGGCTATAAGGGAGAAGTGATCAAGGAGTTTTTCCTCAATTACTGCGCGTTTCAAAGCGATCTTCGCTTGGATTGGTCTTCTGGAGAGACTAAGATCTACGAGGGGAATCATCCCGATTGGTGCGTCAATTTAATTAGCACGGGCCTACATACACAAACGGGGGGCAGGATCAAAGCTCTGCAAGAGTACATCGGCAACGAGACCTTTTGCATGACCTATGGTGATGGGGTCGCCGATATCGATATTAGCGAGCTAATCGCCTTTCACAAAGCACACGGCAAGCTCGCCACGGTGACTGCTGTGCGCCCTCCAGCGCGCTTTGGTGGGCTCGTGCTCGACGGTGCCCAAGTCACAGAATTTACTGAAAAAAATCAAGCGCAAGAAGGATGGATCAACGGGGGCTTTTTTGTCCTGGAGCCAGAAGTATTCCAGTACATCCGCGATGAGAAGACGATGTGGGAAAGAGAGCCGCTTGAGAAGTTAGCAGAAGAAGGGCAGCTCATGGCCTATTTTCATGAAGGGTTTTGGCAGCCGATGGATACCTTGCGCGATCAAAAAACGCTCCAAGCTCTCTGGGAATCGGGCGAGGCTCCTTGGACACGAATGAATACGCGAAGTGGGTGATTAGCAATGCGACAATTTTGGATGGGAAAAAACGTTTTTGTCACTGGTGGCACGGGCTTTTTGGGATACTGGCTCGTAAGAGCTCTTGTAGAGGCGAAGGCGCATGTCACAGTGCTTGTCAGAGATCACGACCCGCAGTGTGCGCTGATTCGCACAGGGCTGATCCATAAGACGCGCGTTGTAAATGGGGCGCTAGAGGATTTTAGTGCGCTGGAAAGGGCGATCAATGAGCAGGAGATCGATACGGTCTTCCACCTGGCCGCTCAGACCATCGTCGGCACCGCGCTGCGCAATCCTCTGCCTACATTTGAGAGCAATATTCGGGGGACGTACAATCTTTTAGAGGCCTGCAGAATTCACAAGAGCCTCGTGAAGAGAATCCTCGTCGCATCGAGCGATAAAGCGTACGGCAGCAGCCCCGTGCTTCCCTACACCGAGGAGATGCCGCTTAGAGGAGAGCATCCCTATGATGTCTCTAAGTCGTGCACCGATCTGATTGCGACAACGTATCACCACACCTATGGATTGCCCGTTGCCATTGCGCGCTGTGGAAACTTGTATGGAGGAGGCGATCTCAATTGGAGCAGGCTTATTCCGGGCACGATCCGCAATTTTCATCAGGATAAAGCGCCTCTGATTCGAAGTGATGGGACACTGACAAGAGATTATCTCTACGTCGAAGATGCCGTGCAGGCCTATTTGCTCCTCGCTTCGCATCTCCATAGAGAAGATGTACAAGGGGAGGCATTTAACTTCGGGCCCAATGCTCCCTACTCCGTGCTGGAAATTGTGGGAGCGCTGCAACGACTGATGGGTCGAGAGGATCTTTCCCCCCAGATTTTAGGGGAGGCGAAAGAGGAGATTCGCGATCAGAGCCTCGACTCTACAAAAGCGCGCGCGCTGCTTGGCTGGAAGCCCTTATATTCGCTTGAGGAAGGGCTGCTGCAAACAATCGACTGGTATCTTCAATTCTTAATGGAAATAGAACCCCTTTGCTGTCTATGAATCATGAAAAAGGTCACTGTAGATTTTGTAATACCGCGCTGAAACACTCCTTCTGCGATCTCGGAATGACGCCCCTTTCTAACGCCTTTTTACCATCGGAGGAATTGGAAAAGGGGGAGGCGTTTTTCCCTTTGCATGCGTATGTCTGCGAGAAGTGCTTTCTCGTGCAGGTAAAAGATTACGAACTTCCGGAGAAGATTTTTAGCGATTACGCCTATTTTTCTTCCTATTCCAGTAGCTGGCTTCTCCACTGCCGGCAGTATGTCGAGCAGATGATCCCCCTTTTGCATCTCACGCCGCAATCGCAGGTGATTGAAATTGCAAGCAACGATGGATATCTTCTCCAATATTTCCAAGATAACCAGATCCCCGTTCTAGGCATTGAGCCGGCTGCAAATGTCGCTCTTGTCGCGGAAGCAAAAGGGATTCCCACACTCGTCAGGTTTTTTAACAAAGCTCTCGCAGAAGAGCTAAAGGCACAGGGAATTCATGCCGACCTGCTTCTTGGCAATAACGTGCTGGCTCACGTGCCCTATCTCAATGACTTCATAGCAGGACTGAAGGTTCTTTTAGGGCCGCAAGGGGTAATCACCATGGAATTTCCCCACCTGCTCCGCCTCATGGAAAGTCTTCAATTCGATACGATTTATCACGAGCACTTCTCCTATTTCTCCCTTCTCACTGTGGAGAAGATTTTCAAGGCACATGGCCTGGAGATTTTCGACGTCGAGGAACTCAAGACACATGGGGGTTCGCTTAGAATCTACGCAGCACATCCCGAGAGAGTGCATTCAGAGCGGATGAAGCGGGTCTTAGAAGAGGAGCGCAAAGCAGGTCTTGATTCGTTAGAAGGGTATACCCGTTTTGCGATGAGGGTGCAAAAACTCAAAGCAGATCTCCTCGCCTTCTTTCTCGAATGCAAGGAGAAAGGGAAAAAAGTGGTCGGTTATGGCGCGCCTGCAAAAGGCAATACGCTCCTCAATTTTTGTGGCATTCGCTCCTCTCTACTCGACTTTACAGTCGATAGGAGCCCGCATAAACAGGGGCGCTTTTTGCCAGGAACGCATATCCCGATCCGATCTGTCGAGGCGATTTTAGAGGAAAGGCCCGATTACCTCTTTATTCTCCCATGGAATCTCAAGGAGGAGATTATCGAACAGATGGGCGAGATCCGCAGTTGGGGTGGGCAATTTGTCGTGCCTATCCCCTCTCTTGAGGTCATTTCATGAGGTTTGAGCCGCTCTCTTTGCCTGGAGCCTATCTCATCGAATTAGAACCTATTCTGGATGAGCGCGGGCACTTTGCGCGCACGTTTTGTCGGAAGACTTTTGAGGAAAAGGGGTTAAATCCCCATTTGGAGCAGTGCAGCCTCTCTTTCAACCGAAAAAAAGGGACACTGCGGGGGATGCATTTTCAAAAAACGCCTCACGAAGAAGCCAAGCTCGTGCGCTGTACACGGGGCCAAATCTACGATGTGATCGTCGATCTGCGCGCCGATTCTCCTACTTATAGACAGTGGGTAGCCGTCTATCTCGAAGAGGGGCGTGCGCTCTACGTTCCCGAGGGGTTCGCCCATGGATTTCAGACACTTCTCGATGACACCGAGGTCTTTTATCAAATCTCCTATCCCTATGTCCCCTCCCATGCAGCGGGCATCCGTTGGGATGATCCTGCTTTAGGGATCCAGTGGCCGTTAGAGGTCAGTGTGATTTCTCCAAAAGATCAGGAGTACCCCTCTCTATGAAAAAGCGCGTGCTAGTCACAGGGGCAAGTGGGTTTATTGGGTGCCATACCCTACCACTTCTCAGAGAGCGTGGCTATGAGGTGATCCCGTTCTCTTCCAAAAGTTGCGACCTTCTGCGTGAAAAAATCGATCTTTCTGAAATTGCACCGTCCCATCTGCTCCATTTTGCATGGAATACAGCGCATGGCAAGCTTTGGGATACAGAGGAAAATCTCGCTTGGGTCAAAGCGAGCATCGATCTCATCAAAGCGTTTGCAGAGGCTGGTGGAGAACGTCTTGTTATTGCAGGAACGTGTGCAGAATATGATTGGAATGCTTCTGAGTTTAATGAAGATGCCTCTCCAGCTCATCCCCACACGCTATACGGCTCTTGTAAAACAGCTTTACACCTCATCGCAAAAGCCTATGCGAAACAAAAGGGCCTCAGTTTTGCATGGGGACGCGTCTTCAACCTCTACGGCCCCGCTGAGCAGCCCAGGCGCTTCGTCCCGGCTGTCATTCGGGGAATGCTCCGCAACGAGAGGGTCCCCTGTTCCCATGGGAATCAAATTCGGGATTATCTCCATGTAGCAGATGTCGCAAGCGCTTTTGTTTCCTTGCTTGACAGTTCGATTTGTGGGGCCGTGAACATCGGCTCGGGCGAGGGGGTTGCGCTGCGAGAACTCGTGCGCTTACTGGGAGCTGAGGCAGTTGTCGATTATGGAGCGCTTACCCCTCCTCCTCTAGATCCTCCCGTTCTCGTTGCTGAGGCTAAACGTCTGCGACAAGAGGCCGGCTGGTCTCCTCGGTATGCACTTGCGGATGGATTAAAAGAAGTGCGCGATTGGTGGAGAGCCCAATCGGAGTAGGTTCTAAAATGATCACAACGATCCTGCCGACTTATAGAAGGCCAGAGCGCCTGAAAAGGGCGATCGAGAGCATTCTCGCACAGACCTATCCCGATTTTGAGCTGAGAGTGTATGACAACGCCTCGCATGACGGGACGCGGGAACTCGTTGCCAGCTACAAAGACCACAGGATCCATTACCACTGCCATCCAGAGAATATCGGGGCACCAGCCAATTTTCAATTTGGTCTCGAGCGGGTCCAGACTCCTTACTTCTCTTTTTTAGCAGATGATGATTATCTGATGCCCTGTTGCTATGAGACGTGGATGGAGGGTTTTAAAAAATATCCCCACGCAGGGCTTTCGATGGGCGCTGTTGCCGATGTGAGCGACGCAGGAGCGATCTTAGACATCGCTTTGGAGAGGTGGGGGGATAAGGAATACTATGCTCCTCCTGATGCTTTAATCGAGATGATCGGCAAGTACTCCAATTGGATCGGCACCCTTTTTCGAAAGGAGGTTCGGGATGCAATCGGCCCTATTGCCGAGGGAGTAAAAATCCTGGATGTCGATTACCTCTTTCGCGCATCGGCTCGGTTTGGTGTGGTGGTCTCAAAGAGACTTTCCGCAGCGTTTGTTCTTCATCCAGGTTCCTATTCTGGATCGCAGGGGTTAAAGTTAATCTGGCCTGGCTGGAAACAGCTCATGGAAAATGTGGAAAAAGAGCTTCCTATGCCCATATGGAAGCAGCTTGAAAAGCCTTTGAGTCGTTACTTCGAGAGACTTCTCTTAGGCATTTTCGTGCGCGCTCTAGGGAAAAAAGAACTCGCTGAGGCCCATGCGGTTTTACAGCTGATGAAAGGGGCGTCTCAGCGTAAAGCGCGCCTTTTCCTCTGTCAGATTGCTCTTACTCTTTCTAAACTCTCTAGGTTGTTCCCTTTCTTGCTGAGACAACTCCTCAAGGGAAGACAGCGATACCGCGCCTGCCGGAGGCTCCGATGATTACCGTGATCATTCCCACCTATAAACGCCCTGAGATGCTGCGCATCGCAATCGAGAGCGTGCGCGCGCAAACTTACCAAGCGCTGAAGATCTGCATCTATGACAACGCCTCAGATGATGGGACAGAAGCGGTTGTAAGAAGTCTCATGGCCATCGATCCGCGGATCCACTACCACTGCCATGAAAAAAATCTCGGCATGATCGGAAATTACCAATTTGCTCTCGAAAGGGTTGACACTCCCTATTTTTCGATTCTCTCCGATGATGACTCTTTGCTCCCCGACTTTTTCGAGATCGCTCTAGAGGGTTTTTCCCGCTATCCCGCTATCTACTTTTCAGCGGCGTCGACAGTGATTAAAACTACAGAGGGGAAAGTTAAAAGGGAGCCCTTAGCGCTTTGGTCTCGAGAGGGGTATTTTGCGCCGCGCGAGGGGGCCTTAGAGATGATCGACCGCTATCCCGTCCCGACAACGGTCCTCTTTCGAAGGGAAGTGCTGGACAGGGTGTCCATTGACTGGTCGAATGCGCTTCTTTGGGATGTCGATTTCTTGCTGCACATTGCCCTTTCTTTCCCCATCTACGTCACCAAACAAAGGGGAGGGGTCTTCCTCTGTCACCATGCCTCCTACTCCCGAGAGCAGGGATGGGACGGATGGGTAGATGGATACAAACGCCTCATTCAGCGGATGAACACCGATAGGGAAATTGTCAAAAAATTGGAAGGGAGTCTCCATGCGGTGCTCCTTCGGATTTTTGGGATGCTGCTGATCCAAAGGAGGGACCAGGAAGCTCACAAGAGACTTTCTGAATACCGCAAAGACTGGGGTTGGAATCGGACTGCAGCATGCATGTGGGCCGGGTTTTGGGGATGCCGCCTCTTCTATCCTGCACGACTTTTGCTCACCTTTGCCTCAAAAGCTTGACTATGTAGTCCCTGTTGCAGATACTATCCTCCAGAAAAAAGGAGATTGGATGCGCGCGCTCATTACAGGCATTACGGGACAAGACGGATCCTATCTCGCCGAGCTGCTTCTTGCGAAGGGATACGAGGTACACGGACTAGTGCGTAGGTCCTCATCGGGAAATGGGTGCCGGATTGCCCATCTCGCACAAAACCCCGCGCTCAAGGAACGGTTTTTTCTCCATGAGGGAGACCTCAGCGATTCCTCGAGCCTGGAGAGGATCATCTCCTCTGTTCAGCCAGATGAGCTTTACAACCTAGCGGCGATGAGCCATGTGAAGGTCTCCTTTGACATCCCCGAATACACAGCCAACATCGATGGGGTTGCTGTCACGCGTCTTCTCGAAGCGCTACGCGCCCACTCTCCGTCCACCCGCTTTTATCAAGCTTCGACCTCTGAACTTTTTGGCAAAGTGCAGCAGATCCCCCAGTCAGAGACGACCCCGTTTTATCCCCGTTCCCCCTACGGTGTTGCGAAACTCTACGCCTACTGGGCGGTTGTGAACTACCGAGAGGCCTATGGACTGTTTGCCTGCAATGGGATCCTCTTTAACCATGAGAGCCCCCGTCGCGGCGAGACTTTTGTCTCGAGAAAGATCACCCTCGGCGCTGCGCGCATCGCTGCGGGCCTGGAACAAAAACTCATCCTCGGAAACCTCAGCGCGAAAAGAGACTGGGGATTCGCTGGAGATTTTGTCGAGGGGATGTGGCGGATGCTGCAGCAAAAGACCCCCGAGGATTTTGTCCTTGCAACGGGAGAGACGACGACGGTGCGTGAGTTTGTCGAGCTCTCGTTTCAAGAGGTGGGGATCGATATCGCATGGGAAGGGGAAGGAGTTTCGGAAAAAGGATTCGATCGCTCGACGGGAAGAATCCTGGTCGAAGTCTCTCCGGAATTTTTTAGACCCTCTGAGGTCGATCTACTCATCGGCAACCCCAAAAAAGCAGAGGAGAAGCTCGGATGGCGGGCGACGACGACCTTGCCTGAACTGGTCAAGATGATGGTCTGTGCCGATGTTAAAGCGCTCATCACGTGTGGTGGATCTGTTGTATGAAAGGGATCTGCATCGACGCGCGCATGCTCAGCTCCACGGGGATTGGAGCCTATCTCGATAATCTGCTCAAATTCCTCCCCTCTGCCCCTTTTCGCTTTCACGCACTTATTCATCCCCATCACATCAACCAGTTTAACCACTGGGGAAAAATTGAACCGATTCTCATCGACACCCCGATCTACTCGATTCGCGAACAGCTCCTCTATCCCTTCAAAATTCCCCGCTGCGATCTTTTTTGGTCACCCCATTACAATATCCCCCTCCTTCCCATCCCCGCGCGTAAGCGGATCACCACGATTCACGATGCCTACCACCTCGCGTTTTTTCAGACGCTCAGCCCCTTTCAGAAGATCTATGCCAAGGTGGTGATGCGAGCGGCTGTCAAATACGCTGCCAAGGTGATCACAGATTCCCAGTTTTCTAAAAGTGAGCTCCAAAGATTTACTGCGGTAGAGGAGAAAAATGTCTCCGTCATTCCCCTGGGTGTCAACCGAGCCGTCTTCCGCGCCGATCCCTCTCCTGGCGATGGGGAATTTTTAAAACGCCACCGTCTGCCCAAGCAGTACGTTCTTTTTGTCGGTAGCTTGAAGCCCCATAAAAATCTCAAAGGGCTTTTCGAAGCCTTTCGCCTTCTCGAGCAGGAGGGGATCCGGGATCTCGGTCTTGTCGTCATTGGCAAGAGAGAGGGATTTAAGACGGGGGAAAACCTGGCTGTGTTGCTGCAGCGCTATCCAGAGCTACTCCATCGGATCCACTTCTTAGATGAGCTTCCAGAAAAAGAGCTCGCCAGCGCCTACCGCCTGGCCCAGGCCCTTGTCCTCCCCTCATTTTACGAAGGGTTTGGCCTACCGCCCATCGAGGCGATGAGCTCCGGGTGTCCCACAATCGTCTCCAACTGCGCCTCCCTTCCCGAGGTGTGCAAAGAAGCCGCGTTTTACATCAATCCCCACTCGCCTTACGAGATTGCAGCGGCGATCAAGCGCTTGATTCAAGATCAGCGCCTCCGCGAAACCCTCAGGCGTAGCGGCATGGCGCGCAGCGAGAATTTTTCGTGGAAGAGATGTGCAGAAAAACACCTGGAACTCATGGAAGAGGTGGTGAACTCATGAAGACCGCTCTTGTCTACGACTGGCTCGTCACAATGGCAGGCGGGGAAAAAGCTCTCGCTGCGATTGCAGAGCACTATCCTGGGCCCCTCTTTACGTTAGTGAAAAACGGCAAAGCCATTCAGGGAACCCTCTTTGAAAATAGGGAGATTCACACCTCCTTTTTGCAAAAGCTCCCCTTCTCGGATAAATATTACCGCTACTTGCTCCCCCTCTTTTCCCTAGCGATTGAGCAATTTGACCTCAGCTCCTATGATCTCATCCTCTCCACTTCCCATGCAGTCGCTAAGGGCGTGCTCACTCATCCCGATCAGATCCATCTCTGTTATTGCCTCACGCCGATGCGCTATGCATGGGATCTGACCCATCAGTATCTGAGCACCCTTGGACCGCTGCAAAAACTCGCCGCTAAATACACATTGCATCGACTCCGCAGCTGGGATGTCGCGACAGTTGGGCGGGTCGATCACTTTGCGGCGATCTCCCACACAATTGCCCGGCGCATTCAGAAGATTTACGGGCGCCCTTCCACCGTCATCTATCCCCCCGTGGATACTGACAAGATCCCCTTTAGCGCAGAGAAGGAGGAGTACTATGTCGCCATGTCGCGCATGGTGCCCTACAAGAGGATCGATCTCATCGCCGAGGCATTTTCTCAGATGCCGGAGCGCAAGCTCCTCATCATCGGAGATGGCCCTGAAATGCATAAGGTCAAGTCGAAGGCGGGAAAAAATGTCGAAATTCTCGGTTACCTTCCCGATGACCAGGCTCTCTCCTATTTAAAAAAGGCAAAAGGCTTTATCTTTGCTGCGGAAGAAGATTTCGGGATTGTCGTCGTCGAAGCGCAAGCGGCGGGTACACCCGTTCTCGCTTTTGGCAAAGGGGGCGCACTCGAAACAGTCGAGGTGGGTAAGACGGGTCTTTTCTTTGAGGAGCAAACCGTGGCGAGTTTGTGTGGAGCGCTTGCGGAGTTTGAGAAGATCGACTTTGATCCGCATGCCATTCGCAAGAGGGCAGAGCGGTTTTCCAAAGAGCGCTTTGTCGCAGAATTCCACGCTTTTGTCGCAGAAAAAACGCAGCGGGAGATACATGCATGAAAATTCTGATCCTAGCAGGAGGTAGCGGAACGCGCCTTTGGCCCTACTCGCGCGGAGGCTTCCCTAAACAATTTCTCCATTTTGGGCAGCCCTATTCTCTATTGCAGAAGACGATCGCTAGATTTCTACCCTCCGTCAATCCCACAGACATTCTGATTCTGACCAATCAAGACTATTACCACCTCGTCAAAAATCAAGCTAAGGCGATCGATCCCCTCCTCGAAAAACAAATTCTCGTCGAACCCGACCGAAAGAACACCGCTCCTGCCATCGCGCTCGGCGCCCTCTACTTGACCGACGTCTGTAAGGTCGCCCCCGATGAGTGTTTTCTTGTTACCTCATCAGATCACCTCATCTCCCCTGAGCAGGTTTTCTTGGAGGCGGTGAAAAAAGGAGAGGCGATTGCAAAGGAGGGAAAAAACGTCATTTTTGGTGTGCGTCCACATAAACCGGAAACCGGCTATGGCTACATCAAAGCGAAAAGCGGCAAAGGAGGAGCGCTTCTCGATGTCGAAGAATTTGTCGAGAAGCCCGATAGCCTAGCCGCACAGCAATACCTCCTCTCTGGCGATTACCTCTGGAACTGCGGGATCTTCCTCTTTCAGATCGAGCTTTTCTTCCGCGAGCTCGCCCTCTATGCACCTGAGATCTCCCATCTCGTTCAGGGGTCATTTGCTGAAGCGGTCTCCTCTTTTGGAGAGATGCCGGAAATCTCGATCGATTATGCGTTGATGGAAAAAACGGGGAACACGGTGGTCATCCCTCTCGATGTGACCTGGTCCGATGTCGGCTCGTGGGATAGTGTCTACGATGTTCTCGAAAAAGATCAAAACCAGAATGTCAAAGTGGGCAATGTCCATGACATCGACACAAAAAATTGCCTGATCATGGGAAGTCGGCGTCTGATTTCGACAATTGGACTTGAAGATCTCCTCGTGGTCGAGACCGATGATGCCCTCTTCATCGGCAAAAAGGGGCAGTCGCAGCGCGTCAAAAGCCTTGTCGACGAGCTGAAGCAGAAGAATGCAAAAGAGCCTTTCGAAAATCTCACCACCCATCGCCCTTGGGGGAATTTTACGATTCTCGAAGAGGGGGAACGCTATAAAATTAAGCGGATCGTCGTCGACCCGGATGGGCGCCTCAGCCTGCAAAAACATACCCATCGGAGCGAGCATTGGGTTGTCATCAAAGGGACTGCGAAAGTTACCATTGGCGATGAGGAGAGACTTCTTGAGGAGAATGAGAGCATCTTTGTCCCCAAAGGCGCCGTACACCGTTTGGAAAATCCGGGGAGCACTCCCGTAGAGATCATCGAAGTCCAGGTGGGAGATTACATCGGGGAGGATGACATCATCCGTCTTGAAGATATTTACGGGCGGATATGGGTGGCAAAGTAGAGGGGTTTTTAGGAGCCCTCCACTTTACTCCTTGGGTTGCTCTACTCGATCTTGTTCTCATTATCCATTTCTTCGTCAGTTGGAGGCGCTCTGCAGTCAAGAGCGGTTGGAAACTCGACTTTTGGACCCTCAACCTCTTTTTAATCCCTTTTCTCCCCCTTTGTCTTTTCTATCCCTTTAACGGATCGATCTTCAATGCCCCCTTGACAGGCCCCTTTTATAGTCAAATTGTGGGCGAGATCGACCGCGCCTTTCTCATTAGCGCTAGTGGGTATGTCTGCATTTGGGTCGGCAGATCCCTCTGCGATCTTTTCCCAAGAAACATCCTTCTCTTCATCTTCTCTCCTTTCGCGCGCTTGATCGAACAGAATGTGAAAAGCCGCATTGCAACAGCGCTCCTTTTTCTCTTTACCTTCCTACTTGGGATGCTGATCATCGGCTTCGAGATCCAAAATGGAGTGCTCTTTCAAGGAAGAAGCTACTTTTTACAACAAGATGCGCTCCGCCCTCTTTTTAACTTTACAATCGCCCTTTTTCCTCTTGCATGTGCGTTTCTCGCACTGCGCTATCTCCAGTTTCAGGAGAGGACAAGTCTTCTTCTATTTGCTCTCCTCCTCGCGATGACCCTTCTCTTTGGGGTACGCGGAGTGTTTTTTGGAAGTGTCCTGTTTTTCTTCGCATGCAAGGTCTACTGTGCAAAGGGAAAAGTGCATCTTAGGCGCACATTTTGCATTGCGGCATTTCTCTTTTTTACCGCTCTTTATCTCAACGATCTGCGCGATGGGATCACAGATCCTAGACACAGCTTAGGGCTATTTGTCCTCCACTTTTTTTACGGAAATAATTTCTCCGACACGCGCGATTTTGCATGGATCCTATCAGAGTGGGATGGAGTATTTTTGCAGGGGAAGAGCTATGCTGCGGGGCTCCTCTCTTTCATCCCCCGCTCGCTGACCACATTTCGTCAGGATTGGAGTCTTGCGCTCTACACTAATTCGATGCTGGGGTTTGACTCAGCGACCATGCCGGGGCTAAGGCCAGGGCTTTTTGGAGAGGCATTTCTGAATTTTGGCTATCTTGGAGTGGGGCTATTTGGCCTTCTATATGGCTATGTGCTCCGCACGGTAGACCTGTGGATCAAGAGAGCGCCCGATGCCATCACAGGATACTCCTACACGATTGCTTACACCCTGGTTCTCAACTTAAGCGTCTCGGCCAGTCTTTGGGGATTTTACGTCTGCGTGGGAGCCCACATTTTAATATCGATTATCCGATATGCGGGCTTAAGAGTCCTGCGATCTTGAGCATATCGACAGGCTCCTTGGTGCCAAACACTTTTGCAAGTTTGGCGTCGGGGAGGATATGCCGTTTATTTTTGGGGTCCTGAAGGTCATTTGCCTTGATGTACTCCCAGACCTTTTTGACGATTTCAGGGCGGGAGAGCTCCTTTTCGTGGACAATCGCCTGAAGTTCCTTTGATACTTTGTACGCTGCCTGTTTGCGCGGCGCTTTTTTCGCTTTTGTCTTCTTGGCTTTTGTGGGCTTTTCCTTGGCGCCCTTCTTCCATTGTTTCTTTTTCGAGACGTAGGGGGTCTTTTGGTGGTCGGGATACTTCTCATTTAGCTGATCGAGATTGTTCACGATCACATCGCAATCGGGATAGTTCGAGCAGGAGAAGAAAGGTTTACCAAAGCGGGACCTGCGCTGGACCATCTTCCCATCACACCCATGAGCGGGGCATGTGGGCATGTCGGCAGAGGGAACCTCTCCCGCTTTTGCGATATTCACAAGACCTCTGCACTCGGGATATTTCGTGCAGCCGAGGAAAGGGCCATATTTCCCGAAGCGCAGTTTCATTTCACTGCCGCATTTCGGGCATTTCTGCTCCCAGTCGAAAGAGGGGTCGTACTCTTCCTTATTGAAATTTAACGCCTCAAGAGGCGCCGTGAATTTACATTCGGGATAGTTAGAGCAGCCGTAGAAATATTTTTTGCGCGCCCAAATTTTTTGGAGTTTATGGCCGCAGTCGGGGCAGTCGATCTCCGTTAACTCCCGAGGGACGTGCGCCTCTTTTTCTGCACTTTCCACAAAGGGGATAAATTTTTCCCAGAAGTCGCGAATCAGCGCTTTCCAGTCCGCTTTGTGATCGGCGATATTTTCAAGTTCATCTTCCATGGCAGCGGTAAACCCGATATCCATGATCATCTTGAAATTATCCTCGAGCATCTGCGCGATCACTTTGCCAAGCTCGGTTGGCTTGAGTGTCCCTTTCTCCTTTGTCGTATAGTCGCGACTTTGGATCTTGTTCATGATCGCCGCATAAGTCGACGGTCTACCAATACCCGATTTTTCGAGTTCTTTGACAAGAGAGGCCTCTGTAAAGCGGGGAGGAGGTCTAGTGAAAGCCTGTTCAGAGAGGACATCGAGAAGCAAGAGGGGCTGCCCTTCGACAAGAGGAGGAAGGATTCGATCCCGATCATCTCCCTCTTTTTCTTCCGTCGCGCCGTGATCCTTTTTCTCTTCGTAGACAGCGAGAAATCCTGAAAACTTGATGACAGAGCCTGTCGCGCGGAGCGTGATGTTCTGATCGGTCTCGATATCGCACGCAACCGTGTCATAGACTGCGGGATTCATTTGAGAGGCGAGCAGGCGGCGCCAGATGAGGACATAGAGTTTATACTGATCGACCGTCAGGTACTGCTTGATCTTCTCAGGCGCGTGCTGGAGATTTGTAGGGCGAATTGCCTCGTGGGCATCTTGCGTCGATCCCTTTTTCGAGCTGTACTGGCGTCCTTCCGGAGGCAGATACTCTGCTCCATAGGTTTTCAAGATGTATTTGCGCGCCGCCTCGATTGCCTCGGGAGCAATCCGCACCGAGTCAGTACGCATGTAGGTGATGAGACCCTCTGTTCCCTCATTGCCGAGGTCGACCCCTTCGTAAAGGCCTTGGGCGATATTCATCGTGCGCGATGCGGAAAAGCCGTAGTGACGGCTGGCTTCTTGCTGCAGCGTCGAAGTGATGAAAGGGGGGACGGGGTTGCGTCTTTTCTCCTTCTTTTCGACGGAGGCGACTTTGTACTGCGCTTTTTGGAGCTTGGTGACGATCTCTTGAGCTACTTTCTCACTCGGCACGGTGAAAGAATCTTTACCGGGTGTGGCTTCCTTCTCTACCCGCTTGCCCCCTACGGAATAAAGAGAGGCATGAATATTGGGCGCATTTTTTTTCGTCTGCAGTAAAGAGGCGATGTTCCAGTATTCGACTGGAATAAATGCATCGATCTCTTTTTCGCGGTCGACGACGAGCTTGAGAGCTACCGACTGGACTCTACCCGCTGAGAGCCCCCCATCGCGCGCTCCTTGCACCCTGCGCGTTAAAATCGGAGAGATTTTGTATCCGACGATCCGGTCGAGAAGGCGGCGCGCCTGCTGTGCATCGACAAGCGCTTGGTCGATCCCGCGCGGATGCTCAAGGGCTTCGAGCACAGCGTCTTTTGTAATGGAATTGAAGGTAACCCGCTTGAATTTCGTCCCCTTGGGAAGAATCGAGGCGATGTGCCAAGCAATCGCTTCCCCTTCGCGGTCGGGGTCAGGAGAGAGGTAGACGATATCGGCTTGCTTTGCAGCTTTTTTGAGCTTGTCAATCACCTCTTTCTTGTCGGGAAGAGTAGCATAGGTGGGCTCAAAGTCGTGCTCGACATCGATGCCAAATCCCTTTTGCGGCAGATCGCGGACGTGACCGAGCGAGGACTCAAAAAGGTATTTGGGTCCCAAGAATTTTCTTAACGTCTTGATCTTCGCGGGGGACTCGACAATGATTAGCGCCTTAGCCATCGTGCTTGGCAAACCTCGTTATACAGTTCTTCGGATGGATGGAGCTTAGACGGTCCCCCCTTCATAAGGCAAGCATTTTCTCTCTTCACCGGCAAAATTTCAGTGAAGATTTATGTGAGCCGTAAGTTCAATCCTAAGGCGATTACCAAGGAGACAAGAGTCTGCCATTTAGGGTTGCCTTTTTTTGAGAGGGTTTTATAGAGACTTTCTCTTCCGATTCCCGCCTTTTTGGCAAGGTTTCCCATCCCACCCTGTGCTTCAGCAACATTGCGAATAGCGACAAGAAAAAGGTGCTGAGACTCTACATCGCCTTTCAGGCTTTCATCTAAGGCCGCATTAAGATAGGCAACGGCTTCGTCGTGATCCTTTAATTTTTCTAATAGCCATTCCTGATATTTTTTATTTTTTGCCATTTCATTTCTCCCTCGACTGATACTCTTTTAGATACTCCTTAGCTGTATTGATGTCCTTTGTTTGAGAGCCTTTATTCCCTCCACAAAGCAAGAGAATGATTTTACTTCCTAGTTTTTGAGTAATAGATTCTAATTCCTGGCCCATAATGAATTCTTAGCTCAGCAATTCCTGCTCCAAGTACTTTACAATCGCCAAAGTTCCCCACTTTTAGGCGATCTAATCGGGTGAGGATTTTGGCCCGTGTATGTAGTTCCCTTAGGGATTCAAACCAATCGTCGAACGGGCAGTGGCCAGAGGCAGTCTCATAGAGTTCAATCTCGATTTCCATAACCCTATTGTATCCTAAGGGATACATCTCTGCAAGGATTTTATAAGTTATTAAATACGAGCAAGGTAGGAAAAAACCTGATGGGTGTTTAGCACCTAGTGGCAGCCTCCAGGCTCACATTGTATCTAAAAATCTAATAGATGGTTAACGACTGTTGATTGGTAGCACCTTCCAATTTCAGCGAGTAAGGTCTTATCTAATTTCTGAAAAACTTCCTTGTTACCAGAATTCCTATAAGTGGTAGGAATTCTGGTAGGCCCTGCGCCGCCAGCTTGACCGGAAACGGGGTCTCGCGTAGGCTGTCTTACGAAACAGACCGGGCCCTAAAGCATGCGTCTCATTAAGTTACTGTGTATTGCGATTGCCCTTGTCGGCTCTTTTGCCATCGGGTTTTCTTGGAATCGGGAGCGTATTCCTAAGCGGCTGAAAAAAGTAAGGGTGACCGCCCAGGAAAACAAGCCCTTTGTCATTATCATCCCTTCCTATAATAACCGCGCATGGGTCGATAAGAATCTCCGGGCTGTCTTCGAGCAAAAGTATGACAATTACCGGGTCATCTACATCGACGACGCTTCAACAGATGGGACCTATGAAAGGGCGCAGGAGCTGATCGCAGAGTATGGTATGCAAAACCGGGTCGAGCTCATCCGCAATGAGGAGAATGTCGGCGCCGCAGAGAACCTATTCCGTGCGGTGCACTCTGCTAAAGATCAGGAGATCATTTTGCTTAATGACGGAGATGATTTCCTCGCACACGATCTCGTCCTTACGCATCTCAATGAGGTGTATGCCGATCCCGAAGTATGGCTTACCTATGGCAGCTACGTGGAATACCCCTCCTATTCCTACACGGTAGCAAATTTTGCTCAGCCTCTTCCCAAGGGCGTTCTAGAGAAAAATCAGGTGCGCCACTACAGCAAAACCCACTGGGCTCTCTCCCATCTGCATACCTTCTACGCCCAGTTGTTTAAAGCAATTGAGCTCAAGGATCTGTTTTATGAGGGAAAGTACTGCTCCGCTGCTGCAGATGTCGCTTACATGATCCCGATGGTCGAGATGGCAGGAAAGCACGCAAAGTATCTCGACGAGATCCTCTATCTCTACAATCGATCCAATCCATTAAATGACACGCGCATAAGGCCAGATATGCAGCGAAAGATCGCAGAGCATATTTTCCACAGGAAACCCTATCAGCCGCTCGCCGCATTATCTCAGGAGATGCGCTCTTTTGGGACTGATCTGATTGTCTTTTCCTATGATCGCCCTCTACAACTCTATGCCCTGCTCGAATCGATCGGAAGACACGTCAAAAACCTAAGTAGCGTGCAGGTTCTCTACCGCGCAAGTGATGCGGCCTATGCGGAGGGGTATGATGCGGTAAAAGCCGATTTTCCCAACGTGGAGTGGATCTGCCAATCTGCATCTCCCACAGAGGATTTTCAGCCGCTTCTAATGGGAGCGCTGCAAAGAGGTCAGGGCCGCTATGTTCTCTTTGCAGTCGACGATGATCTGTTTTGCGCCGATGTGGATCTGGACAAAGGGGCCAGAGCTCTTGCGAAGACGGGAGCGACTGGGTTCTATTACCGCCTTGGACTGGCGAGCGACTACTGCTACATGCAGGATAAAAAACAGAGTATTCCTCCACTCAATCCAGTGGAAGAGGATCTCTTTGCGTGGAGTTTTGCGCAAGCAGAAGGGGATTGGAACTATCCCCACTCGGTTGATCTCGCCCTCTATCCCAAGCAAATGGTGGTCGCCCATCTGGAAAAACTCCAATTTTCCAACCCCAATACCTTAGAGTCGGAGTGGGCAAAGCGGGCAAAGAAAGAGGGGATTGGGCTTTGTCAAAAAGAGCCAAAAATCGTCAATATCCCTCTAAATATTGTCCATCTTTCGACAAATCGCCATATGGAGGGGTATTCTCCCGATCTGCTCCTCTCCCTGTTTAATCAAGGGATGAAAATCGATATCTCCAAATTGATCGATCACCCGATTCGCTCAGCGCACTCAGAGTTTACACCCACCTTTATCAAGAGAGTGTGATGAGAAAACCCCTCTTTTTTCTTTTTTGCGCACTGCTTCCTCTCTTCTTAGGAGCCGTTCAGACACCCGAAGATGCGCGGCGGCTCGGATTTGTGACCGCCCTCTTTCAGAGCAGTGAAAAGCGGCTACATCCCCTGGAGGGGATTCCCCGCACATTGCATTTCATTTGGCTAGGACCCAAACCCTTTCCAGCGGAGTCGGTTTCCTATGTCAAAGAGTGGCTCGATTGCCATCCCCACTGGGCGGTCAAATTTTGGACCGACATGGAGCGCGCCCCTCCAGATAGGCGTATGCAGGTCCACCTCCTCGGTGACTTTCCCTTAAAAGAGCTGCAAGATGTCTACTACCTCTCTGATAATTTCGGGGAGCGTTCAGAACTCCTACGCTATGCCCTCCTTTTGGAAGAGGGAGGCGTGTACGTCGATCACGATGTCGAGTGCCTCGCTTCACTAGACACTTTGGCGAAGGGACACGACTTTTTCTGTGGGTTAGAACCCATCCAACCCACCATTCTCAGTTCAAATATCAACCCCTCGACGCATCTGATCGGATCGGCGGCGCATCATCCCATTCTCCAGGCGGCGAAGGCTTGGCTCCTTAATGAGTGGAGTCGTCTCGAAAGAGATTATCCCGAAATTGGGTTCAATCGGGTCAAACACCGAACTTATCGGGCTCTTGGAGTGGGCTTTTGGCAGGCACATAGCCGCCAGGGGAGAAAGGATGTCATTTTCCCGCCCGAATACTTTAGTGAAACTACGCGCGAGCTCGGCCGTTTCGCCCTGCACCATTGCCTTGGCGCTTGGCACCGCCCGCAGACGGAAGCGGAGGCAAAAATTCAAAAGCTGATCAGCTCGCTTACAGGAGAAACACAGCAAACGTATTACCTTGCCATGTTGCTTACCATTCTCAATGTAGCGGGTGTTGGCTGGTTTTTGCGCGAGTACTTTCGCCATAGGAAGGTCTCTTCATGAAATCGATTCTCCTTGCCGCACTTCTCTTCACAGGCGAACAAGACTTTGACAAGCTGATGGGCAAATCAACCCCTCACTGGCGCTATGTCACGGCCGCCCAAGATATCGACACCCTCTCATTTGCAAAAACACTCTATCTGGAAAATGCCCCCCTCGCGGAATCTTCAGAGGGGCCCCATAAAATCCCTCCCGTTGTCCATTTCATTTGGCTAGGTCCCAAGGCCTTTCCTCCTCAATCCGTCGAGAATATTCGGAGCTGGATTGCGATGCATCCCGACTGGAAGGTCAAATTTTGGACAGATAGCGATCGAGAGCCCCCCTGTACAGGGATGGAAAAAGTCTCAGTTAATGATTTTACTTTTACTAAGCTAAAGCGTTGTTATGACGCATCTCAGAACTGGGGAGAAAAATCGGATCTACTCCGCTATGAGATCCTCTTACAGGAAGGGGGGGTCTACGTCGATCACGATGCGAACTGTCTCCGTTCCTTCGAAGAGATGCACCGCGCCTTCGATCTCTTCTGCGGTCTCGAAACGCCCCATGAGCCATTTGTGGGGAGGAATATCACCTGTGGCAATGGGGTCATTGGCTCGCGTCCAAATCATCCCACCATTGCCCGCGTGATCGATCTGATCGCAGAGAGATGGGATCCGCTTGGAGAAAAATACCGGGGTAACGATGAGTACTCCAAGATCGAAGTCGTGATGCAGCGCACCTATATCGCGCTGACACTAGCTCTTCCCACGCTAAATCAAGGGGGAAATCGCGATATCATCTTGCCGGCTGCCTACTTTTTCTCTAAAATGGGAATAGCTCCCCTTTATTCCGAGCACTTTTATGCAAGTGCCTGGGACGATTACAAGTGGCGCAAGACGGAACTCGAAAAGCAAGAGGAAAAAACTTTGGGTAAGCTCTACCAGAAAAATCAAAATCTCAAGCTCCTCCTCATTGGGCAGGTTCTCCTCTCCAGCTGCTTCCTTGGAGCAAAAACCTTTCAATTGCGCAGACGGAGGGCTCAGTGAGATATCTCCTCATCCTACTCCTCGCTCTCTCCTCTTGCAAAAAGACCACCCACAAACAGGTCTCAGACGATTTTGAGAGTTTGACGGGTAAGGACCTCCCTACTTGGCAGTATGTGCAAACACCCGAGGATCTCGCGCACCTTGCCTTCTATAAGAGACTCTACGATCTCCGCAAAGGACTCCTCAGCACCGTCTCCAATGAGGAGAGGATCCCCCACGTGCTCCACTTCATCTGGCTCGGGCCCAAACCCTTTCCAAGAGAATCGGTGGAAAATGTCCGCACCTGGATTGCAAAACATCCCGGCTGGACGGTCAACTTCTGGACGGACCGGCAGCGGCCCCTCCCTTATCCGGGGATGCGCCTAAGGATGCTCTCGGAGCTCTCCTTCACTAAGCTCAAATCCTGCTTCGACCTCGCTGATAACTACGGAGAGAAGTCTGATCTCCTCCGCTATGAAATCCTCCTCCAAGAAGGGGGGATCTACGTCGATCACGATGTCAAGTGCCTCCAATCCCTAAATCCCCTTCATTCAGCCTATGACTTCTACTGCAGCATCGATATGCCCTATACTAGCAGCCTTCCCTCCTGCATCTATACGACCAATAACCTGATCGGCGTCCGCCCTGGACACCCCATACTCCAGAGGTGCATCGATCTCATCGCTGCAAAGTGGCACGAAATTGGAGAGCAGTACCCAGGGCAAGATCGAGATGCCACGCTTAATCGCGTCCTCCATCGCACCTTCTGGCTCTTTGGCGAGGCCGTCAAAGAGGTGAACAATCAAGGGGAAAACCGGGATATCGTCTTTCCCGCCTACCACTTCAATGCGCCAAAAGAGGAACTTGGCCTCTATGCGCGCCATCAATATGCAGGCACCTGGCATGAAACGGAATCCCCTTTTGAAAAGATGGTCCGCCAGCGCCTCATGTTATTGAGCAAAAAAAGCAATAAGACGCTCCTTTTTGTCGGTATCCTCTCCACGCTGAATCTGATCGGATTTGGATTCCTCTTCTACCAGATGAAACGGCGCCGCACCGCATGACAGATGAAGAGCTCCTCAGAGCTAATCAGCGGGGTCTTTTCCCCGGACCTCATGAAAGTGACGCAGACTTTGAATCGAGAGCGCGCGCCGCTCCCTCCTACCCCGCTCTGACAGACGCTACCGCGCTCACACGCCAACTCTTCGATGCCGCGCCCGACTGGGTGCCAGTCCATTTTGATAAAAAGGGGCTTCTTCTCTGGGAGGGAGCGGCGACCTGGATCGAAGGGAGTAAAGTCTCGATCCAAGTCAACCCCAAGATCCCCTTCAAGTGGTATGTGCAAAAAGAGATCATCGCCCATGAACTCGTCCATGCGATGCGCCAGGGGTTCATAGGCGACCGGTTCGAAGAGATCCTCGCCTACCACACTTCGACCAATCGCTTTCATAGAGCCATCGGCCCCCTCTTTGCCCGCCCCATAGAGACAAAAGGCTTCCTGATCCTCCTCTTCACCTCGTGGCTGGCCTACTGGACACAAGAGATCCTAGGGCTATTTCTCGGTGGAGAGATTCTCCTTTGGCTCCCCTTCCTCGCGCTTTTTATCTGCCTATTTCGACTGAGAAGAACGCACGCTCTTTTTCAGAGATGCTGCGCCCATCTCAAAGAGATCCTACCCGACCCCTCTCAAGCCCTTGCTGTGGCGCTCCGCCTGACCCAAGAGGAGATCCTCTACTTTGCCACGCACCCGCCAGAGGATATCCCCGTCTACGTCTCACTCCAGCACACCCTCCGCTGGCGCCAACTCCGCCTCTGCTATTTCGACCATTCTTTGCGCTGAGATGCCCCCGCAATGTTCAAAGAAGCGCGGTATTTTGAGACGGTGCGGCGCGCTACGGGGACCCCGAGCTTGCGAAACTGCTTAGAGATCGCCTCATCGGAGAAGGGATGGGTTTTATCCTCCTCATCGACCATTTTGCGCAGCATCTTGCGCAGGCTATGACTGGAAATCGTTTTGCCGCTCTCTGCCTTCACCCCCTGGCTGAAAAAGAAGCGTAGAGGGAGGATACCCTGAGGGCAGGCGACATATTTGTTGGCGACCGCCCTTGCCACAGTCGACTCGTGGATGCAAAGGGCCTTTGCCGCCTCCTGCATGCTAACTGCATCGAGGGAGTGCCTTTCCCCTTCAAAAAAGGTGCGGTGTTTCTTCAGCAGATAAGAGCCGATCGCCAGGAGCGTCGCGTTTCTTTTTTGAACGATTGTCTTTAGCCAATTGCCCGATGCGACCTGCCGGCGCAGATAGGAGGTGCTCTCGAGATCGTATGTCGATTCACGCAGCGCTTTTTCATACACTGCCGCTGTGTGAAACTGAGGCAAAAAAGAGGAATTCACCTCGACTTTCCAGATCCCTTCCTCGCAAGAGATAGAGAGATCGGGAAGGATCGACAGGTGTAAGGAGGGGGCAAACCGGCTTCCTGGATAGAGATCGAGGGGCACGAGCTTTTGTCTCACCGTTTCCACCACCTCATGGATTGGCACACATTCCGCTTTGGCGATTTGAGGCAATCGATTATGCAGTAGATCCTCGAAATGGTACTGCACAATCCGCATGGCAAGACCGGGATTTTTAATCTGCAGCAGCAAGCACTCCTGTAGGTTGCGCGCTCCCACACCCGGAGGATCCAGTGCCTGAATTCCCTCCAAAATCCCTTGGAGATCGGTGCCTGGAAGGATCTCATCTAAAGGCGTGTCGAGATACCCTTTCTCATTGAGATGGCCGATAACAAGCTCTGCAAGCGCAAGTTCCTCTCTACTCTTAAAATGCAATGGGGCCTGATTCATTAAATGAGAATAGAGAGAAGGAAGGGCAGCGATCTGGATTTCTGGATGCGTTCGGTCAGAATGCACTTTAGGGGACCTGATCTCGAGCACGGGATTGCTCTCGATCTCCTCTTCAAGCCATGAGGAGAGCTCTTCAAGCGGCAACTGCATCACGTGAAACGCCTGTTTCATCGTCATATTTACAAGCAGTTGCTGGTGCTGGTTTTGCGACTGTATTAAAACGGGGTCTTTCATATATTATATTAATATTCTCAATAAATACACTTACTATAATACTCTGTCTAGATTTAATAATCTGGCGATGGAAATAAATCAGCCAATTTTCTATTATTCGCCTTATGAAGCGCTGCGCCGTATTTAGCTGTATGGGGTTAGGGGATGGGCTCATTGCCCTTGTCCTTTCAAACAATCTCCGCCTCAATGGCAGCGTTGTGACCACATTTCATCCCTTTCTCTCCAGTTTGCAAGGGTGGTTTCCGCGTCTCCCGATAGCCCCCTTTCCCCCTCTGGAAAAGCTCGCCCAGTTCGATGCCTTCTTCATCATTTACGAAAAATCCCCCTGGATGCAGGCGATCATTGCGCATTGCCAGACCCACTTTCCCCAGCAGACAAAAATCCTCAACCCGATTGCCACACCCAATCGGGATTACCCCTATTGGGAAGTGGGAAAATTCGATGGACGGCGCCCTTTTGTCGAAAATCTCTACAATTTTTGCAAAGAGGAGCTTCAATTTCCCAT
>JAFEGI010000010.1:37380-81914 GCA_018240135.1 Verrucomicrobiota bacterium
CCAAAGCGCGTGATCTTACATCCCGTAAGCTCCCGCGAAGGGAAGAATTGGCCTCGAGAAAAGTACATAGAGCTCGCTTCCCATCTCCAGAGTCAAGGATATGATCCCCTCTTTGCGCTCACACCTGAAGAGCAGGCAGGATGGGATGGTGTCCGGGCTACTACCTGCGCCACTCACTCCGACATGGCCCATGCAATTGCTGAATCGGGGTACATGATCGGCAATGATTCGGGGATCGGGCACCTCGCTTCATGCCTTGGACTTCCCACCCTCACCATCTGTCGCAGTGCCCAAACGGCGCGGTTTTGGCGCCCTGCATGGTCCCGCGGCACGGTCGTTGCCCCTTCTTCTCTCATCCCCAACCTCAAAGGACTCCGCCTACGCGATACCCATTGGAAAAAATGGGTCTCCACCGCTAAGGTAATGAAGAGCTTTAACTGCCTTGCCGTGGATAAAAACTAGAGGTGCCCACGTTTCGGTATCATTCTTTGTATTTCCTGCGCATTCAATTGGGATTCCCACGATCGAAATATATTCGTGTTCAGCGATAGTCACCTGTTTGAGTTTACAGGGATACCTGGGTGCACTATAGGTTTTCTCATTCGGTCAAATTGATGTCGCTTGGCATGTTGCAAAGCAACGACGCATTCATCAGCGAGAAGTCGAAATAACGTAACGATCCAAAAGAAACTATTTGAATTGATCCGCAAGCACGAGACCCTATCACCAAATCTGAGGCTTTAGATCTAAGTCCGTCCAATAATCGTAGGGAGCCATCACTTCATCCTCAGAGAATTTGGGGAAGGCGATGTAATCATTGCTGTGGATGTTGTGGACATGATAGCCGTAGGACGCGACAAGATCGATCACGCGCTCAAATTGAGCCTTTATCTCAGGGGTTCCTGTGGCATAGTCCATCTCTCCCATGATCTCAAATACGATGATCGGTCTGTTTCTTAGGATGGTATTACGCGCACCTAAAAATACAAAATACTCGTACCACTCGACGTCTACTTTGATTAAGGAAACATTTTCTAAGTTGAGGCTGTCCAGAGTAATCATCTCGGCAAAGTCCCCACCTTTACCAATAGAAGTGCCCCCCTCATTGGTTGGGTCAGCAATGTCCATCTGGATGATTCCAGGTTCTGCGCCTAAAGCCTTTCTCAATGACAGAACATTTGTGCATTTATTGACTTCTAGATTAGCCAGTTGCTCATAGAACATTTTCTTCTGTGGCTCAAAGGCGATGACTCCACCTTGTGGTCCCACTTTCCTAGACATGGCGATCGTATGGAGTCCAATATGCGCTCCAATGTCAATCGCTAGCGTGCCTTCTTTTGTATATTTCTCGATAATGAGGCCGATGTTGCCTTCCCAGCGGATCTTCTTTTTCAGGAAAACCTTTGTGCTGTCGGGTACATCATCGACGTAGATCAAGGCGTTCAGGTCGTTGATTTGATAGAGTTGGTATTTGGTAAAATCTAGGAACTCAGAGGGATCTTGAAATCTAGCAAATGCAGTCGTTGTGAGTAGGAGTGAGAGGAGTAGTTTCATTTTGTGTGGTCCTGCGTTGTAAAGCTGTCGAAAAAATCCCTTCGGACGAAAATGGCGTTCCCTTCTAGACCTTCTCGATACCAATGGGAGAGAGGAGTGAATCCTGACGCATCTAAGAAGAGGCATAATTCTTCATATTGGGTTGTTCCTTCTCGAAAGGGGAAGAAATGCGTATGAAGATACAGGACTTTTGCAGTTTTAAGGGTTTTTTGAGAGCCTTTAAGGAGTTGTAACTCGGCACCTTGAACGTCTACACATAGGAAGTCGATCTGGTCTGTCTCAGAAATTTTACACCAGGTGTCGAGGTCGATGCATGGGACTTCAATAATAGGCCCCTGATAGTGGATTTCCATGCATTCAGAGGGTCTGAGAAGCGAGCTAGCGGATTCAAAAATCGGATCTCTTCCAGTGGATCCATAGCAGACATAAAGGGGCAGGCAGTCCATTCGGTCGTATAGTGCTACAGGAAAGAGGCGGACGTTATTCAAGCAGACTGTACTTTCTTTGAGCCGTTCAAAAGCATGCGGATTTGGCTCAAAGCTGAGTATTTTTCCATGAGGCCAGCGGACGGCAAGGGCGGCTGTTTCCGACCCATAACAGGCCCCTGCATGTAGGATAACGGGATCCGCAGGCAGAAAAAGAGCAATTAGATCGAGCCATTTGGGCCCCCACTCCTCGAACTTTCCTTCAAATCGATAAGGGTAGTCTTCTCCACGCAGCGGAAGAAACTGAATCAGGCATAAAGTGATCAAAAGACAGATACGAGATGGGCGCATTGTGAGTACCTTAGGTGTACGTGAAGAGGAGAAGATACAATTTTTTAGATTTGCGTCAAACTTTAATCTTGCATCGAAAAGTCCCTCTGAGAAAGATGACGAATGGGGCGTCTTGGAATAGAAGCCCTAGGTGTACGGAGGAAGGGATGGGTAAAAGACTGATTCTACTGGTTTTCCTGTTTGGATGTTCAACAGTCCAAAAGGTCAACACAAACCTAGAGAGTAGTGGTGAGCTCATTCAATCAAATACATGTGCCGTACACAGCAGCTCTTCAGAGATTCAGCGCAATACGCAGGCGGTCATCCAATCCACGCAGACGCTTTCTGCTTCACACGAGGCGATTACAAAAAATACAGCTCTTCTTGAGGCGGCTCTCTTCTACATGCCAAAGTCACCGATCTGGCTGTTTGCGCTTGGGTTTGCCCTGGTGGGGATGCTCTTTGGTTCTTGCCTATTGCTCTATCTTACATGCAGAAAGTTAAGAGACAGCCTCTAAGATTCTGAACCCCAAATGACCACATAATTAGGGTCGCCGTTTTGGCAAAAGCCAATCGGAGGAGTTTCTGGTCGCTCAAAAAAGGAGATCCCATGGCGACGCAGCCGATCAAAGCTCTCCACCTTTTTTTCGCCACCCTCTGAGCATGTCATATACCCGCGACGCGCATTCGCAAGAATTTCTCTTGCATACTTCTCTTGCATAGACGGGGAACACTCTGTGTAGCCGTAATTGCTAATGACCAGATCAAAATTTTCTCCCTCGATCACTTCATCGAAGGTTCGTAGTGTCACATTCTCGATATTGAGGGCTTCTAAATATCTCTTAATCAGAGCGAGCGGTCCTGGAAGATCGACAATTGTGTATTTTTTAAAATGGCATAGGTCGGATAGGATTTTGCACTGACCTCCATATCCTCCTCCAATTTCTATGATGGAGCTGTCATAGAGAGCATCTCCAAATAGGAGCTTCAGATCGGAGGCAACTTTCACATAGCGCAAGGTGGTTGGAGAGATTACACCAGTTTCATCATAGTAGTAGGTGGCAGGACCGCCAATGGTATCGTTTGTCCGAAATCTATCTATCTGGTCTAAAAATTCTGGGGATTGCTTGAGGATAATGTCGAGATACATTCTGCCGCACTCGAAACCCACATGCTCTAGGATGGCTTGATAGGTACTGGATTGTCGAAATGAAGCAAATACCTCAGAGTTGTCGGCAGCTCTTTGACAAAACTCTGTGAATTCGCGGTAGTCGCTTACACTTGTCGGATGCTCGAGTTGGAGCCCGGCGGTTGCAAGCAAATAGGGAATCAGCGCTATCATAAAGTCTCCTGGCTAATATATCGCATAGATGTCGCCCCAAGAAAGAGGACCCCAAGAGGTTCCATCTGGGACATTTAATAGGATATCCATGACCTCATCTGGAGAAAGCCATTTTTCTGAGCAGAAAAAGGGATCCGCGGCAAAACCTATATTGAATCGGTTGTAGCCCAATTCGACCAGATAGTCGAGGCAAGGACGGGTCTTTTGCTCTAGAAATTCATATGCAAATTCAAATGACAAACAGGGGATGGGTTGGGTTAGTCCTTTTAAAATCTCATACTCATGACCTTCAACATCAATTTTGCAAAAGTCAGGCACACCAAATCTCTCAATCAGCTCGTCGAGTGTTGTCACAGCAATTTCAACTTCTTCATCCCAAACATATCCCTTATGCTTAAATCGTCCCTCTTTCCAATCGAGGCACACGGAGGAGACCCCTGGGAGCTCTGAGCAAATAAACAGGGTCATTTTCCCTATGTGATCAGATATGCCCATCGGCACTACAGACACCCTAGAGTTATCTAGATACTTGTTGTTTAAGAGATCGATCATATAGGGAATGGGTTCAACGCTTATAATATGACGCGCACCTCGATTAAGATACTCATCCGTTTTCTCGCCTCGATTTGCACCGATGTCGAACACGAGTGCATCGGGAGGGATGCAATCTGACATTGTTGGCTCAGAATCGGCGTAGCCGCAAATCCAGGCTCCCGAACAAACCATGCTAAGGATATAGGTGCGCATAGGAGATTCTCTTAAAGTGGGGTTAAAACAAAAACAGGTTGATGGGTAGCTCCTCTAGAGTCATCTCGTAGATCATCAAAAGCGAATCCATGGTGTCCTACAACACGCCATCCCTTAAGGAGCTTCTTGAGACGGAGCTGCCCATAAATGCGATGCAAGTTCCAAACTAATCGATCTTTGCCGATGGGGACTGCCAAAAAGAGAAGCCCTCCTTCCTTAAGCATGCCTTTTGTCTTTTCCATTGCTTTCATATCCCCATCGGGGTCAAGGGGATCACCATAACGACCTAGGCCGTCGTGTTCAAAGCTGGAAATGGATACAACAGCGTCAAATTTTTGCGGATTAGCGTCAAACTCTGCTACTGTTAACAGTTTCAAGCGCGGGTCGTTAGTCTTGATCGGGTTATAATCGATTGTAGTCGTCTTGGCTCCATAGGCAAGTAGGATGCTTTCATACCAGGGAATGATCGATCCCATCACCGCAACATCCTTCCCTTGAACTTTATCGAGATGTTTTTCCAGTGCCGCATAGAGCCACGTATCGGTAGAGCCGTAGTATTGTGTCTGTTTGGCTTTTGCCATTGGAATGAAGGTGTCAATTTGGTCAGAAGTATAGATCGTAGGTTGGTCGGGAGAACAGGACTCATCCTTGTACCAATACTCAACTGGAATACTGTCATTTAAGGTGTACTGTTCATAAAGATCTAAAGGAATGAGGGCAGGAGGGGTGGCATAGACAGAGGTGCAGAGCGTAAGAATCGTTAATACCTTCATCGTTACTCCATAAATTGTGGTACTGGATCAGAAGAAAGAGACCATACAATTTTTTCGATTTTCCTCAAACTTTAAATTTGCATTAGCTTCGAGGACAGTCTCTTATAGGGAGTCAGAGACGGCGATGAGTTTCGCAAACTTGGCGACAAGTGAGCGGGTCGTGTTTGCCTTGGGGAAGAAGACATCATAGGTAAGTCCAAGGGATGTGTTGTAGGATTTTTGCACAATTCCCGTCCCAAAATCCTTATGGAATACCGCCGATCCCATCTCGAACCCCTCTTCCGTATACGTGCTGGACTCGGGTTCTACAGCTTCTCGATGGTAAGCGTGGAAAAACTCAGAGGGGATCTCCTGTAAAAAGCGACTGGGGCGCATGATGCGACCCATGCCCCATAGGTAGCGGTATCTGGATGCACTTAGGAAAAGACGCTCTTTGGCGCGCGTCATCCCGACATAGCACAGGCGCCGCTCTTCCTCGAGCGCTTCGTCGCTCTCCCTTGCATTCGCATGGGGAAAGAGCTCTTCTTCCATTCCGACGAGAAACACCGCTTCAAATTCGAGGCCTTTCCCATTGTGGATGGTCATGAGGCGGACCTGATCCTCAAACCCCTCTTTGTCCTCTGTGCTCGATTTGAGGGTGAGCTCTTCCAGGAAAGCAGCGAGGGAGGGGTGCTCCACCTCATCTTCCCACTCGGCAGCCTTGGAGATGAGTTCCTCGATGTTGCCCCATCTCTCTTCCATTGTCTCTGGGTCTTCGCGGAGGTATTCGAGATAGCGCGAGCGCCTGAGCGCCTCAGAGAGGAGCTCGTGCAGGGGGGTAGACTGTTTGAGTAGGATCCGTAGGCTCAAGATCATATCGACATATTCTTTGATCCCTTGCATCTGCCGTGCGGAAAATTTCTCCGAGAGCCTGCCTTCGGCAAGATCTGCACACACGTCGAAGACAGAGCGGTGGGTTTGTTCTCCGATTTCCCGCAGTTTAAGCAGGGCGGCTTCGCCAAGGCCTCTTTTTGGAAGGTTGATCGTTCGCGTAAAGGCGAGAAAGTCAGTGCCGGCAAGAACGACTCTCATCAGGGCCAAGAGGTCCTTGATCTCGCGGCGCTGGTAGAAGGAAATTCCTCCGACGATCACGTAGGGAACTCTCTCGCGGAGAAGATGATCTTCAAAAATGCGCGATTGGAAGTTCGTGCGGTAGAAAATGACGCATTCTCTTAGGGGGACATTTTGTTTGCGGTGGAGGTTGTAGAGCTGTTTGACGACAAAATCGGCTTCTGCGTGATCATTTTCCGCGATGTATAGACCAATTTTCTCCCCCTCTCCTCTGTCGCTCCAGAGATTTTTTTCGTAGCGCGAGTGGTTATTTTGGATGAGCTTATTAGCCGCTTCCAAGATATTGCTGCGGCTGCGGTAATTCTGCTCAAGGGAGATCACTTTCGCGCCGGGGAAGTCCCTCTCAAAGTTGAGGATATTCTGGATGTTAGCGCCGCGCCAGGAGTAGATGGATTGGTCGGGATCGCCGACAGCAAAGACGTTCCGGTGGCGTGCAGCGAGGAGTTGGGTGAGGGTGTACTGAGCCGCATTTGTGTCCTGGTACTCATCGATCAGGATGAAGTTCCATCGATTTTGATAGATCGCTAGGATATCGGGATGTGTTTGAAAGAGTTTTACCGTGCAGAAAAGGAGGTCGTCGAAATCCAGGGCATTATACTCTTTTAGCTTGCGCTGGTACTGGGCATAAGCCTGTTGAAAATCCCTGTCATCAGCGATCTGCTCGGGATCGAGAAGAGCATTTTTTGCCTGGGAGATTTGGGAGCGGTAGGTTTTGAGAAGGGTTTTATCCTGGACGCACTCTTTGAGGACCTTTTCGCTGTCCTCCTCGTCGTAGATGACAAAATCTCTTGTATATCCCAGAGCGCTGATCGATTCGCGGAGGATTCGGGAGCATAGACTGTGGAAGGTGCAGGTGAGGACAGCCTTTTGGGTCAGCTGCAAGATCCGATGGCGCATCTCCTCGGCAGCTTTATTCGTAAAGGTGACAGCGAGGATCTCGGCTGCGGGGACGCCGAGCGAGAGGAGGTGGGCGACCCTAAACGTGACAATACGCGTCTTGCCCGATCCCGCGCCGGCAAGAACGAGAAGCGGCCCTTCGACATGGTCGGCGGCGAGTTGTTGCTGAGGGTTGAGCAGATCCATACATCATGAGATGATAGGAGATCTGCTCTTAGAAATCAAACTGGAGAGAGCAGGTAGCGCCCTGGTAGGTCAGATCCCCACCGATTGGGTTAAATAGCTCCATCGTGCCACTTCCATTAGATTGGAAGAACTGGTTCTGATTGAAGTAGAGATGGTACTCATATCCAGCCCGGAGCGTCACGCCAAAACGCTCATTGCAAAATTTCCCTACCCATTTAAAACCCATCGCGAGGTCTAGGATCGCTTTTCCAGTGCGGCAGCTCTTCCTTTGGGACCAGATGTCTACCTCGTTCAGCTCAGCTCTTTGGTGTAGAGCAAAGTACCCAAGAAGCGCTGCAAGCCCTGCGTTTCCATAGATGCTAAAGCCGGCGCCCAGTCTCCAGTCGGTGTCTAAGCCTGCGAGGAATCCAAAGCCCCAAAAGTCCTCTTTGAGTTTGACCTCCTGGGAGTTGGTGGCGCTTGAATAGGTGATTTTATCTTCTTGAGCGATCCAGGTTGTTCTGAGGCCCATATGGGGTCTGAGAGTGATATGGCGCCCCACGAAGAACTCCCTGCCGAGGTCGAGATCGAACTGGTTGAGGGTTGCGAGCCAGTGGCAGTGAGCGCGTGTCGGGGATCCGGGGAAGAGGTGACCCACAGTTGTCCAAACGGGAACGAGCAGGTCATCGCCCGCCCTTCGAGTTCCATGAGCGTTATTGCGAATATGGGTCCATGAGGAGTTGATATCCCAGCCATCATAGGGAGTATTGTACCCGGCTCCCACGCGGAATCCCCAATTCCAGCTGAAACGGGGCGTATCGATTCGCGTGTGATCGTCCGACCCCTCTTTATAGACATAGGAAAGGTTTTCTTCCTGGGCTTGCCAGATGAGCGCATCGCCAAAGAACCAGAGGTCGACGGCATCCTTCAAGATCGGCCTGGCAGCAGTATTCACGACCATTTCGGGCTGTTTCTCAGCTTTAGGCTGGGAAGGGTTGGGCATAGGAGCAGGGCTGCGCTCCATGGGTGCTTGGGCAAGAGCTGCTTGTACCTCTTCCCTGGCGGCTGTGATTCTACGGCTGCGGTTGGACTCTTGCCTCTTTGCAAAAGCTGCTTCCTGAGGGAGCCCCTTGACTCTTGCGCTTTTTTCCTCTTCGCGAGCGGAGAGAAAGGGCTTGCGCTTGGGAGTGGATTGAGAGTGGTCGGCGGGAAGTTTGGGCCCCTCTAAGCTTGCCTCAAGTCGTTCCTTTTGGATGGGCGCGACTTCTTCTTTAGCAACGGGAGTAGGAACTTCCGTTTTGGAGGGGAAGCTGGGGTGTCTGCGGATTTTTGCGTGGGTGCGTCTTCCTCTAGAGGGAGTTTCTTGGGTTGCTTCTGCAACACTCGAGTTCTGCTGACGCGTAGCAGCGCGTTCTTGCCGTCTTGCTCTGAGGGCAGCTCTTCGCTCTCTTTGGGTCAGGGTAGTGGAACGCTCCTGGATGCGTGGAGCTTCTGCGTTTTCGAGCTGTAAAGGCTCGCCGAGCATCGATAGAATTTCCGCTTCGAGCTCCTCGGTCAGGACGGAGCGATTATCTGTTACATCCGCTAACAATTGATGCATTAGAAGTAGCGAAATCGGAAGTAGGTATAACTTCTTCATGGGGAGCTCTCCTCCGTATAATTCGGACATTAGCGGAATAAAGAGTTTTGTTGTATAAAATTTTCTTTAAAATCGATCCTGATATAAATTTTTCGTCGATTTTTGTGATAGGTTCTCCATATTTTAAAATCGCGCGTAGTTTATACTGGTGTGAAGAGGTGAGTATGCGTCGACTACTTCAGCTATGTCTTATGATTCCCTGCTTATTAATAGCTGCGACCCCGCGTGTCGAACTCGGCGTCGATCTATTTTTCAAAGAGGGCAGGGTCGATGCTCTAAAGAACAAGCGGGTGGGTCTAGTTACCAACCAAACGGGGATCGATAGCTCCTTTCGGTCTACAGTCGATCTCTTCCTAGATGCGGCACCGGCCGTGACCCTGGCTGCTTTGTTTACCCCGGAACACGGACTTAAAGGAAGCGGTTATGCCTTCGAGTCCATCGGGCATGGGAAGGGGCCTGGGGGGATTCCTATCTATAGTCTGCATGGAGAGACGCGCAGGCCGACCGACGAGATGCTCAAAGGGATCGATGTCCTCGTATTCGACATTCAGGATATCGGCTGTCGATCCTACACCTATACGACGACCCTCTTCTACGTGATGGAGGAGGCGGCAAAGAGAAAGATACCCGTCATTGTGCTCGACCGTCCCAATCCGATTAACGGCATCACAGTCGACGGCCCCATGTTAGAGGAGAGTTGGCGCTCTTTCATCGGCTACATCAATGTTCCCTATTGCCATGGGCTGACGATCGGGGAGCTCGCGCGCTATTTCAATGCGACCTATAAGATCGGATGCAATTTGAGCGTGGTCCCGATGCGGGGCTGGCAGCGGTGGATGTGTTTTAGCGATACGGGGCTTCCATGGATTCCGACAAGTCCCCATATTCCAGAGCCAGACACCCCCCTCTTCTATGCGACGACCGGGATTATCGGAGAACTCGGCATTGTCAACATCGGCGTTGGGTATACGCTCCCTTTCAAAGTTGTGGGAGCTCCCTGGATTCAGGCGGAGGAGTTTGCAGAGGCGCTGAATGAACAAAAGCTCCCAGGAGTGCGGTTTGTTCCGACTCATTATCGCCCTTTTTATGGCGCGCATAAGGGGAAAGACTGTCAAGGAGTGATTATTACTGTGACCGACCCTAAACTCTTTCGCCCCGTCACAATCCAGTATATGCTGATTGGTATCCTGAAAAACCTGTATCCCAAACAACTCCTCTCCAAGCTCAATGGAGTGGAGGCTGGCAAGAAGAATCTCTTCTGCAAGGCCAATGGCAATGAAGTGATGTTCTCTCTGATTCGAGATGAGAAGTACGTCGCCTGGAAACTCATCCTTTTTCAGAAAGAGGATCGAGAGTCCTTCCGCCAAGAGAGAAAAAAGTTTCTCCTCTATTGATGGTTGGAAATGAGACCTTGTTTTAGGGTATAAAGATGCATGTCGGGAACCAAGACTAGGCCTAAATCATAGGGTAAGGAGATTCCCTGCTTCTTAAAAAAAGCGAGAATTTTTTCCATTCCCGACCTATTTATAATCATGGAGTAAGTACCATAACAAGTGGCAACTTTACGGAAGAGTTGGCTGGTAAAGTTGTCTTCTGGCAATGGTTCCAAATCGGTGAAAAGGATGTCCCATCCTTCCTTACCGACTTCTTGGTCTAATGCTTGGATTAGATTGGGAAGCTGTTGTAAATCACCCAGCACATGAATCCCCTCTTCGATGACCCAGATCGTTTTATAACCCGCATCATAGGCATCTTGAAGAACCGACAAATGACTTAGAGTCATGGCAACTGAGGAGCGTGGAAGGTCATGTGCGGAGGGAACGCCTATGTCCTCGAGAATCCTTTCAGAAAGTTTATCGGGGTTCACCGCTACAAAGCGGTGTGGATAGACCTCATACTCGATAAGCTGTTCCAAACACTCCATATAACTTTCAAAACTCGGGTCTACATTGATTAGGTAGACATAGTCGATATTCCCAAACCGACTGATAGCGCTTTTTCCTTCAATAGGCTTTAAATGATTCTCCAGGTTAGCATGGAGCCCAGCCCAAAGAGTCAATAAGAGAAGTGTTCTAATCATAGGGTTTTTGAAATAGTGCGACTTGGGAAGAGAGGGACCCTTCTTCATCCAAAACGCAAGTCTTGTTGAGGTATTTAAAAGCTAGCCGCGTCTCAGGCCAATCGATGTCATCTAGCCAGATGTACCCCCCTTTTCTGACCTTAGGAAGGAAGAGCTTTGCATCTTCAAGAGCAATTAAGGGAGAGTGATTGCCATCGATGTGCAGAATATCGATCGATTCATCGGGAAAATAGTGGACAGCTTCTCGAGAGGTTGTTCGAAAAGTCGTACAGTATGGTTCAAGGTCATAATGAGCAATCATGGCTAGATAGAGCGCGTAAATGTTTTCAAGATCTACTTGGCTCCACCACTGATAATTTGCATCGTCTTTTACGTACGAGGTCAAACATTCCTCATGGGTCCAGGGGTCTATTCCATAGATTTGCCCCTTTCCGAGAAATTGCAAAGCTGAGGCGGTAGGGTAGATAGAAGCTCCTGCAAAGACGCCAATCTCGACGCAAACGGTTGGTCTAATTGTATAGATGAGATCCATCATTTTCGTCGCTTTTTCCGCTGTGCACCACCCATGAATCTCAGGAAGGTGGGAGAGTGTTTGCTGCTTGCAACTCTCCCAGGCTATGTCTTTGTCTTTTGCGCACACAACCTGAGTCAAAAAACAGAAGAGGGCAACCAATAGTCTCATAGATCTCCACCTTTGAGGAAGCAAGATGCTAGCAGGCAAAGTTTTTTTGCTGAATCAAAAAAAAACTTCTCCATTAAAAATTTGATCGCTAGAATCTGCTTTTTGATTTCAACAGGAGAAGTGGACAATGTTATTTCGCATTCTTGGATTATGTCTGCTGAGCGCTTCAGCGCCATTGTTATCTGACAACATATCTGTAATGGGAGTCGGTCGGCTCGGGCTGACCTATGCCCTGTGCCTAGAAAAGGCGGGGCACCATGTGCTCGGACTCGATGTGTCAGAGAGTTACGTCGATCTTCTCAATGAAAAAACCTTAGTGAGCAATGAGCCTGGAATTAGGGAAATGCTCGAAGCGAGTCAGAATTTCCGCGCTACGACCTCTCTTCAAGAGGCACTTGATTTCGCCGATATCTATTTTATTGTCGTGAACACGGCGACTGGGGAAGATGGCTACCAATTTGATGCTCTCACAGGACTTCTCAAAGAGATCAATGCGCAGAAGGTAGCTCATAAGCACCTGGTAATTAATTCCACCTTGTTTCCAGGGTACGTGCGCAACACAGCGCTTCCCCTACTTAAAGATTGTACGGACGTCACACTCAGTTACAATCCCCCATTTATTGCCCAAGGGGAGATTGTCGCAGGATTGACCAGGCCCGATATGGTTCTCATCGGGGAAGCCAACTCTCATGTCGGCGATTTGATTGAAGGACTCTATCGCTCCATCCATCAGAACAATCCGTACATCGCGCGGATGTCGGTGGAGAGTGCGGAAATTGCGAAGCTCGCACTCAACTGCTACGTGACAGCTAAAGTAGCCTTTGCCAATCTGATTGGTGATATTGCCGATGAAACACCAGGTAGCGATAAATATGCGATCTTGAACGCAATAGGACAAGATAGTCGCGTCGGGCCTAAGTATTTAAAACCGGGCTATGGCTTTGGAGGGCCCTGTTTTGTCCGCGATAACCGCGCCCTTGCAGACTATGCAGATCTTTTAGGCATCGATCCTCTCTCATTTCGAGCGACCGATGCGCTCAATGCGCAGCACGCTGTCTATATGGCTGAGCAGCTCGTCAAGCAGGATCTCGAGGAGTATATTTTTGAGGATGTCTCATATAAGCCGAACTGCCCTGTGAAAATTCTCTATGCCTCTCAAAAGCTCGAGGTTGCAAGACTTGTTGCAGAGCAGGGTAAAAATGTGACGATTATTGACGAACCGAGCGTCATTGCAGAGATTCAAGCTCTCCATGGCGATCTATTTCACTACATGGCTAGGTAGGATACATATGAAATCTTGGATTCTCTGTTTTGCATTCCTATTGAATTTGGGCCTCCATGCGCAAAAAACCGCGCTCGTATGCGGTGCGGGGGGGTTTATCGGCACCCACTTAGTCACCCGCTACAAAGAAGAGGGATATTGGGTGCGCGGGGTCGATATCAAGTATCCGGAGTTCAGTCAAACTGATGCGGATGAGTTCATCCTTGCCGACCTCCGGTTTCTAGAGGGAATCGAAAAAGCATTTGGAGGGATGGAAAACCCCTTCGATGAGGTGTGTCAGCTCGCTGCCAATATGGGGGGGATGGGATTTATCGCCTTCCATGATGCGGAGATCATGCACGACTCCGTGCTCATCAATGTCAACGTACTCGAAAAGGCGCGTGAGACGGGCGCTCGAAAAATTTTCTACACCTCGTCTGCTTGCATCTATCCAGAATATAACCAGCTCGATCCCGAAAATCCTAACTGTAGGGAAGATTCCGCATACCCCGCTGCTCCCGATACGGAGTATGGGTGGGAGAAGTTGTTTAGTGAAAGGCTCTATCTCTCTTATGCACGTGATTACGGAATGGATGTGCGCATCGTCCGGCTGCATAACGTATTTGGACCTCTCGGCGCTTGGTGTGGGGGAAGGGAGAAGGCTCCTGCTGCCCTATGTCGCAAAGTGGCGGAGGCGAAAAATGGGGGCAACATCGAGATCTGGGGAAAAGGGGATCAGACGCGCTCGTTTCTCTATATTACAGAGTGTATCGAGGGGATTCGGAGGGTGATGCTCGCCGAGACACCTCCCCCCGTTCTTAACCTCGGATCAGATGAGTGTATATCGATCAATGATTTGGCGCATATGGTTGCCAGGATTGCTGGTAAAGATGTAGCGATTTGCAACATCCCAGGTCCTGAGGGGGTTCGCGGCAGAAATTCCGATAACCATCTGATAGAGGAAACTCTTGGGTGGAGACCCAACCAGAGTTTGGAGATGGGATTTAGACTTCTCTACCCCTGGATAGAAGCGCAGGTAATGGCTCACTCATCGGCGAGTGCAGTAAGAGGCTCATAGGAGTAATCCCCAGGGTGGGCCTCTTTATGCGAAGCTACCTGAGCGCAATAATGATACATGGCCATAGCGACATGGGGAAGGGAGTCGTGAATCCAAAATGTGGTCTGCACGCCCCAAGGGATTTGGATTTTTACGTAGTCAGGAGGTGTCTTCACCTTAAACCATCCGTAGAGACCTTTGTCTACTTCTTTGCTAGTGTCTTCATACGTATCATGGGCAATGACTACTGGAACCTTATTGCCGAGAAGCAATTTGACCATATCTCCACGTAAATAGATCCCTGCGTCGACAAAAGCGACATCAATCGGGTGACCTTGAAGAGCAGAACTTGCGATATGGGTCTTGAAAAATGTATCCAATTCCACGAGATAGCTGGAATCAATAAGGGCATAATCTTGATGGGTAGCGCATTGATAAGAGGCTGCTTTTTCAAAACACGGGCTTGCCTGGTAAGCGAGAGGTGTCCAGTGGGGGAAATCTTTATAGAGATCGATGCATTTTTTTAGCCACTGATCATTCGTATCAGTAGTGATGAATTCAATGGAGATCACTTTTTCTGAGTGGTCCATGAAATATTTGGTCGAAAAACCGCAACCGCATTCGAGAAATCCGCGCACATGCATCGTATTAAATAACTTGCGGAAATGAGCGATGTGATCCGTATAGGCAGTCTCTATTCCACAGGTTGCAAGCCAATCATAGGTAATAAAGTCGGAGTCATTACTATGCGCGTTTGGTATGAGTAAGGTAATGCTTGTAGCGGAAAGAAGAGATATTCGTTTGATCATGAGTAGCCTTAGGGTTTATGTAAGAACCAAAAATTGCCGTGAGTGTGAATCGTCACACTGCGTTCTTGCGATAATTGGTTCAAGACTTTCTGAACATATTCATCTTGGACGCGATTCCCACAGAGGAACGCGTTTCCCTCGAGACTATTATATATATGCTCCAAGTCGCTCCTCAGGCTCTGTCGGATCCTTTGAAAATTAAAAGGGATCGAGTGCGCGAGATGGGTCAAATCGAGGAAGGTCGAGCGAATTTCGGGGCTAACCACTGGGTCGGATTCAGACACACAGGCGATCTTATGCGCATTCTCGAACAGGTTGTGGTCGCGAATATGCTGTACACAATAGTGGAGAGAATCTAGATCGAGCCACTGGTCTGCCAGATAAAGAGTTTCGAGGAAAGGAAGCTCGTTCGCGAGTTGAAGAGAGCGCAAGGTAGTCATCGACCCCAGATAAACAAGCTTGGGGCATTTGCGACCCCCGGATGTCAAAAGGATGCTTAGGTCGCGTAAATCCTCATCGCTAAACAAAGTAGCTTCTAACTCAGCGCCCCTCCATGTGTCGGAACGCACTTTTTTTTGTGTGTCTCGGATCTTACGGGCCCAGTAGTCAAAATAGCACCGTTCCATCTGTGGGGAGGCAAAGCGTTCGCTCAACCTATTGTACTCTTTCTCTAGCATTGGCTGGTCAATATTAAACCAATTGTCAACTTTAACTACGGGCAGTCCGTCAAAGAGAGGATCGATGAATGAATGCTCAATGATGGGGATGCAATCTAGCACAAGGGCCTCCCATGTGCGTACACAATCGTTCTCAAGGCCGATTGGAGAAAGAGTGAAACGGGATTTAAGCATATCTTCATAATAGACATGGCGAGAAAGTTCGACATACTCTCCATTGGGAAGAGCTTGGTGAAAGGAAAAGGGCTTGTCCAGGTAGAAATTCCAAATTTGATCTCTATCGCCAAAAGGGCGTGGATAAAAACACATATGGAGCCAATGTTCTTTTGGGAGAGGCTTCCTCGAGTGTTCGTTTAGGAGTTGCCAGAGAACAATGGGATTGACACAGAAAAGAGCGAGGTCTTGTCCCATAGGAATTTGAATCAGCTTGGGATGGTTACAAAAGATCATGTTGCGGCAGAACCAGGCGGCTAGCTTAGGGTCGTAAAGGAGTTTCTTGCAGTTCTGATCGGGAAAATAGTTGCCAATATCGCTGATTAGTAAAATGTACGGTTGCTCTATTTGATCATGAACTTCATTCACGAACCACTCGATGTACCAGCCATTTAGATAGATCGTGTCCCCTTTCTGTACGGTTGCTGGATCGAAAGATGTGGAGCTCTGGTCGATGATGTGATCGCAGATATTTCGGTATGTTAAGTAGCTGATAAAGGGGTAGTGGCCGGGGTGGGAGCGCAACTCCTCACAGTTCTTGTATCTCTCTAATGGAACTGGGATCGGATGACCATAGCAGAGGAAACTGTAGAAAATCGCAGAAACAAAGCAGAAGATTCCCAGCACCAAAGCCTCCTATTACAGGTATACCGGTCGAAGGAGGCTACCAGCGATTTTTTTTTTAGGCAACGTCGTTTGCCTCCGTATACAAAAAAACCTTGTCATGTTACGTTTTTCCTTTTTGAACAGGATCAAACCAGGATGTACACATGAAAATTCGACTACTGCTATTGATGATCTGCTCCTCTTTATCTGCAATGCACGCAGAGCCTCAGCCCTTCGCTGAGATTATATCGGAAGAACAAGCTTGGGAGAATTACAAATGGGAAGCATTAACCCATCTGAAGAGTTTCGAGGGTTGGTGCACCATGGAGAAAGCCTCAAAGATGATGGATCTGATTCTTGAAACAAAGCCAAAAATTTGTGTCGAAATTGGGGTGTTTGCTGGAGCCTCTGTCTATCCCACAGCTTGTGCTCTCAAGTACATCGGGCAAGGGCAAATTTTTGGAATTGATCCGTGGAGTAACTCAGAATCTGTTAAAGCCTTTGAAGAAAATGATGAAAATTACAACTGGTGGAATAAGCTCGACCATGAGGATATCTATAGACAGTATCTTGGCATGATAAATGGGTATGACTTGAACGCTTTTGCGACTACGATGCGCACGACCTCTAAGGCAGCGGTTAACTATTTTCCTGACGAATCGATCGATATCTTGCACATTGATGGAAACCATTCCCCTATGATTGCGCTGGAAGATGCAAAGATGTATTTGCCCAAAGTGAAAAAGGGCGGGTATATTTGGTTTGATGATGCAGACTGGCACGAGACAACAATTGCCGTTGCCTTTCTAAAGGAACACTGTTTCTTAGACGAAGCAGGGTCAGTTGGAACACATGTTGCCCTCTTCCGAAAACTCTAAACACGGGGAGTAATGCATGTCTTTCAAGTATCTATTGTTATCAGTCATTACCTTGTCTCTAAGCACCATCGATGCAAGTCTTGCAGATCATTTGCATAAGGTCGAAAAAAAGAGCTCTGCAAGCCGGATGGAAAATGTGGATTTCATCTATTTGATCTCAGCGGATCCCACTTTGAAAAAGTACATTTCCTGCGTTGAACAACTTTCTCCCTATGGGATCCACCCCCATTATGTTCAGGCACTCGATCCAGAGGAATTATCGCTTAGCGCGGTCAATGAACTCGGAGTGGAGTTTCGCGTGGGGATGCAAGGAGGGCGTTGGGGAACTTCTTACTTCCCAGAGTCGGGAGGGAAGCCGTACCATGAGATTATTCACCGCTTTGGCCAGACCTATTTTTGTCATGGCCTCTCTTTGGCAGCGATTGGTCTTGCTCTCACCCACCTCTCTGTTCTGCAGGATGCCTACGATGCGGGCTATGAAACCATCTGGATCATGGAGGATGGGATTCAGGTATTGAAAGATCCTCGTGTTCTTTCTAACCTCATCGTGGAGTTAGATCAAGAGGTAGGACTTACCGGATGGGATATTCTATTTACTGACCAAGATATGAAAAATGACAAGGGTGAGGGAGTTCCTTGTTGGTCACATGCATGGAGGCCCGATTTTCGACCACATAACCCCGATGCGTTTGTAGAGCACAAGAATATCGGTAATCTCTTTTGTAAGATGGGTGCTCGTTACGGCACCTACTCTATGGTCATTCGACGCTGTGGTATCGAGAAGATACTCCAGTTTTTCAAGAAATATCAGGTCTTCCTGCCCTATGATATGGACCTGTTTCTAGTGCCGGGGATACGGGTATTCACGCTGCGAGAAGATGTGGTTTCAAACTATAAACAATCCTTGGATGCAAAATGATTAAGAAGTCGGCCCTATTTCTTGTGTTTTTTATGTTTGCTGTGAAGGGGTTCCCTCTGAGTTTTCACCCATCTGAGGAGACGCTACAGAAAATGGAGCAAATATTGCAGAGACAAGAAAAAGGGATCTATCTGCGTTTTGGAGATGGGGATGTGATTTTAGCGAACGATGGCGTCGATAGTCATCAGGAGGCTGATCCATTCCTAGCCCAAGAAATGCGTGAGGCTTTTTCCCTGAATGGGTCAAATGTTCTGAAGTGTTTACCCCTAGGTTGTGCAGAGTTTGGCGGATTTGAGGAGGGGATGTCTTTTGGGAATCACCAGTATCCCTACGAAACCTGCCTCGAAATGGTTAGTCAGGTAACCTCCCACTGGAATGGGAAGATGGAAGATGTGTACTCGATGACAGCTCTTGCGCATCAAGCCGTACAGAACCCGCAGCGTTGTCTCCAATTTCTCAAACATTTGAAGGATGCCAATTGTGCCGTGCTTATAGGCAATGCGCTCATTCCTCCGTCATTACGGAAGCTGCTATTTGGAGCAGGGTGCCAGTTTGTTGCTACCCCGACGAGAAATTCCTACTTTGAAATCGATCGCATCGAGCGCGAATGCCTCGAGAAAGTCCGTGGTATCCAGGGTTATAAGGTGATCATCACTTCTATGGGATGTTCGGGAAGAGCTCTACAGAAAAGGTTGTGGAATCAAATTGACAATGTCTTTTTCTTTGATTTCGGCAGTTTAATGGATGCACTTTGTGGATGGGAAACTCGGGATTGGATGCATATTACCCATTTTGATCGGGATTCTTTTATCAAAGAGGCAGAACAGGTTCTACAGGATCCTCCTGAGAAAGATAACCATGTCAAAATCATTGCTGTTTCGGCAATTAAAGAGTTTGGCTACGAGATGAGAAAAGAGGAATACTGTACTTCGTTAGGTATTCTTAAAAATTATGGGTATCATCCGTATGTAATAGAGGCATGCCATCCCTGCTTCCCGTCCTACCTGGATGATTTCTCAGATCGCGTCGTTTATTCCAATGTCAATGATTACAGCCTTCATAACCAGGGAGTGAATGAAACCCGATCCTTAATAGAGGGATTGAAGCATTATCAATTTCGAGAGGACGACATGGTCGTAAAGCTCACAGGAAGATATCGCTTTACGAGTCCCTATTTTCTGGAACTTTTAGAAGCCCATCCTGAATACGATGCCGTGATTCGCTGTGATGAAGGCTATCCAATTTTTCAAGGGAAAGCTTTTGCAGGGTGTTTTGCCATGAAGTATTCTCTTTTCCATGAAATGCTCTACTCGATTGACCAGGAAACCATGGAAAAAGAGATGATAGATTTTGAGGTTGAAGTTGCGCGATTTGCTAAGCGACTTATTGAGCGTGGATATCACGTTCATTACATCGATCACCTTGACATGAAGGCGAACATTGGAGGGTCAGTCCCGCCAGTTATAACCAATTGGTAACTGAAAAAACGAGGAAATGGATGACCCGAATTTGGCTTGTATGTCTCTTAGGTTTGTTCTTAGGAATATCTGCTGATGAGACGAGAATAGATGATTACGCTTATTTGGATACCTTGGCGCACACCTACGGAACCGATAAAGCCTCATATGGTCATGACTACATGGAAGTATACGCTCAATATTTCACGCCGTTACGCAAGAAACCCCTCACGTTCTTAGAAATCGGGATTGCATCGGGTAGTTCAGCCGCTATCTGGGAGGCCTATTTTGAAAACGCCGAGCTCCATTTTATCGATATCGATCCAGGTGCAGGTAGATCTCATTCTTCACGCGTAAATTATCATTTTCTCGATCAGTCTGATCGAGTGGCTCTTGCTCAATTTGCCAACTTAGTGGATACAATAACCGGAAAGTTCGATATCATTATCGATGATGGTGGGCATACGATGGATCAGCAGATTACAAGTTTTGAAGTTCTTTTCCCTTTTCTGAAGCCAGGTGGACTCTATATCATCGAAGATCTTCATACCTCGTATTGGACAGGACATGGAGGAAATGGCAATTGTGAATCTCCTCTGGCAGGAGAGGGCACGACAGTCGAGTTTTTAAAAGAACTTGTAGAGGATTTGAACTACACTGGCGGTGCAACAGGCTATGGAACGATGAAGAAAGTGCCCCCCACGTTATTCGACACTCTTACGGAGTACCAGAAGAATATCTATTCGATTCATTTCTATAAGAGCCTTTGCGTAGTGAAGAAAAGAGGGGACTAGCGGAGGATATATACCCAAAATAGCTCAAAAGTTGGATTTTTGAGCTATTTTGGGTATAAAATCAGTTAAGTATTATCCAGCTCTCTGGATAGTGATCAGAAGCGTCGGGCTGTACAGATGCGATTACCCGCTTTTCTGGATTCCTATTCATCCATGCAGCCCACCAGGAAAACGTGGAACGCGGAGAGATGATCTGGTGTTTGCATAAGGAAAGCAAATAGAGATCGAGGTAGTGTGGGTTCCCCTCAATAAAAGTGATTTTCCTTTGGCAAGAGGCGAGCTTCGACTTTGCCCAATCTATGCAGTCTGAAAAGACCAAAAAGTGCGCATCCCCGTCAAATTGCTCCATAGCGCGTAGAAAATAATCAAACGGCACCCCCCGAAACCCTTCCTCGTCGGGATTGCTGTAGTCTGGAATATAAGTCCGAATATGAAGGCCGACAGTTTCTTCACTCAAGAGCTCCCCGTATTTTTCATGGATCTCATCTAGGATCTCTTGGGTCGGGGCAAATAGTTCAAGAATAGCCTCTTTATGATGTGCGAAGTACTTTTCTGTTTGGAAATAGCCTCGTAACAGCAGAGAGATGCCATCATAGTAGGGAATGGGAACAAAAGAATAATAGGCATCCCCAGGTTCTTGAAATACTTCAAATGCCACATTCGTTGGAGCTGGAATCATTTGGATGCGATGAAGTACGGGTAGATAGTCAGGTCTTATAGGTGGAAACAGCGCTTCACACCCATGATCTATCGCGTACGCTGTTGTAACAGCGATTTGAAATAGATTGTTGCCTAATTGCCCTTCGTAATTGCAAGTTACATAGTCCCCAGCGATCCCTTGACCAGAGCTGACTAGTAGAAAGAACAGGAAGCGAAATCCCTTCAATCTCATTCTGTCCCCGCGACTTTCGCTACGAGTATGTCATTTGGGATGTGCCCATCTTCATAAGAGAATTTGTAAGATGGGTTGATCTTAAGCAATGCTGCTTGGACTTGTTCCAGCTCGATATAATCAAATTCCACCTCTCCAAAGTAACGGATATCATCAATTAGGATTGTGTGTGTTTTAATGGGATGACTTGCAATCGCATCCAGCTCTCGTAGAAGAGGACAATGCAGATCTCCCATTTCCGTATTTCCAGAAGAGTAGTGACCGTCGAGCCAGAAGGTAGCAGGCTCATGAATGTTTTCTAAGACACTCTTCATGACCTCTGAGGAATCCCCGCAGATTGCATGGACATTTGGAATCCGTTCGAATCGTTCCACGCAGCGCGCATACAGTTCATCAGAAATTTCGATAGAGTAGATGCTTGGAAATCCGGCATTTAAAGCCATTTGAATCCCATCCCCAAGGTAGCTGCCGCTCTCGATAAAATAGCGATTTGGATATTTGGCAAATATGTCCTTTGCGGCCGTTGCCGTGAGAGGTGATATAGCAAGAGAAAGGACCCCAGCTGCATAGGGTATAAGCATTGGGAAATTTCTGGGCATATCTGCTCCTTTTGAGGCAGGAGCGTAAAATGAATTTTGATTTACGTCAATATGACGCCTATCGTATTCTGTCTCTCAAGTTCAGGAGGCTTATGCTGAGAATTTTCCTTTCTATTCTACTAATGGTGTTTTACTCAACTTCCTGGGCCAGTGCCGAGTTAGCAAGGCGCCATGCCATTTGTTATGAACATTGTAATGGTCGATTTGGAGATAAAATTCTTCTCTATGCACAAGCGCGCTACCTTAGTTATTCGACAGGAGTCACTTTTCTCCATGCCCCGTTTGAGAACAGCCAACACCTAGTGATAGATTACGACGCTCTTCCCTATCACGATCTACGCTCGCATTATCAGAGTGTACTGAAAGTCAATTCAGAGATAACCCTTCGTGAATTCTACCATCGGATTCTCGACCCAAATTCCCCCTCCACGTTGTTTATGTTGGAGTACTTTGCAGAGGATCTCTCAGAATGGGATAATCTTCCCTGGACGTTGGCTTTTGACATTCCTTGGAAAGAGGAGGGGTTTTTAGCGTATTTGAAGCAAGCGTGTCGTCCCAGCACCTCCATTCCCAATTTCCGTGTGCAAGACCGCCTAAATGTTGCGGATCACGTCCGCACTCTTAGTGGAGGGGATAGATCGGAAACATCGATCTTGACCTTTCCTCTTAAACATCCGAACTTAGATTATCACGAAAGACAAATCAGAAGGGTCTACGAATGGAACAAGAGACGGCCGATGCATGTGTTCCTATTTAGTGATACCTCATTGCCGGCTGATCTAATTGCTGAGTTCCGCAAGCGATTCGTAAATGAAGACATCATCTTTGGTATCCAGGAGCTAGATGAGCCGGATGTTAATTATGTTGTCCAGGATTTCTTTGCGATGCAAGAATTCGATGTTTTGATCACAACGCGTTCTAATCTTTCGAGTATGGCATCCCATCTGGGGGACTTTGATTTGATCATTACTCCTCTGCACGCATCCGGATCCTATCCTAATTGGGTCATTGATCGTGTCAGGGTCATGAGCAAAAAGTCGGAGTGGTTCCCATTTGACATGGATCTCATTTTAAGGGAGGAGTCGCCCTAGATTTCGTTTGCAGATTGTGAATTTGGTCGATCCAGTAGGGCATATAGAGCTTGTTCCAATTATGATCCTTGCCTGCAAGCTCTTCGTATTTTGTCTGCAAAAACTCTTCCGTGACCTCTTCCCAATTTTCGATGATCAAGACAGGCAAATCCACGAATAAAGGGTCCAGAGTAGAAGCTCTGACAATAGGAAAGGATCCCATCAAAAGTGTTTCCCAGGTTCTGAAGCAGTCGAGCCCATGTCCACGCGGACTCAGCACAAACTTGTGATGCGCAACATCAATGAGATAAGGGCGTAATGATTGACGAGGCGGTTTTGTGCAAAAGGGTTTCTGCTCAAAGTAGGCCTTCACCCATTCTCTTTCCCCAGGACAGGTATGCGTGTAAAAGTTCATGTAAAGAAGGCCCGTCTTAGGCACTTGGTTCCTATAGGTCGCAATACACTCATCGAAAATCGCTCTTTCGCCCCATTCATAACAGGCGTTTGCAATGCCTATCGGTAAGGGGTGAAGTTTTCTATGTTCTCTATCGAGATTATGAGAGAACCAACCTAGTACTTTTTCATCTTCTAGATATTTGCCAAACTTTCCTGGTACAGGGTCGTCACTACTATCGTAAAAATGATGGGTGACAAGGATATAGGGCTCTGGAATTAAGGGGTGTATTTCTGCAAAGAAATAGTCGAGGTAATCGAAGAATAAGAAAACGGTATCGCCTAGGTGGACTGTCTTAGGATCGAGAGCGCGCGTAGGATCAAATACGTGATCGCAGATTGAGCGGATTGCATCTCCAGTGATATAGGGAAAGCTTGTTTCAAACGTGGTAGTTGGAAGGTATATTTCGCTCGGTAGGGTGACGTTTGCTTCTATGGGACAAGACAACAAGGAAAGTAAGGATGATAGAGCTAAGGCGGTGTGTTTGACCATATACTTTGTTCCTTTGGACAGTCTCTTAGAATATCGATTTTTCTTGTAAGTAAGTCAAGCACAGAGTAGCGTTGGCTAAATAAATAATTATGGGGAGGAGTCGTGTCTAAACTCGGGTTTATATTTTGCTTAGCGACCTGTTTGGTAGTGGCTGATGAGGCGGTTTTGGATTATATTCCAGAAGTAAAAATTGGCGAAGACAGCCTAGGGAGGGATCAGGGGGAGATCTTCTCCTATTTTGGTCCGTGGGTTGATCATTTGGATGTTTTGCACGAACAGTTTTCTAAGGCCAGCCCCTTCCCCTATGTTGTTATTGATGACTTTCTCGCTCTCGAGGTCTATCAACAAGTTGTTTCTGAATTTCCCAAGCCGTCGGAAGGGAAGTGGCACTTTTACAATAACCCACTAGAAATTAAGTATGCAAAAGACAATATGGACGAGATTCCGCCTCTGTTGAAAGAGATGATCTATGTCTTAAACGAACGGCCATTCATTGATGTCGTGTGCAAAATATCTGGGATCTCCGAATTGGTCTACGATCCTTATCTGCATGGTGGAGGGCTACATAGTTATCCTGCCAATGGCAAACTCGATATGCATCTCGATTATAATGTGCACCCCATTACAAAAATGGAGAGGCGTTTAAACCTTATTTATTACACGAACGAGCAGTGGGAGGATAGCTGGGGCGGGGACATTGAGTTTTGGTCCTCTGATATGGCTCAATGTGAAGCAAGGGTTTTGCCAAAACCTAATCGAGCAGTTTTATTTCAAACCTCTGGAATCTCATTCCACGGGCTCCCTGATCTTCTAAAATGTCCTGAAGGAGTTTTTCGTCAATCCATAGCGATCTACTATGTCAGTCCATTGCGGGCCATGATTCCCTATCGACATAAAGCGAGCTATTATCCACGACCAGGAGATGTGGATGATCCCCGTATGAACAAGCTTAGAGAAATTCGTTCTTATCGCCGGATTACACCAGACGATATTGAGGAGATCTGGCCAAACTGGAAAGATGAACTGACAGAAGCTAATTAGAGCCTCAATGATAGTTCGGCTGGGAGTTGTCCGTAAGAGCATCAGAGCGAGTCGTGACGATCTCCTTGTTTACCGTGTACATTTTAAGATCGGGAACGAGCCAGTAGTCCATATCGTAAGGGAGGAAAATTCCGTAAGTTTTGAAATGGCTTAGGATCTTCTCCATCCCAGACCTGCGTATGATCATGGAATAGGCACCATAGCGCATCCCGGTTCTCGAAAATTCCGCATTCACCTGGTAGAATTGCTCTAAATAAGATTCAAGAGAGGGCATGGGCATGTTTGGACGCACAGCCAAGGCGCGGCAAGGTACCTTACGCCCTTGCTTGTCAATGGTGTCTGTGTCCGTAAAGAGGATGTCCCAATCGGGGTCGATGAAGTCGAGTTTGTCGATTAGGCAGGGGATTTGCCACGGGTTGCTCGTAGGATAGACGTCATCCTCCATCACCCAGATCGTCTCAAAGCCAGAGTCATAGGCGTCTTGTAGGACTGAGAGATGGCTCAGGACGATCCCAATCGAGCCCTTCGACATCCCAAACCCAAAGTAGCTTGTGCCGCTCTCCTCAATTAACTCGTGGCTCGGATGGATCTCTCCTTCTGCGGTACGCATGACGGTTGCCATGAGACGCCCAGGAATCAGCCATCTAGCAAATTGCATGCCGATGGCATTAAACACTTCGAAGGAGAGTTTCCATCCATTCACTGCGGAAAAGCGGTAGGGAAAAATGCCATGCGGAGCGAAAGATCCAGCTGACAGGAGGTATTTCTCCGGGCGTTCATCGAGATTGATCATATAGATAAAATCGATGTTGTCGATGGCGTGCACAGCGAGTTTGTTCGGGGCCTTGTGGAAGAAGCGCTCAAGGTGGATGGGGGGGTAGGATTCTGCAAGAGGTTGCTGCAAGGAGGGAAAGTATGCGCTTAGGAAGAGATCGGAGCGCACAAAGACCGCATCGCCTGTCACTCCCTCATGGAACCAGTGGGAGAGGAGGACAAATCCTCTACGTTCTAGGTAGGAAATGAGCTCTTTTGAAGCAGAGATCGTTGTGCAGATCACCCGCGCTTCTCCAATTCGATGTGCGAATGGGTCAAGGAGAGCGCACTCTTCTCCAGCAGCCTCTAGCCAAAGAAAATCGATTCTTCCTTCTGGAAGGGTTCCTTCGAAAAGAGTGCTGTGTGGCCAAAGCTTGGCGCAGTGTGTGCGGATATGCGGGTGAGGGATAGGTGCAAAGATAGTCGGATTGTAGGGGAGATAGCGAGAGGCAAAGCGTGTGACGATGTCAACCCTATCAGATCCATAATGCTCTTGGAAGAAGCCTTCAATACGGTATTCTCCTGCTGCTATAGAAGTGGCCCCAAGGAGTAAACAAGTGATCCAGTGTGCAATGCCCATGGCGCGAGGTTATCAATCCTGGTCTCAAATTTCAAGAAATGCTAGTTTGCCTAGCATGAAATTTGCTCTTCTCTGTTTGTTTTTCTTAACGCAGCTCCTTCATGCATTTCACGATGAGGAACTCCAAGCAGTGTGGGATGCGATCCCCGACATCAACGAGCCGCGCATCGAAGATTATCAGCGTTTAGAAGATTACCTAAAGAATGGAAGAAGGTCTTACTTAGATGTCCTAAGAAAAAGTCCCTGTGCGCGCCTGAATCGGATGACGCAGTTCCAGTTTTTGGGTCCGAATGGGGAGATGCCGATTTTCGAAAAGCATCAATTTGGCACTTCTTCTAGGAGCAGGTGCATTCTCTTGTATGCATCTGCCAATGGGATTTATCCCCAAAAGGCGCGCCTACTCCTGAGTGAAATCGCAGAATGTGGGTATGAGGGGGATGTTCTACTGCGGATTGGGGGATATCCCAATACAGGGCACGGAGGGCTTAGGTTCTGCCACATTCCCTATGCCTTTAAAGCCCAATTTATGCTCGAGGCTAAGCTGCTTGGATATGATGAAGTGCTTTGGCTCGATCTCGCGATCCATCCTTGGGGCAATTTCGATACCCCCTTTTTGATTATCGAAGAGACGGGTTATTTGCTCACTGAGGTAGGAACGCTCGATGGAAATGCCCCGCTCCATTTGGAGAGCGCAGCTGCGAGCCTATCGCTTCCGCGCGGGCGCTATATTGAAGTTCCCCATCTCTCTTCCGGGATTCTTGGCTTGAATATGCGCAATCTCGAGGCGTGCGCCCTTCTCGACAAATGGATACGCGCTCTGGAGCGGGTCTATCCGGCGATCTCCTGGTTTCCAGAAGAGCTCAGTCTGTCTGTGCTCGCCTGGCGCCAAGGTTGGGAGCCCTCCTGCTGCTTTGGAAATCTCGTCTGCAATGAAGTTGAGAGAGAGGATCTGGAAGAAAGACCCTTGGTAGAATTTTGGTTGGATACGGTTCGATGAGATTTCTCTTTCTGTTATTTGTTCTATCCAGTTTTTGCGATCCAGAGCTAGAGACGGTCTGGTCTTCCCTTTCCGATATCACAAATCCCACTAGGGAGGATTATCAAAAGCTCGATACTTACCTGCTGCATGCAAGGCGCAGTTATCTCGACCCGCTCCGGATCTCTGTCGCCGCGCAAATCGAGATGAGAGCCCCGTATGAATCGCGACTCAACCGGATTCTCCAATTTCGACTTTTGGGGCCAAATGGAGAGATGCCAGAAATGGAGATCCTCTCTTTTTCTGGTGGCAGCAAAGATCGCTGTATTTTGCTCTATGCGACCCACAATGGGATCTACCAGAGCAAAATGGAGAAGCTCCTCGAAGAGATCCGGCAGAGCGGGTTTCAGGGCGATGTGATTGTAAGAAGAGGGGGTTTTCCAAATACAGCACATGGGGGGTTAAAGCTCTGTCATATCCCCTACGCTTTTAAAGCGGCTTATCTCTGCGAGGCCAAAGCACTCGGATACAAAAATGCCCTTTGGGTCGATCTCGCCATGCACCCTCTCGTGGGATTCGAGTCGATCTTTCGGGAGATCGAGGAGAGTGGATATTTTTTTACTAATGTCGGAACCCTTGAGGATAATCGGCCTAGACATCTCCTCTCCGCAGCAAAAAGTTTAGGGATCACCCATGCAGACTATCCCTTAATTCCCCACCTCTCTTCAGCCTTGTTGGGTCTCAATTTTGAAAATGAGAGGGCTTTAGCTCTTTTAGATACATGGATTTGCGCCCTCGAAACGGTTAAGCCTGCCATCTCCTGGTTCCCCGAGGAGCTCAGCCTTTCCGTGATTGCGTGGCGGCTGGGGTGTGTGCCCTACTGCTATTTTTGGGATTTTACCTGTGCGGAGGTGCACCTCGGCATCAATGGGACGGGAAGGCCATTTGCCCCCTTTTGGCTCGATACGGCGCGCTAAATTAGCAGTTGGCTTGTTGTTTTGCTAAAACATTGACAAAATTCGAGAAACGGGTTACGATTGTGCATCATCTTTAACCATTCTGGAGTAGACACTATGACAGTCATGCAGCATATCAAGCCGCTCGGAGATCGCGTTCTTCTCAAGCGCTCCAAAGGACCCGCACGCCGTGGAGGCATTCTTCTCCCGGAATCTGCTCAAGAAAAACCACGCCAGGGTGAGATCGTTGCCGTTGGCCCAGGCAAAGTAGATGACAAAGGAAACCTCACGCAGATGCATGTGCAAGTGGGCGATCTCGTCCTTTTTTCCTCTTATGCAGGCACAGAGGTAAAGACAGAGGATGACCAAGCGGAATACCTCATTTTATCCCAAGATGATATCCTCGGCATTTTAGCTTAATCTACAGGAGATAATATACCATGTCCAAGATGTTACAATTCAATGAAGATGCCCTGAAGTCGATCTTAAAGGGGGTGAAGACTCTCGCAAAAGCGGTCATTGTGACCTTAGGCCCCAAAGGGCGCAACGTCGTGATCCATAAGGGATTTGGCGCTCCGCTTTCCACAAAAGACGGCGTGACTGTTGCCAAAGAGATCGCGCTCAAGGATAAATTTGAAAACATGGGCGCTCAGCTCGTCAAAGAGGCCTCCTCGAAAACTTCTGACGTTGCAGGCGATGGAACCACCACTGCAATTGTTCTTGCCGACGCGATTTACAGCGCAGGTGTCAAGAATGTGATTGCAGGCGCCAACCCTATGAGCGTCAAACGCGGGATCGATAAGGCGGTTGAAAAAATGGTCGCATCTCTCGATAAACTCGCAAAACAGATTAGCAAGCCAGAAGAGGTCAAACAGATCGCGACGATCTCTGCTAACAACGACCCAGAAATTGGCGCCATGATCGCAGAGGCGATGGAAAAAGTGGGCAAGGACGGCACGATTACCATTGCGGAAGCGAAAGGAATCGATACCACCCTCGATGTTGTTGAGGGGATGCAGTTCGACAAAGGGTATCTCTCTCCCTATTTCATTACGAATGCGGAGAAAATGCTGGTTGAGTACGACAATCCCTGGATTTTGATCACAGATAAAAAGCTCTCCAGTGCGCGCGATCTCGTGCCGATTCTCGAGAAGGTGATGGAAAAGGGACAGCGCCCTCTTCTCATCATCGCAGAAGATGTCGACTCAGAAGCGCTTGCAACCCTCGTCGTCAATAAACTCAAAGCGGGTCTTCCCGTCTGTGCAGTAAAGGCTCCCGCTTTTGGGGATCGCCGCAAAGCGATGCTCGAAGATATCGCCCAGCTCACAGGAGCCACCGTGGTGACAGCAGATGTCGGTCTCTCTCTTGAGGATGTGGGTCTTGAAGTGCTCGGAAGGGCGAAACAGATCAAGGTCTCCAAAGAGAATACGACGCTTATCGATGGAGCAGGCGATCCTGCGCGCATTCAGGGGCGGATTGCCGCCTTGCGCAGTGAGATTGCCACATGCACCTCTGACTATGACCGGGAAAAGCTCACAGAGCGCCTTGCAAAACTCGCAGGGGGCGTCGCCGTTATCCACGTGGGCGCTGCGACAGAAGCAGAGCTCAAAGAGAAAAAAGCAAGGGTCGAAGATGCGATGCACGCAACCAGAGCAGCAGTCGCTGAAGGGGTCGTGCCAGGTGGCGGGGTTGCTCTACTGCGCGCTGTCAAAGCGCTGGAGTCTCTCAAGCTCGAAGGGGATGAGCAGATCGGCGTGGAGATCATCCGCGAGGCGGCATTTGCACCTGCTACCGCAATTGCAAATAACTGCGGCAAGCAGGGCAATCTGATTGCTGAAAAGATCTACGAGAAGGAAGGGGCCTTTGGATACAACGGGCTAACCGACCAGTTTGGGGATCTGCTCCAAGAAGGGGTCATCGATCCTGTGCTCGTGACAAAGAGCGCGCTACTCCACGCCGCTTCTGTCTCTGGTCTTCTCATCACCATTGCAGCCATGATCACCGATAAGCCTGAGCCCAAATCCAAAAATCCAATGCCAATGGATGGCATGGGTGGGATGGGAGGAATGGGCGGTATGGGTGGCATGGGTATGGATATGATGTAGATGGTCATGTCAATAAGTGCTCCCATAATGAATGACGCCTTGCCAGTAAATGTGCTGCAAGGCGTTTTCTCATATCTGGACCTTGGCAGTTTGCGCAGCGTTTCGCATGTCTGTAAGCAATGGCAAGAGACCGCGCAGAACCTCGCGCAAACACAATTTCGCATGGCGCTCGAGAGAATTTGTAGCAACCTGCCATCTTACCGCTACTCACGAACGATTGCCTCATTACAGGGCCGAACCATTCCCCTCAGTCTAATCGAGATCCAAAAGAGTGCTGAAGAGATCATTGAAGAGCTTCTCCAGAATTTAGATGGTGGTATGAGTTTTGGTCTAAAAGATGGAGAAGAGATCTACTCTGGATATGCCCCTTTCGTTTATATAGCCAATTGTATTGCTAAAGGACAATTTGATGCTTCGACTTATTGCACATTGCTCAAAAACGGCGAGTGGGATTGGGCAGCATCTATTTTCGAAAAAATTAAAGGCCAGCGCAGCGATCCAGACGTGGTTAAAAAAGTGTGCGATCTCCTCTTTTTTACCTATCGGAAGGACAAAACAGGGTTAAGATATGTTGACGCTCAAAAAAATTTCATTTCACAGGATCTATTAACCGACATTTTCAGAAAGCTGATCCGAGAGAGCCGGTCTAGCTCTGCCTTGGAAGTGATGCATTTTCTGGGTGGTAACACCCTGCATTATTACAAATGGGCGGATGGAATGACCCGCAATGAGCTCGTCGTCGCAGCGTTTGAGGAAAAACTAAACCAAGGAGATCTCCCTGGGGCGGAGCTTCTCGTCAGACAGATTACATCTTGGTCTGAAAATCGTCGATGCATCCAGGAACTTTGCTCGCAACTATTCTTCAAATATGACCGTCTTGATGAGGTGATTCGATTATTTCGCCGCTATAGCACGGAAGTAGAGCCTGTTTTAGTCAATATATACGGATTCTTATTGGAAAATGGAGAATCTGAACGAGCAGAATCGATCACTCCTCGGGAGAATTGTTGCATCCTCCAGAGCGACGTAGATAAGGCAGTAAAGAAGGCGATCGATACGTGCTATGAGAAAAAAGAGCTTAGAAGGATCTGGTGCATACAAGAGAGACTGAATGAAAAAACTTTTGATTGGACAAGGTTCTTTGAAGAGAGTCTTCATGCGGGGGAGTTGGAATTGGCTCATGGCGCGGTAAAAAAGATGAGAAATGGGCCTCCTAGGGAAGAGGCAAGCTCAAAGTTGGCCGAGAATTGGATTGAACGAGGAGAGGTTACAGGTGCAGAGAAGCTGATCCGATCGATTCCAGAGGGCGCTAACAAGTGGCGTGTTTTGGGAGCGTTGGCAGTGCATTTTTCTAAAGAGGGGAAGTTTCAGGAAGCAAATAACAACCTTTTGTCGATTCGCAATCGATTATGGCGTGAGGATGCGGCTAGTCAGTGCCAGCCATTCTCCCTCGCCTCGGGTGTATAAGGGAGTCCATCCCCACTTTCGCACCAAACTTAAGTAGAGATCCCTCTCAGAGATGAGAATTCCCGAAGAGATGACTAGAGCGGGCATCTGATGCAGGATGGGGAGGGATTCCCAGGCCTCTATTTGTTCGCTGCGAATCATGTTCAGCGCGATCACGAGGGGTCCATCCAGAATGGCTCCATCCAGAGATTTCGAAAAATGGACTTGCCCCTCCACGCCGTTGAGGAGGGCATTTTCCCGCGCGTGGTCTACTGCAGACTCCTCGATATCGATCCCAATTACCTTTTTTGCGCCGAGAAGAGCTCCTGCAATCGAAAGAATGCCACTTCCGCAGCCGATATCGATCAGGGTGGATCCCCTCAGGTGGGGATGGAGCATCTCGAGGGTAAGCCGCGTTGTCGGGTGAGAAAAATCTCCAAACCCTGCACCCGGCTTTAACAGGAGGGTCTTCCCCGATTCAGGCAGGGGGATATGGGCCACGCCGTCGTAGAAGGCGGGGGCAAATTCTCTCCATTGCTGCTCCCAATCAATACTCATAGCGAAGAGGATAGCAGAATTCCCCCTTGCTGAAAATAGAGGAAATCCCCGATACTGGGTGATCCTACGCTATGCACTGGTAGCTCAGCTGGATAGAGCACACGGCTACGAACCGTGAGGTCAGAGGTTCGAATCCTCTCCGGTGCGATTTTTCATGGCAAAGACATGATTCTTGAAGTGATCTGTACGGGTCCAGCCGACACCAATGCCTATCTGATTGGCTGCGAGAAGACCAAAAAAGCCGCCCTAATCGATGCCCCCTTTGATTGCACCGAAATGGTCTCCAAAAGGGCCCAAGCACTCTCCCTCGATCTTACCGCGCTCTACCTCACCCATACCCACTGGGATCACACGGCAGATGCCCACGCGATTAAAGAAAAGTTTCACATCCCCGTCTACGTCCATCCCGAGGATCTGGGCAATCTAGAAAAACCTGGCTCCGATGGGTTGCCGATGTATTTTAAGATTCAACCCGCCCAGCACGATTTTCTTTTAAAAAATGGAGAGATCCTCTCCGTCGGGGAGCTTCTTTTCGAGGTGATCCACACCCCGGGGCACACGCCGGGAGGGGTCTGTTTTTATTTTAAAGAGGAGAAGGTGCTATTTTCTGGAGACACCCTTTTTCGCGGGACGATTGGGAACTTGAGCTTTCCTACGGCAAGGCCCGCCCTCATGTGGGAGTCTCTCAAAACACTCGCCCTCCTTCCTCCTGAAACTAGGGTATACCCTGGCCACGGAGGCCCCACGACGATCGGCCAGGAAGGCTGGATCGCACACGCAGAGCAAATATCAGAATAGGTGTATGATGTTACTTGGAAAAAAGGCCCCCCATTTTGTTGCAAAAGCAGTGACAGCAGGCAGGATAATCGAGGAGTTTTCCCTCACCGACTTTCTCGGGAAATATGTCGTATTTTTCTTCTATCCTCTGGACTTTACTTTCGTTTGCCCGACAGAGCTCCATGCCTTTCAGGAAAAGCTCGGCGAGTTTGAGCTGCGGGATGCGCAAGTGGTGGGCTGCTCTGTCGATAGCGCCTTTTCCCATCTCGCTTGGCTAAGCACGCCACGCGCAAGTGGAGGTATCGAAGGGGTCGAGTACCCAATCGTTTCCGATCTAACCAAGCAGATTGCACAGAGTTTCGACGTGCTTAAAGAAGAAGAGGGGATCGCCTACCGCGGCCTTTTCCTCATCGATAAGGAGGGAGTAGTTCGCCATCAGCTCGTCAACGATCTTCCGCTTGGCAGGTCGGTAGATGAGGCGCTTCGCATGCTCGACTCTCTCATCTTTTTCGAAAGACATGGAGAGGTGTGCCCCGCCAACTGGCGCACAGGATCGAGAGGGATGCTCCCTACCCACGAAGGCCTTGTCCAGTTCCTACAATCCTAAGCGGATCTTCAAGGCTTGTGCGTGAGGAAGTCGTAGAGGTCTTTGTCGGAGGTGATGAGTAGGCTGCGGTAGAGGCCGCAGATGGCCGTCATGGCATCGATCAGGCCTGCATCCCCCACCCCTGGCATGCAGATCGCCGCAAGTTCCCGAATCCCCTCGCGGCTTTCAAGAATCTGGATCCCGCGCATATAGTCCCCAATACTATAGCCCTCTTCTTTAACTCGGAAAAAGATCAACTCTCGATTAAATAAGAGGGCTTGCACCGCATAGGAAATCCCCAGACTTTCCTCGGGAGGATTGCCAAAATGGTCTGCAAGCTGCGGCAGAGACCTGCAGATCATCGGCGTGCAGAAGTCCCCCTTCTCCGCTTCCCCAAAAAGAAAGATCGTGTGTGGTTTGCCCATCATAGTTTACTCTATGATAAAGAAATTTTTTTAAAACAAGAGGTTTTGTGAAATTTGAGTTGAATGGAAAGATTCTTATTTAATATACCCTTCTTGAAACAGGAGGAATGGATGCCTATTCCAGCATGGATCGTTTCCGTTGGGATGACCGCTTTATCGTGCGCTACGCAGCTTCAGGAGAGGATTCCAGAAGAAAAAAGTGTGCAGCTGGGGAGGCTTGCCAATGGGGTAGTCACCTACGTTCAGGAAAATTCCGTTGTAAATTCCAAGGGGGCCTATCGCGTTGTCTCCAAGCAAAAGGCATTTGATGAGGTGCTCTACGCCTACGATGCAAGGGGGGAACAAGATGAAGCAGTGGATGGGTTTTTCTCCTATTGTACTGATAAGCTCAAGGGGATGGACCACTTACACGGCTTAGCGGTTGTTGCTGTGGGGGATTTTCCAAGTGATGCCATGCAGGGGATGATCGAGAAGCATTTTGGAACGGTTGCGCTTGAAGGGAGAGAGCCGCTGCCTTGCATTGCTGTATGCGAGGGGGGAGAACTTTCTAAAGTGGCCGTGAAAATTGCCTATCCGATCCCACAAACTCCGATTGAGACATTTGGAGATCTCAAGGAGAGATGGAAGCATCTGATGTTGCAGGCGCTCTTTCAGCAGCGGCTCGAGGTCTGCTCCAAAATGGAAGATGAGGAGTGGGAGCACCCCCATCCCCGTTTCTTTTACCCCGTGCGCGGCTATGCCCTCTCTTCTCCAGAGGTGTCGGAGAATCTGTTTTCCTATCTCCTCTGGCATGTGGAGATGCTCAGAGCAAGCGGATTTACGCCGAGCGAGTTTGAAGCGGTCAAGATTCAATGCATGAATCTGATGCAGCACATGGCCTCATCAGCCGCGGAGCCAACCTCTCGCCTGCTCGCCTCTTACTATGCAGATCAATATCTATTAGGGGAACGCTGTCTCTCCTATGATTCATTCCTGAGTGCCTCTGCAGACCTGATCCGCGAGATTGAACTGGAGGACCTAGATCCTCTTCTTGCAAATTTCTTTGACGATGAGCAGCGCTACATCGAGCTTGTCTATCCTGAAGGGGCGCGCCACTTAACGGTCGATCGCGTTAAAGAGATCACCGAAGAGATTTCCTCTCTTGCGTCCTTTCAGCAAGAAGGAGAGATGGAAGATTTCGAAATACATCTTCTCTCTCACCAGCCCGCTTCTTTCTCGATACAGCTCGCTGGAGAGATCACCAGCACCTCAGAGTCTTTCTACCAGCTTCCCATTACAGATAAGGAGAAGCAATTGATCCATTCGATCATCACGACGATGGCAGACAAAAATATTTTCCAGCTCGCTTTTGTGAAGCGCTCGATGGAAAAGAAGGGGGATCGGATCCACCACGTCCATCCGCTCCGATTTGCAGGTCATATCCTCTCTACCCCTGAGCTAAAACGGGCACTACGCGTTGTCAGGAAAAGCTCCTTTAAGTGGGATGCATTCGTCGATGGATTCGCAAAGAGGATGCGCGAAGAGCTCGGCAAGGGAAATGTCTATCCCCATGTCTTTGGCTTTGCAGAACTTCTCCATGCAGATCCCCAGAGGGTCAAACACTATATCGACCACCGCGATTTTGAAGGGTTGCTAAACCACCTTCTGTAGATTTGATTTGACCTCATATCCCTCTATGACCGATATAAGCAATACGGGGCAACTTTACCCCGTATTGCAGGTCTTCTAAAATGGCTCAAAAAGATCCCATCCCTGAGGTCCCCCCGGTTCAGGTTAACTACTTGTTTTTCGGGGCGTATTTTATTGTGGTCGCCCTTCTTCACGTGCTCCACACGTTTTTAATCGAGCCTCAGCAGACGTTTTCCACCTATTTTTTTGCAACCTATGCCCTGTTACAGTCTGCCCTTGAAACTCTCCTTCTCGTCATCGGCGCCTATCTCGTCCGTTTGTTTGTACCTCGTCTTTTGCATTTATATGTGTTTTTCGCGTTTTTTCTGTTCTTGACCCATCTCATCGATGTGCCTCTCGTGCGCCTTATGGATATGAGCTTTTGGTATGCCTTTGACCATTTTGTTTTGCAGGAGAGCTATGAGAATTTTATTGAACTCCTCCTGGCAAGCAACGTCTCCTTGTTTATTTGGATGATGGCAGGGCTTGCTGCCCTGGGGATTTTGATCTTTGGGATTGTCCTGCACCATTATTTGGGAAAGCAATCGCATCGGCGCCCCTGGTGTATTCCCTTTTCCAAGCTCGTTGGTGCTTTAAGCGTGCTTTGTTTTTTCTTGTTTAGCTGGGATTACACAACGCGCCATTTTACCGCGGCAGCCTATCACGATCGATTTCAAAAGACCCTTCCTTGGAAATCGACCCTGTTTACAAAAAGCGAGGAGCAGATCGAGCTCCCCGCCTATTTGCAGGAGCCCAAGACAGAAGAGGAGCTCATGGGGAAATTTGACTCGCGCCTCTTTTCCCTAGCGCGCAAGCCCGACATCTATCTGTTTGTCGTCGAATCGCTCCGCGAAGATTATATCGACTCGTCCAATGCGCCCCACTTAAGTCGCTTTAGAGAGGAGAATATCTCCTTTGACCTCGCTTTATCCAATGCCAATGCGACCCATATTTCTTGGCTCTCTCTCTTCTATTCCCAGTACCCATTTTACTGGGGCAAGATCCAACCAGACGAATGGAAGGGGGGAAGTATTCCGCTGAGACTGCTCAAGAAGATGGGCTACAAAATCCATGTCTCCTCTTCGGCTAGGCTGGGCTACTATCGGATGAATCGGATGATTTTTGGCGAAGGAGAGCAGCTTGCGAGTACCCTTTTTGTCCCAGAAGAGGATTGTGGGGCTCCTTATGTCCGCGATCAGAGCGCGATGAATCACTTATTCGAGGAGATGGGAAAGACCGAAGCGGGGGGCGGAAGGCTTTTTGTCGTCTTTTTGGATGCAACCCATTTCGATTATAGCTGGCCTGAGGAAGAGACCTATTTCTACCCCTTTGAAAATCGGATCAATTATTTGAAAGCGGCTCTGACAAAGTCGGGACTCGAGGGGATTAAAAATCGGTATCGGAATGCGATCCGATTTATCGACTCACAAGTAGGACACTTTCTCGAGGTGCTGCAGAAGACCCCAGGTGGCGAAGAGGCCGTCGTGGTCTTTACAGCAGATCATGGCGAGGAGTTTTATGAGCATGGGAATTTATTCCATGCCTCGGGGTTAAGCCATCCTCAAACGCACATCCCCCTCTACTATCGATTTGGACAAAGTGGCTCTTTGTTGGGAGAGGATTTTTGTCAGATGACAAGCCACATGGATGTGTTCCCCACGCTTTTTCACTACATCGTGGGGGAAGATTTAGTCGGTGAGATTTTTCAAGGGGAATCGATCTTCAAGGAAGCGAGATGGCCCTATGTGGTGGTCGCTAGGTTCAATGCGAGCCGGTCTCCCTATCAGTTTTACATCCACAACGGCACTTCGAAACTGGTGCTTGATTTCACCAATCAGAAAGATATCTTTCAGGCAAAGCACCTTAAAATCCTCTCGACGAAAAATTGCAAAGATGAAAATCTGTGTCAAGAAATCAACGGGATCCATGAAGAATTTGGGCCCGCATTAGACCGGTTATTTTCTATCCGATGAAAAGATTACTCTCTCTTACGATCATTCTGTTTGTTTGCCAGAGCGCTGCGGCCAGTGAGGCGCCTCCATTGATGGATAAAATGGAGCCCTCTTGGAAAGGGAGGGTGCGCGTGCATGCGCTGCATAACTTTGATCAGTTCTTGGGTTGGAGTACCAGCGAAGCGCTCAAAAGCTACCAATTGATCGAACCCCTCCAAGGCGATTTTTTAGAAGTAGATATTCCTCTCTATCAAACTTTCGCAGACAGGTACGGCTACTTCTCTTCCGATCATCCTCTCGTTGGGCGGGTCTCTGCAGAAAAACGGGATCTTGAAATCGTCTGTTGTATCTTAAAATTGCTATACGATCAGGTCGATGACCCCACCTATTTAGAGTTTGCTACAGCGGAGGTGCTTGCTAAGGCGCTCGCCTACCGAGAGCTCGTCAAAGGACTCGAATTCGATATCCCCGTGATCTTAGAGGGCAAAGCATCGCTGGAAAGATTTCAGGTCGACAAGGTTTTCAACTTGTGGAGAGGGATGCCCGCATTTGGCCTTCTGCCCGATCGGGAAGGGGTTCCTGCGATTCTCCTTTTCCGGGGCACCGATTTTTCGATCCATTCCCAGAGGGGATGGGCCTCTTTGATGAGCGACCTCGACCTGGCGGGACCAGGACTGACCACTTTTCAGCATGCCCAGGCAGAGCTCCATGAATGGTTACTCGATGTCGCAGAAGAGGAGCGCGCTGCACGGGTTTTGGGATTTAGCCTCGGGGGAGCGCTCGCCGCATACACCTACATCTATGAGAATTTGTGGCTTGCAGATGCAGGGTCAATGGCCTTTAACGCTCCCGGTGTCAGTCGCGAGGTCACCGACGCGTGGGGGCGCTTACCAGCCGATCGGCGCGTCGGATTTACTTCTTATGTATACGAAGGGGATATCGTCTCTAAAGTAGGAAAGCTCTTTGGCTCTGCCATCGCCCTCTCTACTGAACAAGAGCTTTTGCCCTTGCGAGCGCATACGATTCTGATGTCCGCTCAGAGCCGTTTTTATAGCGAGCGGGTCGATGTCCCGGAGGAAAACGACGCGCGTTGACCGAGGGCATCCTCGATCGTGAGAAGGCGGTTGTATTTGGCCACCCGATCCGATCGAGAAAGGGATCCCGTCTTGATTTGACCTGCGCGCGTAGCCACACAGAGATCTGCAATAAAGGTGTCTTCCGTCTCGCCAGAGCGATGGGAGATGACAGTGCCATATCCATGCTTTTTGGCAAGCGCAATGGTCTCCAGAGTTTCGGTGAGAGTGCCGATCTGGTTGACTTTGATGAGGATCGCATTTGCGACTTTTTGATCGATCCCTTTTTGTAAAAAGGCGGGATTTGTCACAAACAGATCGTCACCGACAATTTGCAATCGGCCGAGCTTCTCCGTCAGATATTTCCATCCCTTCCAGTCATTTTGATCGAGAGGATCCTCAATGGAGTCGATCGGATACCTCTTGCAAAGGTCGGCAAGAAGCGCAGTCTGTTCTTCATCGCTCCGCCCAAGATAAGTTCCCTTTTTCAGGTCGTAGAACTCTGAGGCGGCGCAATCGAGGGCGATGGAGATCTCTTTTTGAGGTTGATATCCCGCCTTTTCAATCGCCTGGAGAATGTAGGTCAGGGCGCCTTCTGTATCGATCCCTTGGGGAGCAAATCCCCCTTCGTCGCCAACAGAAGTGGAAAGGCCCGCTTTTTTCAGGAGGGCTTTGAGGGTGTGGAAGATCTCCGCGCCGAAGCGGAGCGCCTCGGAAAATGTTGGTGCGCCCACAGGCCGAATCATAAACTCTTGGAAATTGAGCTGGTTATCTGCATGGACCCCACCGTTGAGAATATTCATCATAGGACAGGGAAGCTCTACTGCCTCCTCTGTGCCTAGATAACTATAGAGGGGAAGGGAGCGCGCTGCAGCTGCAGCTCTAGCGACTGCAAGGGAAACGCCTAAAATCGCATTTGCACCAAAATGGGCTTTATTCGGCGTGCCATCGGCAGCGCACATCTTGCGGTCGATCGCCTCTTGATCAAAAACAGAGGAGCCGATGAGGAGCTGGGCAATGGGGCCATTGACATTCGATACCGCTTTTAAAACCCCTTTTCCTCCATACCGTTTTGGGTCCTGATCGCGCAGTTCCACAGCCTCATGCTCTCCAGTAGAGGCACCTGAGGGAACCGCTGCGATGCCTACGTGCCCCTTATCGGAACGGACAGAGACTTGCACGGTCGGGTTGCCGCGCGAATCGAGAATCTCAATGGCATGGATAGATGCGATCTTCGGCATGGAGGTCACCTGTGTTTATAGTCTGTACGGCTTTGTTACACAAATAGGTAGTTTTACCACAGAGATGGGAAACCACAGAGAAGAAATTTTCAAATTGCCTTCTTACTCCACTTAAGGTGTGAATTTCCTCTCTGTGGTTTCCCATCTCTGTGGTAAAATTCAAACATTTGCGCAACAAGGCCGGTCTGTACTATCATAATCCTATTTCTTGTTTCGAGAGGCTGTAGTTCTTCTTTTCTTTGCTGGTTTAATCGGTACAAGCTCATATTGATAAGGAGGTCTTTCCTCAATGATTTTCCCGTTCTGAGAATATACAAGAGCGGTACCAGTACGAACTGCCATTTCAAAAGCCCTTTGATAGCCTCTTTGATTGGCTTCCAGAATGATGTCATTTAAATCATCGTTCACCAAGCATCTCCTCGATTTTTTTCAACGGGCAGGACCCAGCTACCTGTGTTTATGCTCTTCGGCAAGAGAGGTCATTAAAGCGGAGTAGGAGGCAAAGCGCAAGGGGGAAATCGCCCCTTCTTCTACTGCTTTTTGCACGGCGCACCCTGGCTCACCGAGGTGGGAGCAATCGGGGAATTTGCACTCCATTCCCCGCTCAAAGATCTCGGGGAAATAGGCAGAGAGCTCCTCGGGAGCGATATCCCAGAGCCCAAAGCTCTTAATCCCTGGCGTGTCGATGCAAAAACCGCCGAATGCAAGGGGGATGAGATGGGTGGTTGTCGTCGTATGGGATCCCTTGCGGGTGCGGTGGACGATCCCTCCCGTTGCAAGTTCAGAGCCCGTCATTAGATTGATGAGAGAGGATTTCCCGACACCCGATTGTCCAGAGAAGACGGAGGTCTTCCCATGCATGGTCGCTTTGAGCGCTTCAATCCCCTGACCCGACTTCACGCTGACAGGAACTACTAAATAGCCAAGACCCTGGTAGGTCGATACAAACTCATCGAACAGGGCTTTTTCTTCAGGGGCTTCAGCGAGGAGATCGATTTTGTTGATGACGATGACCGGTTGCATCCCCCCTTGTTCTGCGGCGATGATGTACCGGTCGATGAGGGGGATTTTAAGAGCGGGAAGGCAGACGGAAGCGGTAATCAGCACTTGGTCGATGTTCACTGCGATGAGCTGCTGTTTGTTGCGCGAGAGGTTATCTGCGCGCGCAAGGATTGTGCTCCGCTCTTCCACTTTAGCAATGCTTCCTTCAAGGCCCCTCTTTTCAAAGCGCACGAAGTCGCCAACTGCCACGAGATTTTTAAACTGACTCCTATCTTGTTTGAGAGCGCCTTTGAGACCGCAGAGGTATTCCTCTCCCTCTGAACCAACCAGAATCCCCTCAGGGACAATGGCAAGAACTCTGCCGCGACTCAAGTGTTCATAGGCATCGGGATTGTCCGCTTGCTTTTTGCGCTGGTCTTGATCCGATTTCTTGTATTTGGAGCGGTCGCGTTGCACGGCAGCTTTGCGCTCTTTGCGCCCCTCTTTGCGATCTTTGGAGAGGTATTCCTCCTCGTAGCGCCAGCGCTCTTCTTCTTTACTCAAAGCTCACCTGCGAGTTCGTACATTAAGATCGCTCCGGCAGAGGCGACATTCAGCGACTCCATCTCCATCTGCATTGGAATGGCGATGCGCTGCGCTTTGGATTGGAGAAGGGGACTGAGACCATGCGCTTCATTGCCAAGAGCAAGCGCAATACGCCCTGGATAGGCAGGGGATCCAAGAGGGGCTCCACGCGGGTCGGCTGCATAGAGTGTAAAGGAGGTCAATAGGTGCTCTAACACTTCTAAGGTGTCTTGCTGGATGGAGATCTTGAAAGTAGCCCCTTTTGCTGCGCGCAGAGCTTTTTCATGAAAAGGGTCTGTGCTTCCCTCTGTGATAAATACCCCCTCCCATCCGAGCGCTAGTGCAGTGCGTAGCAGTGTTCCCAGATTGCCTGGATCGGAAATCCCATCGAGTATCAACAGCCGTTTGACCTCTTTTAGATCCCCGGGCGGGGGGATTGCGATTTCGACAGCGATCGGTTCCGGTTGTTTTAGACCGGTAATTTTTTTGAGGATCTCAGGAGTGACTAAAAACACCTGCTCTGCAGGGAGATCTATGGGATACCCCTTTTCCACAATCAGTGTTGAAAATGCCATGCGCTGGGAGAGTTCGCGAATCATCTTATTTCCGCTGATGAGGGCGCTGTTTTTTTCCCGTCTGTAGGCCCTGTCCTCGCGCAACTTGACTAAGTGTTTGACGATTGGGTGTTGTAAACTCGTGATCTCTCGTGCTAACATGCAATTAGTTTTTGAATCTCCCTTTTAGGATGCTAAATCATGGCAGATTTGGGATTGTCCGGCAAGCCGCCAGAGGGTCCAAGTGGTTTTTCTCGCTCCCATGAGCGATTTATTGGCCGTCTTGGGTTCCGCGTCCTCTTTGTTACCCTGATTTTCCTCGTCATTCCCCTGATCGTCTATAGCTTGGTGAGCTATCTCGACGACTACTCCTTTAGAAAAAAAACTTTATTTGTCGGCCTCACCTCATTTGCGACCGGTAAGATGCGATTTGCAGAGCAGATGATTGTCGATCGGTTCAACGATCTCGATATCCTCTCTGCGGTGATTGCAAAGGGGGAAGTCGAAGCAAATGCTAAAGGGTTTCTCGATTGCCTTATGGGAGAGGTGGCCCGCGATCCGAATAATGAGCTCGCCTTTTTTCAGCGCCTTGGAGTGGACGGCTCCCTTCAGTGCACTTTGTCATCAGAGCACACACTCATTGGTCGGGAGAATCTCTTCAAAGAGCAAATGTTCAAAACCATGCAAGAGGGAAGAGGGATTTTATTAGGTAACGATCCCATTACAGGACAAAAGGAGATTCTTCTCAGCCAGGCGGTTTATTTAGATGACAAGCCTATTGGCGTCGTAGCAATTGGGATCGATGCGCTCGAGTGGCTTGGCTGGGTCAGTCTTGTGACTAGCTCTCCCTTTCCATTTAACATCTCTATTCTCGATGAGAAGGGGTCTCTTTTTGTCAGCCAAGATCCCCATCTTAACCTCGGGGGGATGTGGATTTTCCCCATCACGTCCACAAATGATGCGCAGCAGCTCTTCACTATCGCAATGCAAACGCCAGAGGGGAAGCAGTACCTCAGTCTATTTGCTCCCAAAGAAAAGCGGATTGGCGTGCAAATCCCAATCCCTGGCACCCCATTTTATTTTCTTCTCGACTCCGCTCAGCAATCTGTATCGATCCAGCCCTCCTCTGAGGTGATTCACACTCTAGTGAACGCACTTCTTATCTTCTTCCTCATCGGGGGAGGTATGGCGCTACTCATCACGCTGAGGATCTCTCGTCCACTCAATGGTCTCTGCGCTGTCATGCAGCGCGTGGCAGCAGGGGATCTAACCGCGCGCTATGCAAGGGACCGGATGGGATTTGAGATCAATGCAATTGGCGAGATCTTCAACAAGATGATCGACTCGGTCATCCAGCATATGGAGATTGCGCGCAATGAGCGGATCTCGCGCGAAATCCTCTCCCAGGAACTCAAAATTGGACAAGAGATTCAAAGAAGCATTCTTCCCACCGAAAGGCCCGACTTTCCAAGCGTCGATATAGCAAGTGGGTTTCAGGGCGCTAAAGAGGTCGCAGGGGATTTCTACGATCTCTTTGTGAGGGAGCCGGGAGAGCTTGTCTGCGCTGTTGCAGATGCTGCGGGGAAGGGGATCTCCGCGTGCCTTTATTCCCTCGGCGTGCGCAGCCTCCTGCGCAGCTTTGAGGTCTCCACTTCCGATCTAAGTGCCATCTTGCGCGAGACGAATAATCTCTTCTGCCATGACACAGGAGAGACGGGATATTTTGTCACCGCATGGGTGGGAATATTAAACGCTCAAACCAAGAGGATGCGGTTTTCTTCCTGCGGGCATCTTCCAGGGATTTTGCGTCGAAAAAATGGACAGATCGAGGAGATCACCACTTCTGGACTTCCTCTCGGCGTGCAGCATTGGAGCGAGGTGCCTTGTTCTGAGGTGACTCTTGCGGAAGGGGATGTGCTTATCCTCTACACCGATGGGATTCTCGATGCGCAAAATAGCCAGTCGGAATTTTTCGGCAAAGAGCGGCTGATGCAGGCTGTCCGTGAAATCTCTGCAAGCAGTGCTCAGGAGTGGACAGATGGCATCCTCAACCGAGTGAACGCCCACACCCAAGGCGAGCCCCTCTACGACGACCAGACCCTCCTCATCATCAAAATCCTCTAAGAGAGCAAGGTTTTTTGGTTTTTTGGTTGGTTAGGAGAGGGTTTCAGGTCCGTTTCCATAGATCTGTCGGGCGGTATGTCCTTCGGCATACCCCCTGCGACCCCCTTGAGTCTCATCTCACTGCGCCAAATCGCGTCCTCGTCGGGGGGTAGTATCGAATACAACTCCCCC
>JAFEGI010000011.1 GCA_018240135.1 Verrucomicrobiota bacterium
GAATTTTAGATACTGTCTGCGAATTTACGCTTAGTTGATTTTCGGGATTATTTTGGCCGCTTTTCAATCCGTTTTTTGGGGTTAATATACTCCTTGCGATATTGCCCCCAAAAAACGGAATTGAAAATCGGCTCAAAAGAACCCGAAAATCGACTGAAGCTAATTCCGCAGACGGTCTCCTAATAGCTCTGGGACTTCCCGCAGCCGCAGGAACCTTTGGCATTCGGGTTGCTAATCTTAAATCCAGAGCCATTGAGGCCTTCAACGAAGTCGATCTCTGAGCCGAGAAGGCGGTTAACCATCCCCTTACTTACGTGGATCTCAATCCCTTGCGAGTGGAAGATCTCATCATCTGGTTCCGCCTTTTCTGAATAGTCGAGAACATACTCAAAACCACTACATCCCGCAGCGCGATCTCCAAAGCGCAGACCCCAACCCGTTTTGCCTTCATCGGCTAAAATCTGGGAGTACTTGTCCGCTGCCCGTTTTGTCAAAGAGATCGTAGAAAGGTCTGTTTTTTCCGCAAGAATTGCGTTAAGACGCCCGACAAGTGCCTCGACCTGGCTCATGTCAAATCCATGACTCAGCATCCCCGTCTCTAGCGTCTCCCAAGTCGCCGCACCGCAGCCAACGCAATGCAGGCCGGTATTGGTCATCTCTTGGGCAATTTTCTGGCTTTTGTGTGGAAACTGAGACAAGATCTGCTCGATCGTCATCTCTTTTGCGATTTGCTCTGACATCTTTCTACACCTTTTAATATTTAATTTTGACACATCCCGACTTGACCTTGCACTGACAAGCAAGCCGCTCACAGCCCATTTCTCCCAAGAAATCTCTTTCCTCTTGGGTAAAATCGGTGAGTTGGTCCATTCCTTCCACGACCTCGATCACACAGGTCCCACAAACCCCCTCTGTGCAGGCAAAGGGAACCCCCGCCTCCTCACAGACCTCTTGGATCTGGGAGCCTTCTTCTAACTCTTTCTCTTCACCTGTATTTTCAAAAATCAACTTCGCCATGAAACCCTAAACTGTTTGGAGCGCTAGGGTACCATAGGAAAAAGGTCTGTGTAAAGTAAAAGAACCTATCCGGATAAAATTTTTCGTCGATTTTCGGGATTATTTTGGCCGCTTTTCAATCCGATTTTTGGGGTTAATATACAAATTGCGATATTGACCCCAAAAAACGGATTGAAAAGCGGCCAAAAGAACCCCCGAAAATCGACTGAAACTTTTTATTCGGATAGGTTCAAAAAAAGGGGCCGGTTTCTCACCAGCCCCTCATTTAATTCGCAAAAGCTTATTAATCAATTAATTAGAGTTCTCTATAGAAAGTCTCTTCCTCAGCGAGCAGCTCTTCAACAGTCGCTTTGAGCGTAGTGACGCCTTCATTAAAGCCGCAGCGCATCAGCATCTCGTTGAGATAGGTAAGCTCCGATTCGAGTTGATCGACTTTGGACTCCAGCCTGGCAACACGCGCTCTAAGTTGATTGTTATCCATTGTTTAATAACCTCGATTTATTAAATGTATTTATAATATTATTTTAACGCATTATTAACATTTAATCAACTCGATTTAACCTTTAATTAATCGTACTAAAAATGAAAATATACAAACCCTTAATTTTCAATGCCTTAAGATTCTATTTCAGTTGATTAACTATTTTCGTGTTAGTATAATTACAATCGACAGATTAATATAATTGGAGAATTAACAGATGTCTACAATCCTTGCACCACCCTGTGACCCTCTTTTCCCTGCGCATCTGATTACATTCCTGCCCGATGAAAGCCTTCCCGCGTTTATCCAAGAGCAGGCTGAGCTCCTTAGACAACATTTCGAGACAACCCCCTATACTCTCACCGAAACCATTGGTTACGTTACTGAACTCGCCAAAGAGAATGGTCTTCCCCTGCCAGCTGATGGGGACATCACAAGGCAATTCATCAGTGAACTCTTTAGATTCCAACCTGATTGGCAAGATCCCTTTGCCGTCGTCTTTTTCTATGCTAATACCCCAAAAGCTTTAGCATTTGCTCAAGAAGCTAAGAGCCTTTGGGATGGTCCAGTAAAAGAGGCGCCTACACTAACCGAGCACCCACTTCTTCCTCTTCGCTCATACACCGATCTCGTTTTTATGCCAGAAATGCTCCACAATCTACCTGACCTCGTTTTAACAGACGTCATGCATCACCTTTCGAAAGAAGGCCTCATCGGCAAGGTTGAAAAAGCGGCCTATGAGGTATTGAAAAAGGACTCGCCCGACCAGTCTGAAGAGGCAAAAAAACTGCGCAAAAGAGCTATCCAGGCTATATTCTTAGAAAGCCCCCACGCGTTAGGAGAAAAAATCCTTACCTGGCATCGGCTTGGCGTAAAGCAAGAAGAGATCCTCTCTGCATTTAATCAGTTTCCAAAAGATGGCAGATTCTATCAGTATGTCTACGAGCAGGCAAAGCATGCGGGTATTGAGATCGCCGATTGGGATCAAAAGTGGGCAGAAAACCACTGGAAAGATCCTGAGGTAATCCCTCATTCGATTCAAGCGCTTAAGCGCTACTTGCACACTTAGAGTCTGTCCACGAACTAAGCTTCTGTCGATTTTCGGGTTCTTTTGAGCCGCTTTTCCATCCGTTCTTTGGGGTCAATATCGCAAAGTATATTGACCCCAAAGAACGGATGGAAAAGCGGCCAAAATAATCCCGAAAATCGACGAAGCCTTAGTTTGTGGACAGACTCTTAATCACAAAGACCGTCGGGCGTTTGTTCAGATCGGGCGGGGCTTCTCTTCTCCACGTGGAGATCCGTTTGGTCTGAACGCGCTCTGTAGGGGCTGTGAGATCGGTTGCCACAGAAAGCCAGGTTTCTGGAGATAGCGTTTCTCGAATTTTCTCAAATAGTTTGAGGTTGCGATAGGGAGTTTCCATGAAGAGATGGGTTGATCCCTCCTTGCGAGAGCGTTGCTCGATTTGGCGCAGGGCATTTGCGAGCTCTCCTTCTTCCTTTGGCAAATACCCATGAAAAGTGAAGTGCTGCCCCCCGAGCCCTGAAAGGATCAAGGCGAGGAGAATACTGGAGGGGCCTGAAAATGCCTGTACGGGGATCCCTCGCTCTCTTGCGGCCAGGACGAGATCGGCGCCAGGATCGGCAATGCAAGGCATTCCCGCATCGGAAATCAGCCCCCATGTGCCCCCTTTAGCAATCTCTTGCAGGAGCGCTTTCTTCTCTTGGGACGTCGTGTGTTCATTGAGCAGGTGGAGAGGAATGTCTCGAAAGGTTTTCGGTTCAGGATAGGTGAACCGTTTGAGGTAGCGCCTCGCCTCTTTTTCCCCTTCTGCAATCAGCGCATCGATCGAAGCTACTGCTTGCTGGACTGCAGGAGAAAAGAAAGGGGTGTGGTCTTCAAGATCGGCGAGGAGATTGGGAAGGAGGTAGAGCATGCGGTTTTTTGAGCTGGGTGATTTTAATAAGGAAAAGTTCGAGCAGGAGCGCGGGATCGAGTGAACCATTTTTCGCTTGGAATTCCATTTCGAAAAGGTAGTTCAGAGCCGCTTTGAAAAAGGGGGCGCGGCGCATGGGCACCGTGGCAAGCGCGCGGTCTAGGAAGGCGGGCTTAAGGGCGGGGAGCGTGTGGCGGATATCGGAAGAAGAAGCGCCTCTGGCCAAAAGCTCTGCAATCGTGAGCCCATTTTGAAGATGGGTGCGAAGCTGGCCAATCAAAGGCAAAAGAAACCCTAGATCGATCGACTCATCCAATTTGGGGATTTTCTCTTGCCAGATCGCAGCTTCTGCCAATTGCCAAAGCGTTGCGCTCTTCGCCACAGGGCACAGGAGATCGACATCGGAAAGCACAATCTCCTTGCGCTCTCCAACGTAAGTGATGAGCTTAGTTACCTCTTGCTCAAGAGCGGGCAAATCGAGCCCCACGTTTTCAACGAGATGCTCCAGTGCATCGGGCTTTAGAGACTTCCCCTCCCGAGCTGCAAACTGAAGAAGGGAACGTTTTATCCTCTCCTTCCGATCCCAGGGTTTCTCCTCTGTCAGATCACATGCAATCAGCTCTTTTTTCCCTTGTAGGTATAAATCGCCAAGAGTTTTCCCTGAGGAGGCGCCCAGAATCAAATAAGAAAAGGGAGAGGGCTTAACTACATAGGATGCAAGAGGCGCAATAGCCTGCTTTTTGAGCTTATCGATTCCATCGAGAAAAAATACCCCTTTTCCTGCAAGGAGCGATGTCGTATTGAGCTGCTCGATCACCTCTTCCATAGCAGATGCATCTGGGGCGGCAAATTGGATGTTCCCCTCTTTGCGCTCAATAGCTAGAGCGATGTGCTCAGCGATCTGCCGCCTCTCATGGGCGCAACCCGAGATGATGAGAAAGACCTTGGAAAGATGAGATCCACTCGTCTGCTCAAGGTGTTTTTCGAAGGCAGTGAGGTTTTGATACTTCACGAAGCGCCCCAGTGGAAGACGAACTCTTTATGCACATCGGGATGGAGACTCTCTGCAACGGGACATCCCTTTGCAGCGCGGACGAGCTCTTCTGTGACCTCGGGAGAAAATAGGCTCGGACAATAGATATCGAGGTGGACTTCAGAGATGCGTCTCGGAGGTTTAGAAGACATCCCCTTTGTTACCTCAAGGCGCATGCCTTTAAGGTCGACATGGAGGCGCCTTGCGGCCATCCCCATGAGCGTAAGCACACAGGAACCCAGGGCAATTGCAAGAAGATCTGTCGGCGAAAATGTCCGCTCTAACCCACCGACTTCTTTTGGCGCATCGGTTACGATTTCCGTCCCCTTCTCGGGGAAAACCGTGCGCGTTGCTAGCCCCTCTTCATAACGTATTTCGATCATGGTTCCACTATACTCCCCTCTCTGCATTTCTCAAATGTTAAATTATTTACTTGACAACACCCCAATTTCCCCTCTAAACTCAAGGTAAGGAGTGGTGTCCCATGTTATCTCGATTATTTAAAAAAAAGCGGAAGACGGCGCCAAGAAAAAAAATGACTGAGGAAAAATCCCCTTCTCAAAAAGCGCGAAAATCTACCACAAAGCTCTTAACTGCAGAGGGTTGGAAGCGCCTCATGATGCGCAAGACTGGCAAAGGCAAAAAAACCTAAAGAATTGCCAGATTCCCTGCGTTTTGGTATCCTAGTAGTTCAAATAGGAACTCGAGGATATCTGTATGTTGCCAATCAACTTAAAGGGAAAAAAAGCTTTTATTGCCGGCATCGGCGATGACCAAGGGTACGGCTGGGCGATCGCCAAAGCACTTGCGGAAGCGGGTGCGGAAATCCTCATTGGAACATGGACTCCCGTTCTTAAAATCTTTACCCAGTCCTGGAATGCGGGGAAGTTTGATGCCTCCCGCAAGCTCTCAAATGGGGAGATGATGCAATACCTCAAGGTCTACCCTCTAGATGCTGCATTCGACAAAATGGAAGATGTCCCTGAAGAGATCCGCTCGAATAAGCGCTACATGGACGTATCTGGATACACCGTATCGGAAGTGGCTGAGCAGGTAGCCAAAGATTTTGGAAAAATCGACATCCTAGTCCACTCCCTTGCAAACGGCCCTGAAGTGAAAAAACCCCTCCTCGAGACCTCGCGCCAAGGGTATCTTGCGGCGATTAGCTCTTCCAGTTACTCGTTTGTGAGCTTGGTTGCCCACTTTGGCCCGCACATGAACCCAGATGGCACGGTCCTCTCTCTTACCTATCTCGCTTCAGAGCGCGTCATTCCGGGCTACGGCGGCGGGATGAGCTCTGCAAAAGCGGCTCTTGAGAGCGATACAAGAACTCTCGCCTTTGAAGCGGGGCGCAAGTGGGGTCTACGAATCAACACGATCTCCGCAGGACCTCTTGGGTCTAGAGCGGCTAGAGCCATTGGGTTCATCGGCAGCATGATCGAGTACTCCAAGGCAAATGCCCCTCTTGCAAAGGATCTGGCTGCAGAAGAGATCGGCCACACAGCGGCCTTCCTCGCATCGCCGCTAGCCTCTGCGATTACGGGTGTGACGCTCTACGTCGATAACGGTATGCATGCGATGGGCCTTGCGATTGACAGCCCTGCATTCCATCCCGCTGCCGAGCTACAGCCTGTCTAATGAACCTATCCGAGAAGGAGCGGTCTTCTATTTGGATTTGCTGCATGAATGAGCTCCGCATACTTTTCTATGCTAGGTCTTGCTAGGGCTCTTTCATACCGCGCATAGGCATTGGGGGATTTTGATTTTAGCCTTCTTGATACGTCGCGAATGGTGGAACCACTTCTTAGCCTTTGCCTCTTTAAACCTAGAGCGAATAAAAGCTTATCATCAGAAGCTCCAAGCCCGATTATGCCCTCTTCATACATTGTTACTGTAAGCTGAAATCGTTTGTCTAATTGATCTTCGTAGGAATCTAGTAAAAGTTCCATAACGGCATCTTTGATCATAGACAATGCTTCTTTCCTTGTTCTGCCTTGACTCATGATATCAAGAAAAGAAATTTCAACAAGCCACCATGAGCTATCTGGGTCCTTCCACACTCTGCCTTCTAATTCCATCATTGAAGTACTCTCATTTCATTTTGGTGGATGGCTTATAGCCACCTGTAAAATCTTCTTAGCCAGCCGTTCCTTGATTTCTCTATGGCGAGGCACTGGTTCAGTATCTATTCCGTTTGTCCAGATTGAATGATTAGACCCCTCTCGTTTTAGCCACCAGCCCAAACGACTCAGCTCTTTTTCCAGATCTCGCCTTTTCATCTCAATGTACACGTTTTAGTGAACAAAGTCAAATTTCTAGCAAATCTAAATATTTATATCAATAGAATAGAGTGATGCGCAGAGTGCAAGCTTCTGTGCGCCGTATGGTGCGCAGGGCAATTTGCCAATCATACGCCTCAAAACGCTTTTCCCCTTGGTGTGCGCGCTGTTGGGGCCTATTGCCGCGTAGGAGATGTCCAAAAAATTGCCCTTCCCCTGCTAGGACATCGAATTGAAGGGTAAATGTTGCTCCTTCCGATGCAATCTGAATTTTCTCACCGATTTGAAACGTATTCGCCTTGCCTCCTGAAATTGTTAGGGAATGTGCGGGGTGGAGATTGAGATAGAAAGAAACCTCGTAGGAGGCCTCCCCCTCACTGGGAACTTCTGGGGGCAAGTGGCATGTGAGTACGTAGGGTTCCTTCTCAAGTAGAGAGGTTTCACCATCACATGTCAGCGTATGGAGCTGCTCGGGAGATCCCCAGTAGAAGACAAATGGAGCAGTTTGCGAATGCGCGAAGGGGCGCTCCTCGGGAAGGGATAATGACTCCATGGGTTGAATGATACTAGAGAGCAGATGAATCGGATGATCTTCAAGGGCTCTTTTCGAAAAGCGCTGGTAGGCTTGTCCCATGAAGAGGTCGAATAGGGTGACCTTCGGTTCGCCGAGGTACTGGCTACCTGGAAGGAGGCTGCAGGCGAGATGGGGGTCCCAAGGGGCATTTTTGAAAGTGAGGGAAGAGGAAGCGGAGAGCTGATGGGCAATGAGCGCATCCGCCCATTCCTCCGAGGTGCGCGGGGTCCACTCGGGAAGGGAGTCTGGATCAAAATAGCTTTTGAGCTTGTAGAAAGCGCGCAGTGGGAGACGCCCTTGTCTTTGCATGTTGTAACCATGAGTGACGATCCGACCGATGACTCTTTCTAGATCAAGACTTCCAAGCGCGGGGCGAAAATCTCGAGAGATGTAATGGAGATAGGGCAAAATATCGATAGCGAGGGCGCTATCGCGGCAGTGGGGAAATTCATGCAGGTAAACAGGGAAACTCCCATCAACCTCGAAGGGTAGGAGCTTTTCTAGATGCGCCTTTGCCTCAAGCATCTGCTCAGCTGTGCGTGTGCGTAAAAGCGCGAGAACGAAGCTAAAATTCTCCAGAAGGGGGATCGCATCGCCGTCGTGAAGAAATCCCGTTTTTGGGCTTTGCCGTTTGCGGTATGGGGATAGGTTCATAGGCGTACGCCTCCTGCAATTTCGATATTTTGACCGGTAATGTAGCTAGAATCGAGTAAGAAACGAATCGCCGCCGTTACCTCATCTAGCGTGCCAGGACGTCCCCAGGGAAGGGCGCTTGGAAGTTCGACACTATTTTCAAGGTATCCTGGGGAAACCATATTGACAGAGATCTGCATCGGAGCTAGTTCTTTTGCAAGCGAGCGGACAAGACTTAAAAGGGCGCATTTAGTGAGGTTGTACAGAGGGGCATGCGCGCTTGCCTGACAGGCGCCTGCCATCCCAAGACAGAGGATCTGTCTCAAAGTGGACTTTAACGCCTTTATGATCTGGAGCGCCGAGTTGACGTTAATCTGAAAAAGTTCAGGAGCATCGCCATCCAAGAGCGATCCAGTCTGGTAATTGCCGACGTTATGAATGAAAAGATCGGTACCAGCAAAGCGGGCGGTGTAGGCGTCTAAAAAGTCTTGTGTCGAAAGAGCGGTTGAGAAATCCCCCTGAAGAATCTCTGCTTGCACCCCTAATGAGAGGAGTTCTTCCCGTAAACTCTCTGCAGCAGCCTGCTGAGAGCGGTAGTGAATGACTACATTTTTCCCCGACTTTGCCAGGGTGCGGCAAATAGCGGCGCCGAGCCGAATTGCCCCTCCTGTCACTAGGCTCCATCCCATGAAACCTCCACGAAAGCGCAGTCCGCAGAGGGAAGAGCCTCTGGTTTCTCGATAAGTAAAGAGAGCGAGGTGATGGGAAAAGTGCGGATGAGCGCCTCCCGAATCTTCAGCGCAAGAGTTTCTAGAAGCTGATGATGAACGCCTATTGCAATCTCTTCACAGAGTTGGACGAGTTCTCTGTAGTCAATTGCAGCAGAAAGAGCATCTTCTGCGGGAAGAAGGCGGGGTGACACGCTGAGTGACAAGAAAAGCGGTTGAATGCGCTCTTTTTCCTCAGTAAGAGTCCCAATTTTGCAATTCAGGGCCAGTTTCTTAAATCCGATACGCACGAGTTGCCTCCTGCAAAGCTCCAATAATCCCCTGCTCGGTCGAGGGTTGTGCCACAAAATTTGCCATTGCATGCATCTCTTTAGGCGCCGTTCCCATGACGATTTTGAAATCGGCATTTTTGAGCATTTCCACATCGTTGAGATCATCTCCTGCTGCGATGATCGGTCCTTTGGCGTCGTGAAGCGCGTAGATATGGCGCAAGGCATGCCCTTTGGTCGCAAGAGGCGCTGTGACGAGAATCAATTGGAGATCTTCACTTAATGGATCGCGAATGCGCGTTGCATGAACGAGTGCGGGGAGCTTTTGCAGTGCTGCATCGACAGCTTCCATGCTTTCTCTTTTCCCAAGGCACTTAATGAGGGGAAAAGAGGGAATCGCGTGAAAATCCTCCACCTCTTGCCAGGGCTCTACGGTAAGATCTTTTAGCACTTGGAGATAGGTGCGAAGTGGCAAAGAAAAGCGCCCCGGGCGGTAGTAGCAAAAATCCCCTTTTTGGTACCCAGCATAGACGAGATAGTCCTCAGGGAAGCGGGCATAGATTCCATCGAGAGCAGCCACTGCCGGCTGACTGAGATAATGACGGCTGACAGAGGTCATCGAGGGCATATGGAGAAGGTCCGCCCCATTTTGAAGAGCGAGGTAAAAGGGAAAGTCGAAATGGTGCACCGCGCGCCGAGCAAAAGAGAGGGTTCTTCCGGTGATAAATACTAGCTCCCATCCCTCCTCTTTAAGAGAGTGAAGGTAGGAGACAACCTGGGGAGGAACGGTATGGGTGGCATCGGTGATGGTTCCATCGATATCAAGAGCGATTAATCCTTTATACATAGCTGTGTAGGATATCAGAAGTTGCAAAATAAATGGAGAACTCTTCACACTGTGTGGAGAAAAGGTGGCAATATGAATTTTTTACTTACTCTGGTTTCTCCGTTTTTTGCTGACATAGAGGGAATGCCCTCTCCTCCACCCCTTCCTTCTTCAGAAGCAATGACGGGATCTTATGAGTCGGCATTCCTTCGGATGGTTTTGACACTGGGGGGGCTGATCGTCCTGGTGATCGCGACTTTTTGGATCCTGCGCAAACTGGGCCAGGGCAGATTGAAAATGGGATCGGGTAGAGGGGTCAATGTGCTCGAAAAAAGAGCACTTAGCCCTAAGACAATGCTTTATGTCGTGGAGATTGAAGGAAAAAAAGTGGTCCTTTCTGAGTCGCAACTCGAGGTGCGCTCGATTGCCACGATCGAGATTCCTCAAGAGGAATCAGAGTAATTGAACACCTACGTCATGTGAGGTGCCGCGCGGTTGAAAGCAGGCTGCGACGTACATAATTTCCCCAGCACTTCCCTTGTAGGCAAGACCCGCATCGGGATCGGGACAGCACACCTCTTTGTAACGCGCGCCATTGCGCTCAATCTTCTCAAACGCGGCAACCCACTTTCTTCCCACATAGGGGTTAAAAAGACCGATGAGGGCTGCGCATTCGACTCCAAAAGAGCAAATCGGCGCTTTCGCTAAGGCAAATAGATTCCGTCCGATAGCTCCTGGGAGAAGGGAGATCCCCTCTCTCCAAGCCCCGGAGAGATTGCGCTGAGTCAGCTGACGAATGGTCTCAAGCCCAAGCGCGCTCACCTCAAACGCTGTCCTCGCAACATGCCAAACCATCTTAAATGGAAAGAGAAGAATATTGCCAAAGAGAATAAAACAGCACTTAATGGTCACAACGAGTTTTTCCTCATCGAGATAGAGGTTACCCGTGCGAATCTCTTCGATGTATCTGCAATCCGTAATTTTAACTAAAGCCCCTGTGCTATCTTCTGCATCAAATGTTTTGAGCTGCCCATTCTGATCGTATCTCCTAACGATGACGTTCTGAAAGGTCTTGTCGGTATTTTGACAGACCTCACTGAGCATTCCACAAAAACTCGACGCAATTGCGCCAACTTGAGCAATCGGATTTATCGTCATAGCTTACCTAAAAAATCGAGAATGTGACTTTGGGCCTCTCCAAGATGGGCCTCTGTATGTGCGGCGCTTAGAAAATGGGCTTCATGGGCAGAGGGAGAGAGGTAGATGCCTCGATGGAACAGAAATTTAAAAAACTCAGCAAACAGCTTCTCATCAAGGGCGCCTAAATCCTCTTTGCTCTCCACCTTCTCTACGCCGAAGAAGATCGTAAACATGGAACCGATGCTTTGGATTGCAATAGGGAAATCCAGTGAATCTGCTTTTTCGCGAATCGGATGTAAAAAGCGCTCCGTTTTCTCCTGCAATTTCTCATAGAAGAGGGGCTCTTCAATTGCGTTAAGAGTTTCAAGACCTGCGCACATCGCAATCGGATTGCCAGAGAGAGTCCCCGCTTGATAGACACCTCCCAGCGGTGCGATCTGCTCTAAGATCTTTCGCTTGCCGCCAAATGCCGCAACAGGGAATCCCCCACCGATCACTTTTCCAAGACAGGTGAGATCGGGGTCGATTCCATAGAGCTTTTGCGCTCCCCCAATCCCCACGCGAAATCCGGTAATTACCTCGTCGAAGATGAGAAGAATCCCCTTCTTGCGACTTTCGTCGCGGAGCATCTCGAGAAATCCCTGTTTGGGAGGAACAACACCCATATTTCCAGAAATCGGCTCCACGATGATGGCGGCAATATCTTCTCGTTCCCGAATCACTTTCTGACACGTTTCAAAATCGTTGAAGGGTAAAGAGAGAGTATGGTGCGCGAGTTCTTTAGGAATGCCTTGGGAAGAGGCCTGAGGTAGGTGGGTTACTCCCGAGCCTGCCTGGATCAGGAGGCTATCGGAGTGGCCGTGAAAGTGGCCATTGAACTTGATGAGCACAGATTTTCCGGTGTACCCCCTAGCAAGACGCACTGCACTCATCACCGCTTCAGTCCCAGAAGAAACAAAGCGGAGCATCTCCATCGAGGGAACGTGGCGCTGCACCTTTTCTGCAAGCGCCTTCTCGTAAGGCGTTCCAATTCCATAGGATGTGCCATGCTGCAGTTGCTCTGTTACCGCACGAATCACGCGCTCTGGAGCATGGCCGAGGATGAGAGCTCCCCAGCTTTGGCAAAAATCGAGATAGGAATGTCCATCGACATCCCAAATGGTGTCTCCCTTGCCAGAGCGCACCATCAGAGGTGTCATCTCTAGGTGCCTGAATGCGCGCACAGGAGAGTTTACGCCACCTGGCATCAGCTTTGTACTTGCTAGATACAGCTCTTCAGTAAGCGGTCTACAAAGTTGCATGCGCAGCATGATGCAATGCACTGGAAAAAGATTGCAAGAGAAATGGGAAGTTCCTACCCTTGTGCGGCGATGATCAGACGTCTTACTCTATGTGCTTTTCTTTATGCGACGATCCCTCTTGCCGCGGCAAGTGGCATTTCCTATACGGTGGATTTCGACGGCGTACCAGATGGGAAGACTCTGCGCGCGCTCAAGATGGCATCTGCGCTCACTGCCTTAAAGAAGCGCCCTCCCGCTTCGATTAATGCGCTTCGCTATCGAGCCGATTCTGACATCCCCGAACTACTCAAAGTGCTTCATGCCCAAGGTTATTACGAGGCGCGGGTCAACATCCAAATTCAGGAGATGTTCGGGCATATCCATGTCCTTGTCGCCATCGATCCAGGTAAGCGTTACAAGCTAGAAGATTTTGCGATCCATCTCTACTGTCAAAGCCCTGCGCAGCCGGGAGCTTGCTGCACAATCGATCTAGAGGAGATTGGAATTTACCTCAATAAACCCGCTGTCGCTGAGACCATCCTCGATGGGGAGCTCAAGGCGTTGCAGCGCCTTGCTCAATGTGGCTACCCCCTTGCGACGGTTGAAGAGCGGGAAATCCTCGCCGACGGCAAAACGAAAACTCTCCGCGTCCAGCTCGATATCAAAACGGGAGAAAGAGCAAATTTTGGTCCCACCACTGTGAACGGGTTAAATAAAGTTCGCCCTCGTTACATCGAACAGAAGATGGAGTGGTATGAAAAGGAGATCTACGATAGCCGCCTTGTCGAAGAGACCCAAACTAGGCTAATCGATTCTGGTCTTTTCAGCTCTGTTTTCATCTCTCATGAAGACCAGATCGCGCCCAATGGGGAAATTGCCATGCGGATCGATGTAGAAGAGACCAAACACCAATCGGTCAACATCGGGGTGAGCTACCAAACGGTATTCGGGCCTGGTATCACATTCGGTTGGGCAAACCGAAACATCGGCGGCATGGGCAGATCGCTCAGTTTTCAAGGGGATGCAACGCGCATTAAGCAGACAGGTGTCGCAACCTATCTCCATCCCGACTTTGGCAGGATCAATCAGGATATGCTTGTCGTCGGTGAGGCGGCCCACCAAGCGATCTACGCCTACTCGATGCGCTCGTATAACATCATGAACCGTTTTGAAAGGCGCTGCGGCAAGCACTTCCGCTGGTCCATCGCTGCAATGGGCGAGCGCCTATACGTCACAGAAAGCGTGCATAATGGCAATTATTGGCTACTCGAGGCTCCCCTTTTTCTCCGCTGGAGCTCTGCCAACAGTCTCCTCAATCCGACCAAGGGATTTACTGTCGAATACACCGCAACCCCCGCTTTTAACACCTCAGATACCAGTGAGCTGTACCTAACGCAGCAAGTCTCAGAAAGCTCCTATCTACCTCTTGGGAAAAAAGAGCACGTCGTCCTTGCCCAGATGCTCACATTTGGAACGATTTGGAGCAATGGTCTTAATGCCGTCCCTGTTTCCAAGCGCTTTTTAGGTGGATCGGAAGAGGATTTGAGAGGGTACAGGTACCGCACCGTAAGCCCTTTACACCACCACAAGCCCATCGGCGGCAGAAGTGCGATCTATGCTTCATTCGAAATGCGTCTACGCGTCTCTGAAACTATTGGCCTTGTCCCCTTTTTTGACATCGGCAGCGTCTATCTCACTCAGCTCCCCACAGCTCATGAGAAGTGGTACAAATCGGCAGGTTTAGGGTTTCGCTACTTCTCTTTCATGGGTCCTTTCCGCATCGATCTCGCCTTTCCTCTAGACCGCCGCAAGGGGATTGACCGAAGCTATAAAGTCCTCGCTAGCATTGGACAAACTTTTTAAAAATTAGGTGAAATTTAACAAGAATTTGTATAGCATCCCTTCAGAGACTCTCTCCGAAGGTGCTAAAAATGCGTGTTTACTTGCTACTGGGATTTATACTGCTTTCCTCCTTGCGTGCCGATGAGACCACTTTTACCCTAAAAGAATTCTTTTACCATGCACAGACAGCAATTGAGCGGGTGGAAGAGGAGAAAATCTTTTTTAATCCCGATAAAGTGCACATCGAAGGGGGTAGAATTGTAATTGAAGAATTCCGTGGAGACGAGATCCCCCTCTCCGTTCTCTACTCAGATGGCTCAGGGCTTTACATCACCATCCATAAATTCTCTGATGTCGACTCCCTCTGGATCTGCAATAAATGCACCTATTGCCACTACTACTGCCCCACCGAATGCGAACGGTGTGGCTGTAACGGGTTCCTCGTCAAACCCATAGAAGGTCATAAAAAGTAAATTTTTTAATAAATCAACTTCTTATTTATTTTTATAATTAAACAAACAATTTCCCTTTATTTGTAATTAACGACAATGTATCATTACCGTTAATTTAATAAAAAACGGGAGATTGTGTGTCAAAAGTCTTGCCTTCTTTTTTACCAGAAACCCACACCCATCACATTGCGGCTAATTCTCAAACTGCTCAGAGATTGCATCATCTGACCCTGCCGGCATCTGCTACGCCTACCAATCCACAGATAAAACAGCCAAGCGCAATCGATATAGAGAAAATGTTAGAAAGGGAAGCGCTTAGATTGGCCCAGTCAATGGACTCGATAAAAACGGTGGACGCTCTATTAGAGCACTTACCCTTAGAAAAGCTACAAGATGCTGTACGGATAAAGTACCCCTCTCACGTGGATGCGCTGACAACAGCTAAAGACATGCTGAGGGATGCAAAAAAACGCATTGAAATAGAAAAAGAGAAATTGCCTCCTTCCCTACGCGCCCGATTGACCCAAGCCTTTGACGCATTGATGATCGCGCTCGATAACCTCATGACCTTTATCAGCTTAAAATCTCTTTTCACTCCTTCATCTAAAGGCGATCCAGATGTGTTCATACAAGTGTTCATATTAGCGGGCATATTTTCTGGATTAAGCATGATTTGTTTTCCAATGTTTGGGCCAGGGCTCGGCATGTTGATCCTGACGGGGATCATGATCACCCTCATTAGCGTAGGGCTGATCTATCCAGAAATCAAGCGGGCCCCCTCTGCCCTGCCTAAGGCACAGAATTGGACGCGGATGATCCAACAAGGAACACTCGAAGGGGGAAGTGGCCGCAAATCGATCTGCGATCAGATTGCGCAATCCCTAACCGCAGGTAAGAAACTCAAATCCCACCCGTTGCTCATCGGTCCATCGGGTGTTGGAAAAACAGAATCCGTCAAAGCATTTGCAAAGGCAGTTGAGCGGGGCGATTATCCTGAGCTTGCAGGAAAACAAGTCTTCTATATCAACACAGCGAACATTTATGAAAATTCGAAATATCTCAAAAAACTGAGCGATGCAATGGGCCGCCATAGGGAGAATATTATTCTCGTGTTTGATGAGATTCACCTCGCATGCCAAGTTAAAGAGGGATCTGCCCTTGGTGACCAGATGAAAACCCTACTCGATCCAGGTCAAGACAATTTGCCCTATTGTATTGGCATGACAACAGAGCTGGAATATTATCGGGACATTTATGCCAACAACCCTGCATTTGCCCGTAGATTCCAGCGGATCTCAGTGGATCATGCGACCTCTAACGAAACCCTCGATATTCTAAATAGCACAGTCGCACAGCAAGCTCCCTTGGCAATTTTAGAAGAGAATGTTTTAACGACTCTGCTTGAAAAAACAGAAAAAGCCTTTTCAAATGCTCTCCCTCAACCCGCTGCCTCGCTTAAAGTCCTATCGAACTGCATCCAGCGCGTCTCGAGTTCTCAGAAATCCATTCTAGAAGAGAAAATAGAAGGGAAGCAAAGAGAGCTACAAGAGCTATTTAAACCTGCTGTAAAAGGAGCGCTTCCCTATGATAATTCCTCCTACCACAATCAGATCCGGGCCCTAGAGAATGCTCTTATAGAATTGGAAAAAGAGCTCGAAAAGGAAAATGCTCTTAGAATGACCTTTTCTAAAACGAGAAAGGCTTTAGATGATGCGGAAAGGCTATCTGACCAGACTATTCTAAAAGTAGCCAAATTTAGTCCAAATAAAGAGCTAAAGCGCTTTTTATTCCTCTCCCATTACCTCATTCCCGCTCTAAAAACCCAGGTAACCGATCAGGCGAAACAACTCGGCATGGACATTGTCATCAACTCAGAAATGGTCGATGCAGTGATCAAAGAGATGTTGGAAAGCGACCGAAAGGCAGAAGAGATCATCGCTCAAGGCAAAAAACACCTGGAAGCCAGGGGTTAAAATTCCGCCTTCCAAGAAGTGATCTCAGTATGCTATGCTCAGGGGATGGTTGTTCTCAAACTCGTCCGCTACCTGATCGTCGCTTGCCTTTGTATTGCCCTTGCTCTTTGCGCCCTTTTTGCAGTGTTTCAAACCAAATGGGCAAAAGAGCAAATCCGCACTTGGGCGATCCATGCACTTAAAGAGCGCGGTATCGATGTCGATATCGGGGAGATTCATGGACAGTTTCCCTTTACATGGGTCATTGATCATGCAGGTTGCGAGGGACTAGAGCTTACCGAGATCAAGTTGCGATTTGCCGCTCTGCCGCTTCTGCGGGGAACGATCGGCATCAACTACCTCCACATTGAAAAAGCCGCTGTCATTCTAGATGAGACGCCCCTCCCCTCTTTAGAAGAGTTAAGGGAAGCGCTGCCCTATGTACCCTGGAATCTTAAAATCAATCACCTGACCATCGATCAGTGCATCATCCGGCATCCTTCCTGTGCGCTTGCTACCTCCTTACAAGCCAAGGTCTTTCTCCAGAGGTATTTGAGAGGATTCGGAGGGGAATGCACGCTGACCTCACTCGATCAAACCCCCTCTTCGATCACACTCCGATCAAGTGGAAGTCACACGCGCAATCAATTCGAAGCAGACCTACATGCGCGTCTTTATCAGAGTCCAAGCTCTCTGGATTTAAGCGGATCGCTTTCTGGATCGTGGGATGCATTTGAGGGGCTACTCTTAGGGGAAAAGGTGCAAAGCCACCCGTTAGAAGGGGAAATGAAAGCCCTTCTCTGGCAGGCAGAGGTCCCGGAGATGACTTTGCTTAATGGGAACTGGAAACTGCTCGGAACTTTTGCGCTTCCCTCTCTTAACACTTTTGTCGTACACAAATGTAAGCTCGAGAGCGAAACGCTCTCTCTTAAAGGGCAAGGTCTTTTAGCCTTTCCTCTTATAGAGAGCGAGGCCATCCTCTCCTTTTCTCTTCCCGATCTCTCCTTCAATGGACACCTTCCTCTTCGGGGAGGAATCGATGGAAAACTCCTCTATCGGGATCGGGATCTCAAAGGCTCTCTCGCTTTGCAAGATCTCTCGATCCACTCGTTTAACGCAAAGAGCGGTGAAGCGGTCATCAAGGCACATATCGGAGAGATCGCAACAAGTGGGCAGTTTCAGCTCTGCACTGAGGGAAAAATCCCCTTGGAAAACCGATTTGCGTTTTCTTACTCGCCCGTTACTGCAAAAGTGGAAGATTTTCTGCTCCGTCTGCCGAGCGGAAAAATCGAAGGAGACCTAGCCTACGCAATGCAAGGCGGTCTTCTCGATGGAGTTGTTCGCTTGGAGATCGCTCACCTAGATCATCTAGAGAGCCTATTTCAAGACAAGACCATCGACGGAAGCCTTGCAGCGGAGTGCATGCTGAGCTCACGCCGTGAAGAGCAAGCCATGCATTGCACCTTGAGAGGCACGAATTTGCGATTCCAAGAGTATCTCGCCGACTCGCTCTACCTCTCCACGGAAAAGATCGGCAGAGAAGGGTACCTAAATGTCCTCGGTGAAAAGCTCTATTTCCCTAACATGATGGTCGATCGCCTCGTCTTTGGCACGCGATCGGGAGAGATCCATTACCCCTTCTACTTAAGTGCTGAGGGAAAAATCGAAAGCCCCTTTACCTGTGTTGCCAAAGGATTCTTAGAAAACGATGAAGAGCTCCTCTCCCTTGAACTCGTAGAACTAAAAGGGACCCTTGCGGAGGTCCCCTTCGCCCTCGACTATCCCGCCCTTTTAGAATGGGGCGCCCAATTTTGCAATCTCTCCCCCGTCGATTTTTCTATTGGAGCTGGCCACTTATTTACAACCTTTGAAATGAATCCGGTACGCACAACGAGCAAGTGGCAATTAACCCATTTTCCTCTGGAAATCCTCAGCTGCGTCTATCCCCGTTTTACTCTCAAGGGGTATACCTCGATTAACGGCTATTTAGAAGCTTCTCCAGATTATTGCGAAGGAACATGCAATGCCGTTCTCGAAGAGGCAGGCGTTCTCCATTTTGGTAAACAAGAGCCCTTTAGAGCAAAAGGGTCTCTGCAGGCCCATCTCGACCATAATAGGCTCCAAATTCATAGTTCGCTGGAGGCAATTGATGGGCAGTTTCTCGACTCAACCGCCTCTCTTCCGATAGATTACCAAACCTTTCCCCTACAAATCACACTAAGCAAAGAGGAACCCATCTCTGCAGAACTCATCGCTGAGGGGAAACTCGAAGACCTCTTCGATTTTGTCAATCTCGGCACAAATCATGCAACGGGCCTCGTTTCTTGCCGCCTCTTTCTCTCCAAAACACTTTCCCATCCCGCACTCCTAGGAAAACTCGATTGGGAAAATGGCACGTATGACAACTACTTTACAGGCACTTCGCTACGAGAGATCCATGCCGCTTTGGAAGCGCAAAATGATACCTTGCACCTGCTTTCTCTTTCCGCCTCCGATCACGACAAGGGAACCCTATCTGGGACAGGGCAGATCTCCCTCCTTCCGGGCGCACATTTCCCCTACGCATTTGAAGCAGAGCTCGATCATCTCCATACGCTGGGTTTCGATATGATCGACTGCGACTTTACCGGCCCTCTTTACTTTACAGGAACAACGGAAAGTGCCCTAGCTGAGGGGAACCTACTCATCGATGAGGCGATCATCCACCTTGACGAAAGCCTCCCTTATGAAGTCCCCTCCCTTCCCGTTACCTATATCCATCCCCCACCCCATCTCCAATCGAGCGCCCTGACCTCTATCCCTGAGTTCCGCTTCCATATCGATGTTGAGCTCACGGCTGACGACAAGGTATATGCACAAGGCAGAGGGCTGAATGCAGAGCTCCAGGGACATTTACACCTCACAGGCACCGATAGAAACATCGCGGCAAATGGCTCTTTGAAGCTCATCAAAGGGGAATACCTCTTCTTCGGCAAAATCTTCAAATTAAGCGAAGGAGAGATCACGTTTAGCGATAAACCTGCAGGAGCCTACCTCAACTTGCAAGGAACCCTCACCCTTTCCGATGTGATGATTACCGCGATGCTCCGCGGACCACTCAAAAAGCCCCAGCTCCAATTCCAATCGAATCCCCATCTTCCCACAAGCTCAATCCTAGCGCGGATTCTCTTCAACAAGGATATTGCCGACATCTCCCATCCTGAGGCAATCCAACTCGCCAACGCGCTCGTTAGCCTCTCTGGAGGCGCAGGGCCCGATGTGTTGGAAGCCATTCGCAAAAGCATCGGAATCGATCGCCTCACGATTGTCTCGGCAAGTCCCGGCTCCGATCAAATCGCCTTGCAAATCGGCAAATACCTCACCCGCGGCGTGCTCATCACCCTCTCCCAGAGCGCAACGAGCAGTCAGGTGATCGTCGAGGTCGAACTTCCCCACGGGTTTGTGTTCCAAGCAGAAACACAAGAAGATGAGGAGGGCAAGTTCACTCTCAAGTGGACAAAAAGCTACTAATTTATTTCCTACTTTGCTAACATACTTCCGCAAATGAGGTAGGAGAACATGTTAGACTACAATTTAGGACTCATCGGCGTTCAGGCTTGTGATCAGGGGCTGAATCGTATTGATGAAAAGATTCAAGAGCACATCGAGCAGATGAATGCGATTAAAGCCAATTGCCAAGTAATCGACAATCTCACTAACCGACTCTCCCATGCGCAAGGTAACTTTAAAAACTTCGTCGACTTCAGCGGAGATGTGGAGACCCGCTCCTGGATCGATCAGATCCATGCGCGCAATCCGGCGATTTTTGAAAATGGTGCAACCTACGCATTTCATTCCGTTCAGGAGATCGACACAGTTCTCCAAGGTCTAGATGCCCAGCTCAGACAAGACACCACAGAACTGAATGGGCTCATGACCACAAAAATCAATCCCGCATTTGATGACAGAGCGCAGCTAACTGAAGCGATGCGCCAAATGCAGAAGGAAGCCGCAGATTTTCTTGCGTCGATCAATCGTAAAACAAGACAATAAAAAACCGATGACTGAAGATTTTCTCTCCTACATACGCAAAATCTTAGCAATTGACTCCAGCGAGATCACTCCTCTCTCCTCAGAGGAGGAGCGCAGGCTCTACGCGCTTGGCTATGAACACTATGAAAGAGAGGAGTACCGCCAAGCCGCTCAGATTTTTACTCAGCTTGTGCTCTCCGAGCCCTTTACGCATGAATACTGGCGCGCTTTAGCGAGCTCTAAACAGATGACAAAAGCTTACGAGGCCGCCCTACACGCCTGGAGCCTGGCTGCTCTGCTGCAGGAAGGAGATCCCATCCCCCACTTCCATGCTGCTGAGTGCCTGATCCATATGGGAGAGACTACAGACGCTCTTAAAGCAATCGACGCGGCGCTGAGCTTATGCCATGAAACAGACCCCCTCTATGAAAGGATCGACCTTCTCAGGAGAAACCATGCTGCATGCGCTTAACCACCTCAGTTCTGCACCCTCCTACTCTCCCCTAGCACTGGAGGGACCTCAAGCTGTGCAGAAAGATTCCACTCCCTACACCTTTTCCCGCCCAGAGCTCGTTCCCCCAGATAAGGTGCAGCGCACTTCAAATATCGAATGGCGCCTCCTTGCGGCCTCCGGTGAACTAAATCAACTCTCAAAATCGATCCTTTCGACCTATTCTGTACGAGTCGATGGGGTCAAAGAGCGCGTGAAAGCGATTTCTGCTGAACAGATACAAAAATTAAAAGAGGCAGCTGAGCGCGCCTCCAGCAGCAACTTCTGGAGCACGCTGTCAAAAATTGCGACCTCTCTGCTCTCTGCTTTCTCCGTCATCTTTGGCGTCTCTCTCATCTCCTCAGGGGCCAGCGTACTTGTTGGGGGCGCCATGCTCGTTTCCGGCATCCTTTCGCTTACGAGCTTTGCCCTTTCTGAATGCGGCGCCTGGGACTATATCGCAAAGCAGATCGCCCAAGACAATGAGGACTACGAAAGAAGACTCAAAATATTCCTCCCCGCAGCAGTCGGGATCCTCGCTGGCGCCGTTGGACTGGTCGGCTCAGTCCACAGCGTTGCATCGGGCTCTGTCTCCTTTGCGGCAAAAGCCGTCTTTCTCGCTGAGGCAGCTCTGACCATCTTTGGAGCAGTAACCGGCTTTGGAAAAGGGGTGGCCGACGCGCGCCTCCTCTTTAGTAAGGCAGACCTTGCTGAAATTGAGGCAAAGCTCACTGTAAACCAGACCTTTTTCGATAACCTCTCGAAAGAGATTGAAGGGAGCTTGCGCGAATTTGGCGCCATCAAATCCCGTATAAAGAAGTCTTTGCAAAACTCGATGCGATCGACCACTCAACTCATCCGTAACTAGGTGATACTATGACAAATCCACTGACACAAGTTCTCAGCAGCATGAATGAGATCTCCTCTCTTCTCTCAGGCTACCAAAATAACCTCTGGACACAACTGCGCAATGATCTCGAGCGCTTTGAAAAGATGACAAACGACCTGAGCAATCAGCAGCGCTGGCAAGCATGGTCTACCCTCTGCCTAACAGGCCTTGGGGCAAGCCTTGCAGTGACAGGCACCCTCATCACGAAGGGGGACCCTGCAAAGATCCCCGCTGACATTTGGGAAAAACTAAGAGACAACGAATTCCTCCGCCAAACTTGCGAAACTTCTTCGAAGCTCTTCAATGGCCTCCAGGCCCCTGTTGACAGCTTTTATAGAAGCCATGCCACAGGCCTTGAAGCAAGAAGGCAAAACTTGCAGCAGATTGTCATCTCTGGCATCCAATCGGCAAGAGGGCAGTTAAGCAGCTGTAGCCAAGAGGTTAATATGGCCGCAAGCCGCCTTCTCGAAGCAAAAGCCCGCGGGGCATAACTATTTGATAACGATCGTTCTCTGCACGTCGTTGAACGGGCCGGGAACGGCTTTATTATCGGGTCCGAGCAATTCGAGCCGGATCCGATGCATCCCCTTTTTAAGCCCGTAGATGTAGTAGGGCTGCCACGTAGTGATCATCCGCTGTACTTCATTATCGATACTAAAGCGCACCTTATATCCATCCTTCGATAAGTCGCAGTTGCATAGATAAAAGTCGAGTAGAATGGGCTTCTTGTCGAAACTATATTCTCCCTGCGGCTCATTGTAAGTAAGATAGGGTTTGGTCAGATCCACTGCAGGATTGTCTTTCTTTTCCTGGTAGTAGAAAACGCTCGCTGCAAACGCCCTATCCGATTTCACGCTTTCATTAAACGAACGGACGGGAAAGGCGCGGATCACATGCATGCCCGGCTGGAGTTTAAAGGGGATTTCAAACTCTGCGGTCTGCACAAAGTAGTCTTGCACATCGTCAAGCGCATCGATCAGCGCCTCGTTTACAGCAAAATAGGGCTGGTTGTCGATAAAAATATGAAGACTCTGCCCTTCCGGATCATTCCAGATCTCCCGCTCTCTTGGCATCTCTGTATCCACTCCAAGCGCATAACCCTCTAGACGCAGCTGCCCTTGAACTGGAGAATCTGTTTTGACCTCATCATACTTGGGAAAGAGCACCTTTAAGCTCACCTCATTGGGATCGGGGCTGGGATTGACGGGAACGATTTGAATCCCTTGCGTGTTGGCTGGCTCATCTGAGAGAGAGGCTGCAAAGCCCGTTCCAAGAACCGTTGTAATCAATGTGCAAATCAGAGCGTGTCGCATCATGTCTACTCACCTTAAAGGTTAAAGTTCTGTCTACACTCTTAGGGACTATTTGTATACAAAAAATTGCAGACACCCCCTCCTCGCTGTTTATTAAAAATCAATAATTTACATATATTTAATTACTTTTATTATATTATTTATTTGATTAATTAATCTTATTTTATAATAATAAAATTAATTAGGTAATTATATGCTGATTCGCAAAACTCCCAAGGGTCCTCAAGGTGAGCTCTCCGTCATGGAGGCGGTAGATAACCTCTCCTACATGGCAGAGCTCGACCTCTCCCTACCTCAGAGCAAAGAAAAGCCCCGAGAGCTGACTGAAGAGGAAATCCAGGAGCAGATCCATACCCTTTCCTGGCATGACCCTGAATACTACCTTTACAATCAGGAACGGATCAAAGAGACCTTTCGCGTGATCCTCAACTACTTAAAGGAGCTCCACGCGAAGGACAAGGGACAGCTGGACGCAACCGACACCCAACATGCGCTCCACGCCATCATGCAGCTTGTAAAGGAAGCTGCCCGTAAAGTCGATCAGTATACCGGGCTCTTTAAGGGGAAGACCGCGAGCGTCTCCGAGCTAAAAGAATTCAAAGACCTTGAGCATTTCTACCAGCACAAAGTGCTCTCCCGCTTCCTAAAAGTTCCCGAACAGGAGGAAGCCCAAGCGGAAGCGCCCTTTCTCGATACAGAAAAGCAGGGGCTCCGCGATCTTGAGACGGTACGCCGAGATAAGGAATATGAGCTCTTTTTCATCAAAAGAGAGGATGGGCGCCCTTTCCTTCACCAAGATCTACTCCGCCATATCCGGCTGGTCGGGCAGTTCGATGCACTCCTAGGCGACCCCACAGGAGAAGACCCCTTCTTGCGAATCAAAGTCCTTCAGGATAAGGATCTTCACGCCACAGCCAAGGAGATCTTAAAGACCGTTTCCCCTTATATCGATGACTTCTATAAAGATGCCCTAAAATATCGAGAGATGGAGTTTGCCTCCGCAATCAACAAATCCCTCATGGCGCTGATGCTGGCTGCAAACCCACGCAATCTGATGCAAAATACGGGAGGCAAAAGCGCTCTGCTCTATTTTGCCGATTTCCAGCACTACCTTAGAATTGCCTTTTCCTCTCAGGAATATAGACGTTATGTCGCCTATCCCCCCGATTCGGGCAATCGCTTTCTCTATACGCTCTTCCGCATCGCCCATATCTTGAGCGCTTCCTTGTTCATGAGAACAGGCTCGAAGCAGGAAACGGTCCAGTTTATTCACGCCCTCATTGAACGGGGAGGCAAAGGGAGCAAAACGGAGAGTCAGAAAAAAAGCCCTCTCGCCCTCTGGAATACACTCCTCGATGAAGATGAGCATATCCGCCATCTACTCAAGCAGTATCCGAATGGGCCCTTGATGAAAACCCTCGATGTGATGCGCGAAGAGGTTCCTGGACATAAGTTCGATCCCCTAGCGCAAGAAAATCTCCCCTGCCAGCTCTTTACGGCAGTGGGGGATGAGATGCACCTGACCTGCATCCGCCTTCCCTGCCCAACCGCGCAAGAAATCATCGACAAGGCCTCTGTAGTTGGCGAATTTACCGCTTTTTTAAGGTCGATCTCCTCAGAAAAGAGAAATCAGCGCCATCTTCTCATCGATTTGCAAGAGCGCACTTCGTGGCGCGAGCATGCAAGGTGCCAAGCGCTCGATGACCTCCAAAAACGGACTGAATTTTCCAAGATGTTTCTGATCCTCTCGCTTGCAAAACACTCCGATTTCTATCTGCAGATCTCCACCTACCTCCACCTCACCGATGCCCAGGCCTTTATGGAGCAGTTTAGGGAGCAAATCTTAGGGGGCGAGCAGTGCGGTTTTAGCATCCCCCCACTCCTTACCAAGGAAGAGCTCACCGACTTCTTAGATCAGAGCTTTCGCATGATCCACACCCTCTTCTTTGGAGGCAAAGAACACCTATTGCGAAAAAACCGGCTCGATTTCATCGAGATCTTCTATCAGCTCTTTATCCTCAAGTTCATCGAGTTATTTAAGCCCGATCTGATCAGCTTTACCTGCAAAGATGGGATCGACATTGGAGCTGCGCAAGCAACCGAGATGTTCGCATTCCTCCGGATGACGAATGACGCCTCCCCCTGGAATTCTGAAGAGAAGGGGTTCATCCATTGGATGCTCTATGCGCCCTCTCTCAGTCTAAGAGAAAGGGCAATCGATCTGCAGAGGATCAACCGGACCATCAGTGCGATGGAGGTCGTTGCGGGCGAGCTCGAAGCCCACCACAGCCAGATCACCGAGACCTTGGGCAAGCTCTACAGCCTCCCCTTCTTCCAAAACGTCAAGATTAAAGAAGCGGGATAATCGCTTCACAGGTCCTCTCAAATAGGATATTCGAGTCGCTTCCGGTCATCTTGGAGAAAATCGACTTTAACGACTCCTTCGAGAAGTTCTCCACACCCTCTTTTTTGACAAACATGACAAACTCTTCTCGCGTCAGGCGGAGATCGATAGAAGGATAGTATTTTTGATGGAGGTCGATATAAGAGGTAAGCGTTGCAAAAGGAGTTTTCCCATCACTTAATTCAAGACAGCGCTTCAAATGGCTAAAAGCTGAACCTGCGGGGATTTGCCTCTTTAGTAGGATCTCGATAATCTCCCACCGTTGGCTCTTCTCTTCGACCCACTTCTCAATGACCGCCGGAAATATCGTGTATCCCGTATTCGATGCTACAGTAAGCGGATCGTCGAGGTGGTCAATTAACAGCTCAAGCATCTCTACATCGATATCGGCCATCGGACAAATCTCAAAGTAAAAATGCACGAGGCTTTCCGTTTTTTCCCCTATGATGTGTTTCAATACAGATTCCCCATCGATCAGAATATCTGTGCATTCAGAAAGATATTCTTTGGCTCCGCTAAGCTCCGCTAGCTTGCGAAATGCCTCTTTATCGCGCAGAAACACAGCGCACTGGGCTGGGCTATACGTATGAAGACCATTCTTGAATTTACAGGAAAAGACCTCTTTGCCATGCGTCCCAATTGCGCTTTGCAGATTCTCACGTGTTGCCAAGTCGTGGATGGGCGAAACACCGGGTACCATCTGATGATGTGAGCCAAATACAACTGCCATAGCGAAGATCCTACTTGAGATCTGCAATATATCGGAAGCTAATTTAAGCTGAGGTCTTCGGGGATCATGGAGAGTGTTGCATACTTTCCGCCCATATCGCGCAGGACGGTTTGCCACACTTTTTCAGGAGGAGTCTCGAAGACGTACTTGGCCGATCCGGGGTGCAAAAACCAGTCGCCTGAAAGGAACTCCCTTTCGAGCTCACCCGCTCCCCAGCCACAATAGCCAAAGCAAAGGCGGAGCGCAGGACCGCCCCGCTCACTGATCGCCTCCTGGAGGAACTGGAGATCTCCCCCGAGGTAGACCCCCTCGCAGAGTTTTAACGTCTGCTCGGCGATCTTATCTGAGGAGTGCAGGAGCATCATCTGGTTGGGCTGGATAGGCCCTCCAGAGCGCATGGCGACATTGGGATTTTCCGATTCCTTGAGGTTGAGCATCTCTTCGGGAAGCTCGATATCGAGCGCCTTGTTGATGATCAGCCCAAAGGATCCCCCCAAGCTATGCTCGCAGAGAAGGACTACACTGCGGAAAAAGGGACCCATATCGGCCTCAGGACTTGCGATGAGAAGTGAGCCCTTGCCGAGCTGAGAATAAGGAATCGGGTCCATATTATTGCATTGCCTGTGTGAGCTGCTGGTTGTAGAGCTTCAAGTTGCTCGAAAGCTCGTCGGCTTGCCTTAGGAGCTCTGCAAAATCTTTGCGAAATTTGCTATCTCCAAAGATCGCTTCGCGCTCCTTGCTATCTTGGGCTTTTTCAACGAGCATGCCAAGGCGCGACATCGCGGTGTTGATCTGATCAACCTCTTTTTCAAAATAGCTCCTAAAGCCCATCGGTGTATCAAGCGCATTGAGAGCGGTGATCTTTTGGGTTCGTTCCCGTTGCCAACTCTTATTGAGGTGAAAGAGGATCCCATAGTGGTTGATATCGTTCATCAACGTGTCGATTTTGCTCATCACAGCATTCACGCGTAGATAGAGATCATCCCCTTCGACAATCCGACCAAGGGTCCCCTGGCCCGAGGCGATTTTCGAAGTGATGAGATCGATGTTTTCTGAAGCGCCTCTAAAGTTCTTCATCACAATTCCAGCATTATCAAAGACCTCTCCTTCATCAAGCTTTGCGAGGGCATCTTGCACATCGCAGACCGTATCGGAGAAGTTTTGAACCGCAATCTTTACCTCTTGAACAATTTGCTGTTCGTTGAGCGAATGGGTCGCCGTTCTGACCTCATCCATCGCTCCTCCAAAGGAGCGGATCGAGCCTGCCACCTCTTCTCCATGCTTTTCCAGCCAAGCAGTTGCCTGCTGAAAGGTCTTTTGCATATCGGAAGCCAGGTCGGAGAGCTCATAGAGGACGTTTTCCAGCGGGTCGACCGACTCCGCATACATCGGCTGGTTGGTGATCTGCTTGGCGGTCACCCCTTTAGGGGCTTTCTCTGGAATAATCGCGATCGATTTCTCCCCGAGAAGACCAGAGGTTTGGATGGTGATCTCGTCGGTGTCGTAGACCTTGACCTTCGAGTCGACTTTCAGTACGAGCTGGTAGGTGTAGATCTGGCCGAGGAGGTCAACAGAGGGCTTTTGACGCGCATCGTAAATCTCTTCAATGGCAACCACTTCACCGACAGGTTTACCTGCGAAAAGGACACGAGTGCCAATGTTGATCCGGTTGATATTGGAAAAACGGACATAGAGAGTCTGCTTTCCATCGCCCACGCCTGGCTTTAAGAAGAGGATAATCCACACGATGACAGCACATGCCCCAATGACAAAAGCGCCGATAAACATGTTTCTGGTCTGTTCACCCATGGTGGTTTTTCTCCTTTAGCTGGCGCGGATCTTGAGAGATCGTGCAATGTAAAAATTTAATCAGAGGGTCATCGATTTTCAAAAAGTCATCGGGATCGGCCTCATGGGCGATCTTCCCATCGCGAATGAGTGCCAATCGATCTCCCACGTAGAGAGCGGAAAACATATCATGTGTCACGACGACGCTCGTCGCCTTGAGCTCTTCGCGCGTTTTGACAATGAGCTCATTGATCTGCATCGCGATGATGGGATCGAGTCCCGTGGTCGGCTCATCATAGAGCACGATTTTTGGCCGGTAGACAATCAGGCGGGCAAAAGCGGCGCGTTTGCGCATCCCTCCCGAGAGCTCAGATGGCATTTTCTTCTGTGTCCCCTCGAGTCCAACCAGTTTAAGGGCATAGTCAACTCGATCGGCAATCTCTGACTTGGAAAGCCATTTATCTAAGCGAGGATCCCCATGCTGCTTGAGGTAGAAAGCGGTATTTTCCTCGACATTCATCGAGTCGAAAAGAGCGGCTCCTTGAAAGAGCATCCCCATATCGTGCACGGCGTTTAATAGTTCTGCTCCGCTTAGATCGGTAATCCGCACGCCATCGATGTCGATTGTCCCTTCATCGGGCTTTAAAAGTCCGATAATATGCTTTAAAAGCACACTCTTGCCAATTCCAGAAGGACCTAAAATGACGAGGGTCTCCTCCTCCTTAATGTCGAGGTTAAGCCCTCTGAGCACTTCCATCTTCCCAAACTTCTTCCACAAATTGCGCAGCGTAATCACAACCACCTCGAGAGCTTGTCGTGAAGGACGTTAAGCGCCACTGTCATAAAGAAGTTGATCAGCAATACGAGGCAATAGGTAATGACCACACTACTTGTGGTGGAACGGCCGACACCTGCAGCTCCCCCACTTGTACGCATCCCTTTAAAGCAAGCAACTGTCATGATGATCATCCCAAAAACAAGTCCCTTGATCACGCCAGTAAAAAAATCGAAGTAGGTCGTCTGCAGAGGGATCGGATCCATGTACGTGTTGGGCGCCATGCCGAAATAGTAGACAGCGATCAAATACCCCCCTAAAACCCCCATAACGACGCTAAAGACGGTCAGTAGAGGCATCATTAAAATCCCTGAGATAAAACGGGGTGCCAGCAGATACCGATTCGGATTGACCGCCATCGACTGGAGCGCTTCCACTTGCTCTGTCACCCGCATCGTACCCAGCTCGGCGCACATTGCCGCACCGACGCGCCCTGTGACCATAAACGCTGTAAGAACAGGCCCCAGTTCTGTCATCATCGCCTTGGCGACCATCAGGCCCGTCACCGAGGCAAGCCCCTTATCTGAGAGCTGATAAACCGACTGCGCTGCAAGGACAAGTCCTGTAGAAAACCCTGTGAATGCCACAACGGGCAAAGAAGCCACGCCGATGTCATAAAGCTGCTGAAGAATGAGAATAAATGCAGGTGGACGTCTCAGCGTTGCCTTGATCACAGAGCCAATTAGGGTGATATACTCCCCAATTGCCACCAAAAATCCAAGCTGCGACAACACTCTTTTCCAATACGGGTACGCGGCACCCTCTTCCATCAAATGATTCCTTTATAGTGGATTCTATAGGAAGAGGGAATTTGGGGGCAATCTCTCTTGACTAGAGGGGGACTAGTTGGCTAAGCTCATCTCCATGAAAACGGCCCTCAAAATCTGCGCGCTTATTCTAGCTGCCATCTTTCTCAAACGCTTTTGCTACAGCAAAACGGATGGATTTGCCCTCTATAAAATTCAATCTGAGCTGACGGCTAATCCCGATTGGGACGTTGAAGAAATGTGCGACACAACCCTTTTCGATCAGCCCTACCACTACCTGGCCAAGGGAGCCCAATCCTATGTCTTTCTCTCTGAAGATGGCAAGACGGTGATCAAGTTTTTCCGCCTCTACCACCTTCTTCCGCCACTTTGGCTCACCAAACTCTCCCTCCCTTTTTGCTATCAAGCCTACTTTGTGGATAAGCTTCTCGAAAAGCAAGAGGAGCTGCGCAAAGATTTCGAAAGCTACAAGATCGCATTCCATGAGATGCGTGAGGAAACGGGGCTGATCTATCTCCACCTCAATCAAACCGCTATGCTGAATAAAACACTGACTCTAGTCGATAAAATCGGCATTGAGCACAGAGTTTCGCTCGACAAGATGCAGTTTCTCGTGCAGAAAAAGGCAGATCTTGTCTATCCCGGCATTGAAAAAATCGTCGATACACAGGGGCTTGAAGCTGCAAAAGGGGCAATTACCAGCCTCGTCTCTCTTTTGACCCAGCGTGTAGAAAAAGGGATCTTTGATAAAGACCCCGATCTCAATTCGAATTTTGGTTTTCTAGGAACACAGGCTGTCCAAATCGATGTTGGAAGGTTCCGCTACCGCAGCGAAGAGATGAGCCCCGCAATGAAGCGGGATGAGATCCTTCGCATCACAGACAATTTTCGTCAGTGGCTTTCCCAAAATTACCCTCCCCTAGTTGAGGCTCTTCCCCTTTGAAAAAGATTTGGCTCCTGCTTCCATTAGCCCTTCTTTTCTACTCAGGCCATCCGCCAGATGAGCTTCCCTATGTGACTTTTTCTCCAACCACTCCTATTGAAATGGGAACATTGCCGAATTACTTCGAGCAGCCCTACACCTTTTTGGGAAGTGGAGGACAATGCCTCGCCTATCAGAGCGCCGATGGAAATTACATCCTGAAACTGGTGCGCAATAAACCCCTGTGTTATCCTGCCTGGGCTCTACGAATCCCTCTGGTGCGTTACTTCAAAGAGAAAAAACGCAAGAAAAAAATCGATGCCACCCTAGAGGCATTTCACCTTTGCTTTGAGAAGATCCCCACGGAAACTGGTCTCATCTATGTCCATTTAATCCCGACCTCTCACCAAGAGCTCACCCTCGTTGATGCCACTGGAACAGAAAGCACCATTGATCTGGGATCTCTCCCTTTTGCCCTTCAGAAAAAAGGGGAAATCGCATCCCAGCAGCTCCTCTCCTGGATCCAAAACAAAGAAAGGATACGCGCAGAGCAAGGGGTCGAAGCGATCCTCGAGTTGATGCATTCTTTGCACCAGAAGGGAATCCGCAACCGCGATCCAAACTTCCGCTCCAATTTCGGCTTTTGTGAAGGGACTCCCTTCCTCATTGACATAGGAAGGGTTGCCCCGATTAAAAAGGAGGAGGAACCAAAGAGAGATCTCGATCGACTCAGAAGGAAGATGGAAGAGTGGTTATACAGAATTGTTGCACAGATTCCCCAAGTTAACGGATAATGTTTGCATGTCTTTTTTGAAAGTGTTTGGAAAATGCGCTCTTTTTGGGCTCCTCTCCTTCTTGGTAGCCCGCTTCTGCACAAGCAAAACCGATGGATTTTCGATTGCTAGGATCTCCTCAGATCTCCCCTATGATCCCGCTTGGGACTCCTCAATCCCCCCGCCTGTAAAGGAAGAAGAGATTGCCGCGATCCTCTCACAAACGTATCATTATCTCGGCTGTGGAGGGCAATGCTATGCATTCGAATCAGATGACAGGCAATATGTCCTCAAGTTCTTTAAGCACAGGTTCCGCAAACCCTTTACTTCCCTTGTCACTTCCTGGATACCCACCCCTTGGAATGCTCTTTGCAAACGAAAACTCGCCAAAGGACGCATCAAACTCGAAAGGGATTTCGCCAGCTATAAAATTGCCTATGAGGATCTTCCCAACCTATCTGGACTCCTCTATATCCACCTGAATAAGGGAAAAAGCCCAGTGCCTTCTGTGACAATTGTCGATAAGCTCCAGATCCCCCATGTTCTCAATTTAGGAGAATTTGAGTTTATCCTGCAGAAAAAGGCGAAACTTGCCTATTCCCATATCGATGCACTGATGAAAAAGAAGGACCTTTTTGCCGCGCGAAGAGCCCTTCATGCGATGATGCATGTCATTATCCAGCGCTGCAAACAAGGGATCTACGATGAAGACCCCCGCCTCCATCGCAACCTAGGATTCATTGGTCAAACCCCGATCTTTATCGATGTCGGGCGGTTTCGACGAGATCAAGGGCGATCTCATCCCGAGGTCTATAAAGAGGACCTGATGCACATCACAAGCCGGCTCAGAACCTGGCTCGAAGAGGAACATCCCATGCTAATCCCCTTTCTCGAGGAGGAGCTCGATGCGATCGGCGACGAGATATAGCATCTCTTGGCTTCTCTTTGCGGTAGCCGCCCTTTGTCTCGCGCGCTTTACCCATCATCAAACGGGTGGATTTCGGATCTCGAAAATTCGATCCAATCTCCCGAAAGATTGCCCGATTGCAGCCAAAGAAGAATCCCCACCTGCTGTTCTTTCTCAGCCCTTCCATTACTTTGGCAGAGGTCTTCAGAGCTTTGTCTTTCTCTCTGCAGATGGTGAGTACGTCCTCAAACTATTTAATAACCGGTACAACCGAAAGATCTCCCTTTTTGAAACCCTCTCGTACCTCCCCTTTCTGGATCACTGGGCAAGACAAAGAGCCTCCTACTACTTGAGCAAACAGGCGCAAACGTTCGAAAGTTACCAGATTGCTAAGGACAAAATGGCGCAGTGGACAGCCGTTTGCTATGCCCATCTGCAACCGACCACAACTCTTCCCCAAATTACGCTCATCGACCGTCTGGGAATCGCCCACCCAATCGATCCCAATGGTCTGGGTTTCATCCTCCAAAAACGGGCTCAGCTCGCCTTCCCTTCCCTTCAATCCCTCCTTGCAAAGGGGGATCTCGAAAGTACAAAACAAGCCCTCTCCTCTCTGATCCACCTCTTTGTATGGAAGTCACAGTCTGGGATCGCCGATAATGACCCCCTCATCCGCACAAATTACGGCTTTTTAGAAAATGAGCCGATTCAAATCGACCTCGGCTCCCTTTCCCTTGACCCCGATGCCGCTCGCCCGGAGCGGATCCGTCAAGAAATGACTCACATCACGGCCAGTTTAAAAAAATGGCTCCAAGAAAATAGCGCAGAACTGATTCCCTTTCTTGAAGAAGAATTGGAAAAGCAATTATCCTCGTCTAATGATTCGAATATTCCTCTTTCTAGCTTTCATGCTGGGGCTTCAACAGTGGATCGAGCTGAAGACCCGAGGCTTCTGCCTCCAAAAAATTCTATGCGATGACCTTCCGCAGGATAGCCGTTGGGAAGTCCCGCCCCTTTCTTTCGATGAGATGGCTGAAGTGGAAGAGCTCCTCAAAGAGCCCTACCACCTCATGGGATCGGGTAGCGAATGCTTCGCCTTTGAAAGTGCAAGTGGAAAAGCAGTCATTAAATTCTTTAAACTCGACACCCTCCGCCCGGTGTACATCCACCGAGGGATCTTTCGGGAGGATCACAGCGCGGAAGCGGGAACCTTCTCTAAGCACCCCTGGCTCTCTATCGAGTGGCCTTGGATGAGGCGTCTCATCGGAATGCGCGATTTTCGCCTTACCCGCACGTTCCAGAGCATCCATTTAGCCTATACCGCCCTCAAAGAGGAGACAGGCCTGCTTTACCTCCACCTCAACCCCACAACCCACCTCCAAACCACCTTACATCTCACAGATTCCTGCGGCAATCCCTTCTCTATCGACCTGGATACCGCCCGCTTCTTCCTGCAAAAAAAAGCAGTTCCGCTCGAGTCCCACCTTGCCAGATGTCAGCCGGAAGAGGCCAAAGCCTGCATCGATGCACTCATAGAGCAAATCCTCTCCCGCTGCCAAAAAGGATTTTACGACAGGGATCTATGCAATCGCAACTTCGGCTTTGTGGGAAATCGTGCAATTGAAATCGACTCGGGATCCTACAGCCTCAGAGAATCGATGCAAGAGCCCCTCCACTATAAACGGGAGGTGTATTTTGCAACCCGAGAGCTTGCCGCCTACTTAAAAATAAACTACCCAGAAATCGAGCCCTACCTAGAGGAAAAAGTCGCAAGTCTTCTTTGTCTACGCTTGTCAGAATTGCCCCCTAAAAGCTAGAATTGGTCCTCCCTATGAATGAGATCATCTTCTTTTCGCAAGTTTTTGCCGTTCTCGCCTTTGGCTTTGTTGCCCTCAGGCTCGGGAAAGAGGCGCTTATTGCCTATGTCGCCCTCCAAGCAGTTCTCGCTAACCTATTTGTGCTCAAGCAGATGCCATTTTTTGGGCTCCATGCAACTTGCAGCGATGTCTTTGCGATCGGGAGCATCTTAGGATTGAACCTACTTCGCGAATATTTTGGAAAAGAGACTGCGCGAAATACCCTCTGGATCTGCCTATTTTCGATGCTATTTTTTGTCGTCATGTCGCAGATCCACCTCCTTTACCGCCCCAGTTTCTTCGACGTCTCCCAGTCGGCTTTTGAAACGATCCTCTCCTCATCCCCCCGCCTCCTTGCCGTTTCTATCGCCGTCTTTTTCGTCGTGCAAAAAATCGATCTCCTTCTTTTCAACCTGTTAAAGAAAAAATGGGAATCCCTTTCCTTTACCCTTCGTAGCAACCTCACACTCGCATCGACACAACTCGTCGATACGGTTCTCTTTTCGATTCTTGGACTCGGCGGCCTCGTGACCCACCTCTTCGACATCATCGCAGTGAGCTTCTTTGTCAAACTGATCGTGATCGCAGCGATGACCCCGCTTGTCCACGCCTCGAAGAGATGGATCCATGTCCGGGTTTAAATTTGAATGCCTTCACACCTCTAAACGCTCCCGTGCCAGAGTCGGCAGAATTACGACCCCCCATGGAGTCATCGATACGCCCGGATTTGTCGGAGTCGGCACAAACGGCACCCTAAAAGCCCTAGATACCGCGACCGTGCAAGAGATTGGGCTCCAGCTCATGTTTTGCAATACCTACCACCTTCTTTTGCAACCCGGTACTGAGGTTGTGCGCCAGGCGGGAGGGCTTCACAAATTTATGAACCGCTCCCTCCCCATCATCACCGATTCGGGAGGATTTCAGGTTTTTAGCCTTGCCTACGGATCTGTAGCCGATGAGCTAAAAGGGCGGGGTAATAAAAAGAATGAAGGGCACGTCCTGAAGATCACAGAAGAAGGGGTTCTTTTTCGCTCCTATCGCGATGGGAAGAAGATCCTCCTGACACCAGAGAGCTCGATTGCTGCGCAAAAAGATCTCGGTGCCGATATCATCATCCCCTTCGATGAGCTCCCTCCCTACCATATCCAGGAAACTGACCTAAAGAGATCATTAGATCGGACACACCGCTGGGAAGAGCGCTCCCTGGTAGCGCACCTTAATAACCCACAAAATCAGGCGATGTACGCTGTCATTCACGGAGGCACCCACTCCCATTTAAGAGAAGAGAGCTGCCGCTTTTTGACCGCTCTTCCCTTCGATGGATTTGCGATTGGGGGAAGTATGGGAAAAACGCGGGAGCAGATGTTTCAGATGCTACAAGAGACCCTGCCCAAACTGCCTGCAGAAAAGCCCAATCACCTCCTTGGAATCGGCGATTTGGAGTCGATTGCCGCGTGCGTTCCACTCGGAATCGACACATTTGATTCCTCCTATCCCACACGGGCTGCGCGCCACGGAGTCCTGCTCACCAAAGAGGGCGACCTGAAAATTGGAAAAAGCGCTCATGCAACCGATTTCAGCGCATTGGAGGCAGACTGCCCCTGCCCCACATGCACCAGATACTCTAAAGCTTATCTCCACCACCTCTTTAAGGCGAGCGAGATGACCTACATGACCCTCGCTACAATCCACAACCTGCATTTCATGGTTGCGCTCATGGAGCGCTACCGCGATCAGATCGTCTGCGACGCCATCTGAGCTGCTTTCAATTCACTTTGGTAGCAGGGGTAGCACACCGGAAAGTACGCCTCCTCTGCACCGAGAAGTACAGACGGCCCATCGAGCGTCGGAACCCCATTTACATGCCGAATATTCATGATCGATTTGCGATTGCAATAATGACAGGTCGCCTTCACCTCTTCAATCGAATCGGCAAGCTCCATGAGACGCATCGATCCTTCAAAAAGATGTCCCCTAAAATCGGTTCTCAATCCATAGCAAATGACGGGAATCCCTTGAGAAAGGGTAAGCTCTCTGAGCTGCTCAATGTGTTTTGCAGAGAAAAACTGCGCCTCATCGACTAAGATGCAATTCACCCCTTCCCATGAGATCGCAAGCAGATCAGTAGCAGCTGAGACCAAAATATCTGCAGACATCTCCAACCCTGCGCGCGATTTGATCGACTCTTTTCCAAAGCGATCATCTAGGGCGGGCTTGAGAAGAACGATGCTCTTTCCCTGCTGCCGATAGTTGTGCGCCACGGCGAGCAAATTCAACGTCTTTGCACTCCCTACTGTCCCATACCGAAAATAAAGCTTAGCCATTAGCACCCCTCTTTTGTGAGAAACATACGCGAGAGGGGGGATTTTTTCTTCCCCTTTTTTTTCTCTGCAGATAAAGTGGCTATACTGAAGGGAGGGACGTATGCATGACATTCATGTGAGATCGTATACCGGCAGCGGATTTAGACCCCACCTGCATAGCGTCGCTAAATTGCGCGCGGAGATCTACGAAGACTCCAACCTCGAGACGGAAGCGGCTTACTTGCGCGCCCTCTCCATGCACAAAGAGTCGATCTTTGTTCTGATCTTTGATGAAAACACCCTGATTGGCTGCGCTGTAGGGCATCCTCTGATGTTAGGCAGCGGGGGGATGGAGCGCCCCTTTGTCGAACAGGGACTCGATCCCCATGCCTTTTTCTTTTTTGGAGATCCACTCTTGCTGAACTCCTATAGAGGGCGCGGGATCGGACATCACCTCTTTGATGCGCGGGAAGCTCATGTGGAACATCTAGGTTTCAATCACATCTGCCTTTTCACACAAGAGGGGGAAGAGACCCTTCTCTCGGAGGACTTTTTGCGCAAGAGGGGCTATGTACACCATCCCGAGCTCCGCTTTCTTACCCCCATGAAGAAAAATATCACATTTTGGATTAAGCCCGTATCTCACGTCTCTTCGAAAGAATCGAAGAAGGGACTGGCATCTTGTGTAGAAGAGAGCTGAGAGGGATACTCGACAGTCAGTTTATAAAGGGTATTTCCGATCACGAGAAAACGCCCCTTTACCTCTTCCCCTTCCGCTTTCATATGAAAGTCTAGAGCGCGGTGTCCCTGGTGTGTCATGACAAAGTCTTTGCTGACAAGCTCTGCCCCCTCTGTATGTTTGACAAGTGCATCGAGAGCCCCCTTTAACAGCGTCGCGTTTCCAGCGAGTTTCCACTTGCGCGGCACCACCATATGGCTCACCTTATAGTGTACCTTTGGCGACTCATCTGAGGTGACCTCTTCATAGTTTAAAACTGTTCCCGAATTGGGGATTACGAGCTGCTTATTCTCTGTCTCGGGATCTTTTGGAAAGGCGACCTTAAATCCCGCATCCGAGGCGTACTCTACCCACCCTTCTGTGCTCGCTCGATTATACACAAGACCCGAAGCCCCCCACTGGGCTAAGGCATCTCCTCCAAGAGCGAGGAACACGCAAAATACTGTAGTGAGGATTGCAAATACCTTTCGCCTAAATGAGAGCGTTTGCTCTCTGAGAATTCCCGGCCGTTTGGAGAGAAAGCAAGCCCTTCTAAAGGCCTCGCCAAATGTGATTTTGCCTCCAGAACCGTCCCTTACAATCTCCATACCGAAAAGAGCCTTCCCGGGAGTCGTCGCGTAGTTGCTGATAAACCAAGCCTCTACGGGGGCCCAGAGAAAGGGAAAGAGAAGCGCTAAAAAGACAAAAAAGCTCGTTGTATAGAAATAAGGGAGAAAAAGGGCAATCGTGCCAAGCCCCACGCAAAATAGCGCATAGTCACAAACTCGAGCCAGTCCTCTCATTACACGCGACTTAAATCGACTAGACATGGATTTCACCTCAATAGCACTCTTATAAATTTTTACTTATAATAAGTATACCAGAACTGAGAAAGAGTCTCTAATCTTCGAAGAATTCGTATGTCAGAACATTACTGGGGAATACGAAGAAGATCCCCTGGGGAACATTTAGTCCCCGTAAACGCGTACCAAAATCGAGGACTACGTTCTCACCCATCCTATACTTTGGATCCAGCTGGTTGTCATTTGCGATCTGGAGAAGCTCTCCACTTGTTATAGAGTAGTTCTCTGTAAGCCTAAATTCCTGTTCTGCATTCCAAGTTTCATAAGAAAATAAGGGAAACGCCGTTTTTGTGATGTGCCCTCGTTCCAGGTATCGTTCAATATAGAGTCCCTCGAGACTGGTAGAGGATAGAACACGATTTTTACAAGATGCAACCGGAGAAGCATCGCCTAAGATTTTGTGCAGCATGGTTAGATCACGTACCCTCTCTGGAAAAAACGAAGAACGCTTCTTGGGAGCGTCTGGAGACAAAGAAAACGAGGCACAAAACACCCCATTTATAGAATAGGTAACATCTTGTAATTTCCCTCTATTCGGGTGATCTGTGGGACAGAAATGCCACCCCAAAGCCCTCCCTCCCGTTGCGATTGGCTTTAGAATGTGCTGGTAATTGATCGGAGGAGTAGGCCCCGGCAGATCCTCTGCTTTGTGCTCAATTTCTTGATCCATCTTATAGAGCGCTTTATGCACCGCCGTTAAATTCGGCGCTCCCGATAAGAAGAGAGCGAGCTGACCACTTGCCTTAGCGGGACTTTTAGGGCCGCCAGTAACGCTTTCCTCAAAGATTTGCGATAAATTGCGCACGGCGCTCGATTTTGTTTTGCCAGGAGTATCGGGCAATCTTTGAATCTTTCTGATCCCTTCTTCAACTGCCTCATTTTCTCTCCGCGTCAGATCACTATCTGGTTGAATTTCAGAGAGCTTTCGTTTGGCACCGGTGATCGGTGTTAGGAATTCCTCAGCATCCTCTCTACGAGGAGAACTCTCCGGAGTGAGGAAACTATCCTCTGCAAAAGCATCCTGACGAGCGTAGAATGACCCAAATCCAACAGACATTGGAAACCTATAAATATAATTATTTGTTAATAACTATATTATATACTATCTGCAAATTAAAAAAAATGAAAATATCTAATATATATTAATAAAAAATAGAGTTGCAGAATATATCTGCAACTCTTATAGGATTAGGAACCTATCCCAGTAAAAAGTCTCTGTCGATTTCTGGGTTCTTTTGACCTCCTTTCGATCCATTTTTGGGGGTCAATATCGACATGGGTATATTGACCCCCAAAAATGGATCGAAAGGAGGCCAAAATAATCCCGGAAATCGACGAGAAATTTTACTGGGATAGGTTCAGAGCCTTTCGAGCTCAGCTAGCATAGCAGGCGTTGCAAGACCTGCATCAGCAAGCTTGCGCAAAGCCTTAGGACTTGCCCTGCCGAGATCGATTAGAGTCTCCATAAAACCCGATTCTGCCAGATCTTTCATCATCTCGGGACTTGCAAGTCCAAGATCTACAAGCCTTTCAGACAAGAGCTGATAGCGGGTTGCGTTGGGGTACCGCTGCACCCCCCCTGTCCTTGCAATGCAGTCGGGAAGAGGGTCGAGGCGATCAGGTGTGCGTGGGTGGACAAAGAGAACCATGGAGTACCGCTCATATCCCCCCTCTTTCGCGACGACGCGGTGGACACAGCTGCGAAACTCCCCATTGGTCAAGTTTTCTAGCATGTCGCCCCCATTGACCACAAAGGCCCCTTCGGGAACGCGTACATCGATCCACTCCCCTTCCTTATTCAGGAGCTGGAGTCCAGCGGCTGTTGCAGGAGGAAGCAATGTATATAGGTCAATGTCTGTGTGCTCCGCCGCCCAGAATGTATCTTTCGGGGGACTTGCTGGGTAGTGAGAGGCCCGGAAGAGCACTTCCCCCTCCGCTGTCATTTCTGAAAGAAGATCGAGTCTCTGACCCAAAGCCTCCGCCATCGCTCTTTCCAAAGGAATCATGTACTCCGTCATCGAATTATAGAGCGCAAGCATTGCCTCCTTAAAATGGGAATCCTCAGGCCAGACGTTATCGGGGTAGTGCAGCCTCTCTTTTTGCTCCTCAGTGAGCTCGCGACAGATATGGTAGAACTCTTTCGCATCTCCCTGATTCTGGCCACGCGCCGATTCGCCTGGGACATAGCCGCGCTGGAAGTGGAGCTCGGGATGACAGACTGCCATCTTCTCTTCTAAAGACTTAGAAAAAAAACTCTGCGAGACTGCATAGGATTCTGCAATCACCTCAGTGGGAATTCCTGTATTGACAACAGCAAAAAAGCCCACTTCCCGCAAAGCGTCATAGACTGTTTGAATAAACTGCTCATGCCTTTCTTCACTATAGTAATCGTTCATGTCGACAACGGGAATCGTCGCATCAAAATCCGCTGCAAAGATGCGCGCGGTTAAACAAAGCGTTCCCATACAGATCCAATTCTTCCAATCCATACTTACCTCGTTTTAATTACTTTTCGAACATACTCTGGCAATGCAAATGCCGCCAAGTGAATCTCAGGATTGTAATAACGCATCTCTTTGCTTACTCCCTCTAAACGCTTTTTAAGCGTTTCAAGAGTGCAAGGAGAAATCGCGTCATCACTTGCATATCCAAAAGCCATAAATCCACCTACATAGGAGGGAATAGGAGCAAGGTAATAGCCCACATTTGCAAAATGGGGCAGCCTTCTCTCATAGGTCATCTGTAATTCCTCCCTTTGCGCAAAAGGAACTCCATTTTGGTTGACGAAGATACCCCCCCGGCTAAGACACCGTTTACAATCCCCATAAAATTCTTCCGTAAAGAGGACAGCGCCAGGTCCTGTCGGATCGGTCGAGTCGCAGAGGATGATGTCAAATCGCTCAGAGCTCTCCTTCACATACTGGCACCCATCCCCAATCACAATCTCAACTCTTGGATCCTCAAATGCCCCATTAGAAAGGGTCGGTAAATAGTGCTTAGATAAATGGATGACCGATGCGTCGATTTCAACAAGGACAATCCGCTCTACAATCTTGTGACGCACGACCTCGCGCAAAATCCCCCCATCGCCCCCGCCAATGATCAAGATACTCTTTGCGCTATCATGTGAAAGGAGTGGGACGTGGACCATCATCTCATGGTAGATGAATTCATCCGCTTCTGTCGTTTGAATCACCCCATCGAGCGCAAGCACGCGTCCAAACCGGGAATTTTCAAAAATAAGAAGATCCTGCTCAAGCGTTTTCTCCTCATGGATCACTCGATCGATTTGAATTGCCTGCTGCCAATCCTCATAAAGAGTTTCCATGCACCAGCTTCCTGCAAGCAAAAAAAATGGCACCACAGCTCCTAACATCGAAAATACCTCCCAAAAAAGGATCACGATATCCTCTCTTTTCATTTTTTACCTTGTGAATTATATTTTACCGGCAAACAGGGAGCGCTCAATGATACGACCCATCGATTCCCACACTACCGCGATACCTAAAGCACTCTGCACTCCCCTATATTCCTACCCGAAGCAGATCTCATGTAGCACTCTCACCTCCTGCTGTATCTCCTCTGGGGGAGTTTGTGCTCGAATCTCTTCTGTCTTTTGGAGCCTCTGGGCTCAAATACGCAACTTTTTTGGCAGGTGGTGCGCCTGTTGCAACAAAAAACCTGTTCCGATCGCTCCACCTGTTGTAGCTCCGCCTCTTGCACCCGCTGTAGTGACTACCCCTGAGGAAAGACTCCCTGCCTTGGCTGACCTCCCCTTTTCTGAGGAGCAGGCAAGGGCTGCGACTCAGCTGCTCGATGACTATGCCACTCGTGGTGCATTTTCTCTTGGCGAAAGCATTGTCGGTGCCAACTGGAATAGCTTGAGAGGAGTGCATCCCCTTAAACTTTTTGCATTCATGAACTCAGATGCTGGGCGCATGAAACATCTGCATAGGATTCTCAATTCTTTTTTTAATGAAGGACAGTTTCTGATGCATCTCGATCAATTATTTGCTGATGAACAGGCAGAAATAGAGCCCTACATTCCCGATTTTGTAAGAGAGACAGGAGTTCTTGAAGAGAATGTTCGATCATACACTCAGCAGATGAACTGGAGAGGTCTTTTAAAGCACCTTTCAGAATACTACGACACATCTCATCCCATGGCGTAGAAGCTTGAATAATTTTCTTCACTTCTTTAGTGTAGGCCTTATGCGACTATCTTGCATTGCCCTCATTGCTCTTTCTCTCTCAATAGCTGGATTACCTGCAGAAGAGGCAGAGACAAAAACCGAGCTCAATTTTTTGCGCGATGTGATGCAGCCAATCGGTGTGCCGGTTGTCACTGCCTATCATAGCATGCGAGAAAATCTCTTTCTCAATGCAAAAATGAAGGATCACAACCCGATCGAATCGATTGGGGATTTCTTTCTC
>JAFEGI010000012.1:0-24026 GCA_018240135.1 Verrucomicrobiota bacterium
AATGGCCTGCTAGAGCAGGACCCAGACCTATAAGCAACGAGGGGATCCGTTACATCCTGTACCTGTAGAGGTTTTTCCACAAAGCCGTTGCTCCACTCAGTGCTTTTGACTACACTTCCATTTGCAAACTCAAATGCTCCAGATTTAGGCGCCACAAGGTAACCCAAAATAATTTCGAGCGACCCATAGAAATTATCCCCATTTGCAAAGCGCCAGTGGACCTTTGACAAATCTAAATCCCCATTGCTCCATGTTCCAGACAATAGATCCCCAGCTTCTAAATGAATATTCCCATTTCCATCTGGAACCCCCTTCTTAAACTCCCCCAAAAACTCTTTGATTCCCTTTAAGGGAGACAATCGCACTCCAATGGCGTCATGATACAACCCCTCAGCAAATCCCCCCTCATAGACCCGTGTCTCTCCGTGATATTCCTTTCCCGCTCCATGCGGACCAAAATTTGCTTGAGCCTCATCATTGATAGGGAATTGCTCGTCGTAATGGTACCGACCATTTTTGGGGAAGATCCCTTCATAGCGGTAATTACTCTTAGGAAAAAGGAGAATTGTAGCTACTTGAAAATTGGAAAAGGAGGATTCTTCAAGATCTACCCGTAGAGCCCACTCGTTCTTCTTTTTAAAGAGCTCAGAAGACCACACGCCCTCATAGGGAAGATCTTTCCCAATATACATCTTGCCCTGACCACTTGGTCTTTTCCACTCATTCACACTTCCTTCATAGCGCCAGCCATTTTCATGAAAAAAGAGAGTGGTCGGATAGCCCTCTCTTTCTAGACAAGTAAGCTCCCCAAACTTTGTACGGACAACGGAAAACTGGCCTTCAAAGGAGTGTCCCTCTTTGAAAGTTGTTAATACCCCCTGCCCAGAAATCACCCCCTCTTGCCAGGAGCCATCATATTGCCTTAAGTCATTGAAAGTCTTGCAACCTTTACCATGAGGGCGGAAAAAGCCCTGATGCAATTGGAACTCCCCTTCGTATCTCTCCCCTTCAGTCCACGTAATCACTCCCCTTAATGGGGCATTTTTCAATTTTTCAATGACGTTTTCAGTGTATTCCTCAACTGGGGGCTGATCGATTTCGCAAGTACCAGCTTTTGTCTGGATCAAAACTTGATCTAACCGCCCACAGTTCCAGGTACATGAACATTCGTACGCCCCTTCAGTGTGTTGAGTCTTTCCATGCCTACCCCCTTGTCTCCACTCTCCTTGGTAGATCACATAGCCTTTGACATTTTTTAACGTTCCCTGCCCCTCGTAAACTCCATCCTTCCACTCTCCCTCGTAGATCACATTGCCTTTGCCATCTTTCAGCGTTCCCTGCCCCTCGTAAACTCCATTGTTCCAATACCCGGCATAGTGATTGCCGTTTGGAAATTTCATTTCCCCATACCCTTGAGGAGATTCATCAATCCATCCCCCGTTGTAAATACGGCCGTCCGCTAAATAGATCTCTTTTTTCTCTGAATAGGATGTCGCAGATAAACTTGTTCCGCTTTGGCCATTTGCAATCTGCTCCCTTACAGCAACCGCGGCCTGCCTATCCTGTGCGATTTGTGCCTCAAGCGCATCCCATCTGCATGTAGTCGCTTCTACCACGGGCATCTGTTCTTGCACCCCTTGCAACTTGGTGATTTGTGCCTCAAGCGTATTCACTCTTCCTAACAAAGTACGAATGGTCTCTTCTGCTGTGGCCGTCTGTTCTTGCGCTTTTTGTAACTGGGCGATAATTTGTCCATTTAGAACCGCAGCTGTCTCCCTATCCTGTGCGATTTGCATTTCAAACGCATTCACTCTGCCTGACAAATCGCGGATTATACCATCTGACTTACCGACCTGTTCTTGAAGTGTCTCGATAACCCCCTGAGATTTCTCGGCTCCTTGCTGCAATTCTTGAATCTTGCCCTTAAGCTCCTCATCAGACTGTTGCGGAATATCCCTACCATTTGATTCGACAGGATCTACAGAGTCCTGATCCCAGTAAAAACCTAGCATCTGAAGAGCCATACGAATTGGGTAAGACATCAAAACCTCCAATTTAAAAGATGGATATGATGACAAATTCACAAAAAAAACGAAAGCTCAAAGCGAACGAAGTTTAATAAATACTAAGAAAAAAATTCGAAGAAACCTTAGAAGCTATAGAAGGGTCTGGAATCGAACCGGCGACACAAGGATTTTCCGTCTTTGAAAATCCTGCCCGGCGACTACTCTAGATGATCTAAATCACCTTGCATTGCACGATCATACAGGGAAAAGGATTATTTTCGAGAAAAGTTTGTCAAGCTAGGTTGATCGATTTCAAGCCTGGGAAGTTGACTACTACGGATATATTCCGGATGAAAATGAGGGCATACCCCCTAAGGAAAATGCCTTAGAAGGGTATGATGCTATAGGGCTCTTTTCCCACTATACCTTATCACCACTCTTGCCATCTGGTTAGGAACATAAGAATAAGGAATGATTTGCTGGTCTATTAATCGTAATGTTTCTGGTTTAGCCCCCTGATCGATTGCCTTCTGTTTGGCTTTTTCATAAAGTTGATTTAATACCTCCTCTCTATTTTGTAGGCTGATGACGGTATCGATAGTTCCTGAGATTTCCGAAAGTGCTGCTCCATAAGCATTCGCAACGTTAAAGAACGAAGGCATTTGATATCCTTCCTGAAAATACGAAGAAGGGAGTAATGCTGATCCACCACCCACAAAAATGACAGGGGTATCTTTGTGTTCTCCTTGTATATTTGCTATCAACACATCCAATTGAGCTTTAATTTTCCTGAAAACAACGTTTGCTCTGTCCAAATCAAGACAGACTAGATCAGGATTAGACTCTTTTATTTCTAAATTTCCCATGCGAAGAGCAACATCGGTTAGTGTAAGCTCATTACCTCCAAAGCAAAGTGCTTTTGAAGTGAGCTCTTTGGCTACACTATTTGGTCCTATCAGGGGTTCCTCTGAATTAAAACCAATAGCACTCCCTCCGCCTAAAGCTATAGAGAGAACATCAGGCATTGAAAAATTGAGAGAAACACCGCCTATATTCGATTTGTTTAAGCTTCGGATGGGAAATCCTTTACGCACTAATCCAACGTCTGTGGAAGTTCCTCCAATATCGACAACAATGGCGTTTTCCAGTCCTGCAAGCCTTGCTCCTCCAATGAAGGAGTTCGTAGGTCCTGCTGAAATAGTAAGCACTGGATAGTCAATCGCCCTTTGAATTTCAATAAGGCTGCCATCATTTTGCGTAATCATTAAAGGACAGGTTAGCTTGAGACTAATGCATGCTGCTTGCAGAGAGTAAAAACCCTTTTGCATCACTTGTTTTAAAGCGGCATTAAGAATCGTGGAATTTTCTCTTTCGATGAATCCAATACCTCCAATTTCATGAGAGAGTGAAATTGGAAAATCACAACCTACTATTTCTTTTACCAAATCCGAAACAATCTGTTCCTGATAGCCGTTTAGAGGCGAGAAAACACCTATAATAGCTATACTATCCACCTCTTTTTCAAGGAGAGACTGTATAGCTTTACGGATTTCTTCTTTGCAGAGATCAGTTAAAGTGCCTCCGTGACATTCTAATCCCCCGCTGATCGTTTCTGCTCCTCCGATCACAACATTTTTTAACTCTTTAGGCCATGCAAAGGCTACGGGCAATGTTTCTGGCCTTTGTCCTGCGATCCGAATCACTCCAACACGGAATAAATCCCTTTTTTGCAAAATGGCGTTTGTTGCATGGGTTGTCCCTAAAAAGACACCTTGAATTTGCTCTGGACTAATAGCTGATTGTTCTATTAAATCGTTTAAAGCAGCCCCAAATCCCAAACTGATGTCTTCTGTAGTAGTTGTTTTTACGGCCCAAACAATCTTGTTTTGTTCATCTAGAAGAACAGCGTCCGTATTTGTTCCTCCAATATCCATCCCAATAACGTACTTTTTCATAAATTAACCTCCTATGATTGTTTGCAAAATGGGTTGATAGTCGATTTCATACCCAAAGGCTTTGGGTCCTACAAGTTTAAGACCCTCTGAGGTTTGCCAAATGTCTGGAGCAGGAAGAACAATAAGAGCAACTTGGAGTCCGTATCGCAGCATTTCAGAAGTCAAAGGAGTGCCGCTATTTTCATCTAATAAGATCAAAATATCTGGTGTAGAAGCTAGAACTTCATCTCCATTTTTGGCGAGCAGATATTCATTTTGATAGAACAGTTGAACTTTTTCTTTGTCACACAGAAGAGTCACAGAACCCTGTAAAAATCCATCTTTTACTTCTTGATTCACATCAATAAGAGTGCCACGTCCTATTGTCACCCCGCTTGCACTTTGGATAAGTTCTTGAATAGAATCTTTTCCAGCCTCTTGAGCAGTCCTAATAGCATTCCCTAAACTTAATGCCTTTGATAAACTACCTGTAACTACGCTTCCAGGGACCTCAGTTCCTTTCATTAGGTAGAACCCTACTGCACTACTAGAGCCCATAGATACAGTCACTGATCTTGCTATTTTTTCCAAAGTTTTAGCATTTGAAGTTTCAATAATCACACGATTACCTAAACAGTCCACCATGACAGCAGGGGTACTTTCAAGACCTTTTAAAAAACAGCTACTCATCTGCAATTCCGGAAAGGCTCTGCCGATCATATCAGCGTCTAAGACCGGCAATTTTAATTTTGCTGCAGCTAATAAGGGTGTAAAAGCGTTTGCTCCACCCATTTCAGCTGCCATTAAAACAGTTGGTTTGCGTCCTAAGCAGTCTTCAATCGTTTGAAGAAGAACGTTTAATTCATTGCCACTAGGTAACCTCTCCATATTGATGAGAGGAGCCCCCATCATAGAGAGAGGCACTACTAAGTCATCTTCTTGCAGCTCATCTACTGTGATTATTTGTATAGGGCCATATTTTTCGATTTGAAAGCGTGTCATTAAAGCAGCGTAAGAGGGGTCTCCGCCACCCCCTGAACCCAAAACAGCACTCCCTAGACTCAAGTCTTCTAAATCTTTAACAGTCAATTCTTTCATAAGATTTTCTCCTTTGATAAATAAGATTTAAAGTTGTTTGTGTTAAAAATGATGTAAGGAAAGCATCCATGGCAGGAACACCCGTTGTCCACCATCGCAACAATGAGGAGGATATGCTGATTGCAGCTCCTATAAACCAGCTCACAAGAGATAACTGCGGAATCGGCGCATAGTTTGTAGTCGTTCTTTCCATGAGATAGTTAGCAAGAATAACAGCTCCCATTCCTCCGATGGTAATCCCTAGAAAATCAAGAACAGATTCAATGTTTCCCAGAGGGTTAAAACAGGCAATCAAAGTACCTATTCCTCCTAAAGCAATGGCTCGAATCCAGGGTGGGAACTTGCCTGGCAATGAAACAGAAGAAGCAATAGAGGAGTACAAATTTGCATTGTTTGTTTGCCATCCTGATAGCAGAACAAAACAACAGATCCACATCGCCCACAAACCGCCGTGTCCTATCTGCAACGTATCCAAAATGGAATCTCCTCCTATGATCGAGAAAAGATAGACCCCTATGATTTCAATTAAAGGAACCACTACCCCATAGAGTAAAAGAATGGAAAGCTTTGCATCTTTTTTTGATTTTGCGTGCCTAAAAAAGGTTGGCAAATCAATAACAGCCGCAATATTAGCCCCAATCACTAAAGAAAGGCCGGAAATCCATGAGATAGACAGAGAAGCCGCAGCAGGCATAACTCCTTCAGCTGAAAAAGCAGCATAAAAAAGAGTAACCCCTAACAGTGGAGCGCTAATGTAAGACAAGTTCTTCATCGCTTTCATGCCAAGGCACATGATCAGGCTGATGATTAGACCTATTCCAATATTGAGGGGAAGAAGGGGGATTGAAAGCCCTAATCCACTAAATAACTGGGATGCGCTCAGGCTCATTACATTCAGTTGAATGCCAAACCAACCCAACATGGAAAGGATCATTACAAAGCCAAAAATCCACTTTCCTGTCTTACCAAAATAAGTTGTAGCATGTTCCACAGTGCTTTGTGGACGGAATGTGCTCAAAGAAGCTAGAAGGTAACCCAAAATCAACAAAAACAGATTGCCGGTGCATACACTCAGTAATGCAGCAACCCATCCAATTTTTTGACAAACAAGACTGCCTATCATGATAACGGGGAGGCAGATTGTCCCCCCAGTTTGGATACTTAGCAGTTGCCACCAGGGTTGATTTTTTACACTGCAAGAACTCATCATACTTCCTCCTCAAAATAGCTCATGATTTGAGTGACAACTCCCTGGGGCCATTCTGCTATAGATCGTTCTGGCAGAAAAGTTTGCATGACCTTCTCTGCTAATCTGGCTTTTAATACGATTTGAGGGAGTTTTCCAACGGTTATTGGATAAACGTGTTGGATAAAAAATGTGCTGGGATTTTCTAACGCATAGCCACTTGCACGAGCCATCTTTCGATAGCTTTCAAATTCTCCATCCTCTAGTTCCTCAATCCTTCGATCTTCTTTAGGATCGGGGTATTGCCTGTGGTCGGCTGCTCCTGCGAGAATTGCCCCTAAGTTTTGCGCTGAGATCACGCTCTTCCATGCTCCTGGAGAAGGTAATGATGTTGAGGCAACAACTCCCTGTACAACGATTGCTGATGAGTCTAAATCGCTTGGGTAAGGAGTGACTGCTTCATAAGTTTGATAGCGACTATTTAGATTTGATTTGAAAAAGACACATTCTTCACGGGCAATGAAGATACTCCATGTCCTTTGATAAGAATTTGGCCCACATTACAAGAGGAACGCCCATTTTTTGCGCTGCCAAAAGAAGAGTTTTATAGGTCCAAAACATAGGAACGCACGGCCAGCTGTTATAGCTAACGGTGAAACGATCTGAACTCATCTCTTCTAATTCCTTATCACCCAAAGATTTTGCTTGTTCACGAACAAACCCCACAGAGGCTATTGATAAGAGTTTCCGCGTTTTTCTAACAAGATTGTCTGTAAAACTTGTTGAGACATCTTTTCCAAACTGTTTTAACTTTTTCGGATCAGCTGCATCATTTCTGCATAATGGAGAAGATGCTTTTGATGCTTTTACTGTTTTAGCAACAGAGAGCAGGAAAGATTCCACTAAGAAGAGCTCTTCGGCTGTTAGCGCAATATCCAAACCTTGTGATTCTAACAACGTTTGTAAAGATACCCCACTACTCATGAAAGGCTCTAGAGATTGGGATAACTTTTCCACCTTCTGCTGAGCTATTGCGATTTGAGCTTGAACAGATTCAACCACTTCCAAATATCTAGGAAACGCCATCGCAATTTTAACCGCGCGAATTTGGCAGGCATTTTCGCCCACAACGGCATCAAATTGTTCTAGATCGCCGCTCTGTATAGCCATCATCGCTTGTTTTGTTGCTTCTAAAAGCAAACTGTACTCTTTAAGCCCTGCTCTCAGGCTTCCATTAATTTTAGTAGAGGCCTCATAGGGCAATAATTCACTTAAAAAATTTTTCTGAACAACTAAACCAGACATAAAATCTCCATATATGTTTGTACTCTTTTCATGAACACTGCATGAAAAGAATGGATGTTAAAAAGTTTCTTTTTTTGAATGGTTATGTGCAAAAGAACACGTGGTTCTTAAGTCAATAAAACCAGCTCAAAAAGCATGTAAAAAATTTAGAGGAAAAAATTAATGAGCAGGATGCTCATGATGAGAAGAATGATGATGAACGCGTACAGAGCTTGATAAGATGTACATGGATAGACCAGACTTAGCCGAATATGGCCCCGTCCCACAGTCAAATTGTCCCTGTTTCATAACTTCTCCTTAAATGGATCGCCTATACCACCAAGCATAAGCAGCCTAATTGTACACAATTTCGAGTTTTTATGTCCAGAGAAACACATCTTACTTGTTATGAATGGTTTAAGCTCTGACCTAGCATTGAACAAAAAATAAGTTGATGCAAAAAAACTCGGAAAATAAAGAAATAGATCATTTTTGACCCTCTCCAAACATTAAAGCGTAATATCCCACGGAATGCGCTCCAAGAGACTCATAGAGCCTTCTGGCCTTGACGTTTGTTTCGCCTGTAAAAATGATCAGTTTGCGGATCCTATGCAATTCTCGGGCATCTTTCATGATGGCTCTCGTCACTGCTTGTGCAAACCCTTGTTTTCTAGAGGCAGGGGCAGTATACACTCCTCCTACTTGACCGAGATCCTTTGCTTTGGCATTAAGCTCAGCCATTGATACTAGTTTATGATTTTCGAAATACCCCCAGGAAATTCGATCTTTAACTTTTTCCAAATACAGCTCATGCAGTTGCTCTTGCGATAAATCATTAGGCAACCCTTCTTCTTTGAGATATGCAAGCGTGTGTAGCTTCCAATTGTAAAAATCTTCTGGAACCAGTAGTCGAACATTCGGGTTATTGAAAGTGGGTACTTTAGAGATATCCAGAGTGTAGAGGATTTCTTTGGAGACTAAGAGCTCATTTTGGATGATCCCCTTCCGTTTAAGTAAGCTCCATAATTTCTGACAAAGATCCCATTCACCAAGTAGCCCCAATATAGGAAGATATTCCTCTCTACAAGCATCTAAGATCTTTTCCAAAACAGAAGCCTCATCAATGGAGGATTGGACGAGCAAGTTCCCTCGTCTTGTCAGGCTGAAGACAGCTATGACTTTTCTCTCGCATCGGATAAGCTTAAAATTTCCAGAATTAGGGGCTGCGGTTAACTTAGGACCGTACGTTTCGAGATTTCCCAATAGGAAAAGAGAAAAATTTTCATTATCCCCTAAAAAAGCAGAAACCTCTTCCAAATTCGACTCATTTACCAATTCTACAAGGCCGATCGATTGCCCGCTCACGATTGAATGGATTTTCTCAAAAATTGGTTCCTTCAATTTACGATAACGGGTGCCAATTTGGTTTGCCTCGCTAGCTGCTTGTTTTTTGACTTGGGCATATTCCGTCACGGCTTCTGGATGGTGCAAAAGATAATCTCTAAAGCCGATCAGCTCTCGCCATTCTTTACTAGAAGGATAGGTCAAGTGGATGTGATATCTACGAGTACCCTCTTCTGGATCGGAAAGATCGGCAATGAAATAAAACCGATCAGAGGTGCTGAAAGATGGTCTAAATTCGTAACCAAGCTTTTGCAAGATCGTGCAAGCATGTTCCATTTCCTCTTTAACGACGGCAATGGCAATATCGATGATCCCTTTTCCTCCAAGACCTGGAATCGCCGTGCTACCGACGTGTTCGATTGCCAAAGCATTCTTAAGAGGCGCTGATATCCTTGCTCTTTCTTTTTGATAAAGCTCCGGGAATAACTTGCTGTAAGATTTATACACATATTTTTGCTTTTGATGCTGATGACTCTGCCACTCCTTCTGCCGCAACCGATAGAGCACGTGCTTTCTTAACGGGTGGCCTTCCGGAACCTTGGGATGCTCAAAATCATCTTTCGCGTTATGATGCATCCCAATTTTTTCCATTACACGTCTTGAACGCACATTCGCCTCAGCGGTAATCGATACGATTTCATCTAGTTTTAATATTTCAAAGCCATATTGAATTGAGGCTCTTGCTCCTTCCGTAGCGTATCCATATCCCCAGAATTCAGGTAGCAAACGCCAACCCACTTCAATGGCCGGAGTAAAATGGGCATCAAATCCAATCGGCCAAAGTCCAATCCAACCAATAAAATCGGATACACCAGGGACTGAAACAGCCCAAAGCCCCCACCCAAGGTTTCTAATATGCTGGGTGTAGACTTCGAGACGGGCAGCACTTTCCTCGTACGTCAAAGGAGCAAGAAGATACTCCATGACTTTGGGGTCTGCATTCAGCTTTGCGAGCGGCTCTAAATCTTGCTCACACCAAGGACGAAGGATTAAGCGCTCGGTTTTTAGCGTAGTCATCTTACCTCCAACTCATATGTCTAATTTGCTGTGGGAAGGAAAAGCTGCTTGGGTTGTGCGTAGAAGGCTTTAGAAAATGGTGGCCAGAACTGGAATCGAACCAGCGACACAAGGATTTTCAGTCCTCTGCTCTACCGACTGAGCTATCTGGCCATACCGATGAGTATTCCATGATAGAGTCTGAGCAGATTTATGACAACCGTTTTATCCCTTCCGGTCGATCGCCATGTCCTTGAGGATGTTGACCGCCTCGATCATTTGAAGGTCGCGGACACCCCAGTTCTCCGTGGGAGAAAGCTGGACACCAGCCCCCTTTCTTTGCCGATCGAGAGTTTTTTGGAAAAATGCAAAATCCTTGTCGCTTTTGAGGCGATAAGAGCTATTGTTTTTTAGCACGGGGAGCATCTGGGTCCAGACTGAGAGCTTTTTCTGGATGTTGGGAAGGTAATTTTTTTCGAACCAGCGCTGGTTGCGGGGGTCGATGTCCGTGAGGGGATCGACGTACGCTGAGGGGATCTGGTCATTTTTGAGGGGGTATTCGAGGTAGCGCTCGCCGATATTGTAGATGGAGTAGGGGGTAGGAACGAGAAGATCTGCTTTGACCCCTTCGATCTGGGTCGACCTGCCTGAAACGGTGTAGTAGCGGCCGACGGTCACTTTGAAAAAGGAACTGGCGCCTGAATCGGTGACGGTTTGGTACTGGATTGTCCCTTTTCCATAGGTGCGCTCATCGCCCACAACGAGGGCTGTGCCGTAATCCTGGAGGGCTTGGGCGACGATTTCTGCAGCAGAAGCGGAGGCTTTTGAGGTGAGAATGACGAGCGGGCCGCTGTAGTAACTGCGCACGTCGAGATCGCGCAGGTATTGGACCTCCCCTTGGGCATATTTGGAGATGACGATGACGCCGCTTGTGACAAAGAGACCGGCGACTTTCACAGCCTGATTGAGGAACCCGCCCGAATTTTCCCGCATATCGAGGACAAGACCGAGGATTTTCCCCTCTTTTTTTAGGGCCTTGAGGGCTTCTCGCATATCGAGTTCACAGCTAAACCCCTCACTCTCATAGAAGGAGGGAAGGTTGATGCGCCCGATGATCCCATCGGCAAAGGGCTCAAAGCTATACTGGACTCGCTCATCGGTCATCACGATCTTCTCTCGCGTTAGCTCAACGCGGTAAAACTCGGTGCCCGACTGAAGACCGAGCTGCACCTTGCTCCGCCCTTCTCCCTGGAGCTTTTTGAGCACTTCTTCATAAGCCAGATCGTTGAGTTTTAACCCGTCGATCTCGACGAGCACATCCCCTTGAGAGATCTTGCCCGAGCGCTCCGCTGGACCTCCTTTGACTAGGTCATAAATCACGACCCCGTCGACGCTTTCGCGGAGGACCACCCCAATCCCTTCAAATTGCTTTTCCAGACTTGTCCGCATGTCAAAGGCCTCTTCTGGACTGAAGTAGGAAGTGTGAGCATCGAGACTCTTCGCCATGGCTTTGAGCACGTGCATCGAGCGCATATGCTCTGCGTCTTGGGAGAGGTATGGAGTCTCAAAACGGGCAAAACGGCGCTCCCAGAGAGCAAAGATCTTCTGCCGCCTCTCGGCAGTCCATGCAGCGCGAGGAGCTGCCTGCTGCTCTGCTTGGAGAATGCGGGTAAGCTGAGTTTTAAGGCGGCTGCGGAGGGCCGCTTCGTCTGCCGCATAGTCGGAATAGTATTCCGCCCTGCTGCCTCCAGGGATAGAATCGGAGGCGATAAGCTCTGCTTCGATCTCAGACCGGAGAGTGCGCGCTCTGATGACAGAGCGCTGAAAGACCTGATCGATCTGCCCAAACTCTGTGAAATCATCTTTTAGGTAGTTTTGGACAACGGCTTGGAGCCGCCCTTCTTTGGGATCGACAAATGGACGGACCTCGCCTGCGAGTAGATAGATCTTTTCTGGATCGAACTGCTCGACGTAAATCTTCAGGGTGCGCCGTGCAAGTAAAGGAGAAAACTCCTTATACTCAACGTGATAGCCCAGCATCCCCTGCATCGTCATCCGGACATCTTGGTAGGTGAGCTGAAAGGGTTTTTGCGCAGATACGACAGAAAATAACAGAATGGGAAGAAATATTTTGAATAAGCGACATCTCATGCGGGGCTCTCCTCTTCCCTCCTCATACCCCATCACTCAATTTAAAGTAATTATTTTAATCCAAGGAATGCAATTGTTTTTGCAATAAATTCTCTATCCAAGTTAGACTGCATGGATTGTATTTGTTAACCCTAGGAAGGAGAAAGGCTCAATGCCTACAATTAGCCAACTGGTACGATTTGGCCGCAGATCGAAAGTGAAACGCAAAAAATCTCCGGCTTTGCAACAGTGCCCGCATAAGCGCGGCGTCTGCCTGCAAGTAAAAACGAAAACGCCTAAGAAGCCGAACTCCGCGCTCCGCAAAGTCGCATGGGTCCGCCTTTCCAACGGCCAAGAAGTCATCGCCTATATCGGTGGTGAAGGTCACAACCTTCAGGAACACAGCATCGTCCTTGTAAAAGGTGGACGCGTGAAAGACCTTCCTGGGGTGCGTTACCACATCGTACGCGGCTCGCTCGACTGCGCAGCTGTAAAAGACCGCAAAAAATCGCGTTCTAAGTACGGAGCAAAGCGTCCCAAGTAATATTAGGATACTGCAGGAAATTTCAGTATCCTGGCTCGCCACTGCCTCTTTTCCTATAAAGAAAGAGCCGATCGCGGGCCGGGCACGTAAAACGTAGCCCAAGTGAATAGGATTTAGAATAATAAGAAAAGAGGAAAGCACCTATGTCCAGAAGAAGACGCGCTGTAAAGAGAGAAACAGAACCAGATCCTCTCTATGGCAGCCAAGTCCTAACTAAGTTCATCAACAAAGTGATGATCAGCGGCAAAAAATCTACGGCTCGCCGCATTGTCTACAATGCACTAGAGAAATTTGCAAAGAAGATCAAGTCGGAAGACATCTTGGCATCGTTCGAGCAGGCTCTAGAGAATGCAAAACCCTCACTCGAAGTTAAATCTCGCCGTATCGGCGGGGCTACCTATCAAGTTCCTGTCGAAATCCCTGTAGAGCGTCGCACCGCGATGGCAATGCAGTGGATCATCAAGTACTCCCGCGAAAAGGCGGGGCGCTCAATGGAAGAGGCCCTCTCTTCTGAGCTCATCGACTGCTTCAATAACCAAGGAGCAACGATCAAGAAAAAAGATGACACCCACCGCATGGCAGAAGCAAATCGCGCCTTTGCAAACTACAAATGGTAAGACGAGGAATTTAAGTAATGGGCAATCGACCAGATACGGATGAATTAAAAAATGTACGCAACGTGGGCATCATGGCTCACATCGATGCGGGCAAAACGACCACCACAGAAAGGATTCTCTTCTACTCCGGCCGTCTGCACCGCATCGGCGAAGTGCACGAGGGTGCTGCGACCATGGACTTCATGGAGCAGGAAAAGGAACGGGGCATCACGATCACCTCTGCATCGACCACAGTATACTGGAAAGGGCGCGGCGGAGAAGATCACAAGATCAACATCATCGACACTCCGGGCCACGTCGACTTCACAATTGAAGTGGAGCGTTCCTTGCGCGTTCTCGACGGCGCTGTTGCCGTGTTCGACGCGGTAGCAGGTGTCCAACCCCAGTCTGAAACAGTTTGGCGTCAGGCGGAGCGCTACCGCGTTCCTCGGATCGCGTTCATCAACAAGATGGACCGCGTCGGCGGCGACTACTTCATGGCGGTTGAGTCGATGAGAGAAAAACTCGGCGCTAATACCGTCATGGTCCACTGCCCGATCGGGTCTGAAGGGGAATTCAAAGGGATGGTTGACCTCATCACGATGAAGGCCTACCTCTTCCTCGATGAGACAATGGGTGCAAAATACGAGACTGCTGAAGTTCCAGCCGACCTTCTCGATAGATGCCAAGAGCTGCGTCAGAAGATGCTCGAAGAACTTGCGACAATTGACGAGTCGAATGAGACATTCATGGTCAAAGTTCTCGAAAATCCAGGATCTGTCACAGAAGATGAGATCCACGCCGCGCTGCGCAAAGGGGTTTGCAATAACCTCATCACTCCTGTTCTCTGCGGTACTGCATTCAAGAACAAAGGGATTCAGCCACTGCTCGATGCCATTGTCAACTGGATGCCCTCTCCCCTTGATCGCGGGATGATTAAAGGGATCAACATGTCCTCTGATGAGCCCATGGAGCTCGCTCCTCGCGATGACGGACCACTTGCTGCGCTGGCGTTCAAGATCATGTCCGATCCTTACGTCGGAAGACTGACATTCGTCCGTATCTACTCAGGAACTCTTTCGAAAGGAAGCAACCTGGTCAATACCACAAAAGATAAGCGCGAGCGCGTCTCTCGCCTACTCGAAATGCATGCGAACCAGCGCAAGGACCGCGAAGAGTTCTTCACTGGAGACATCGCTGCATGTATCGGCCTAAAGTACACAAGCACGGGTGATACTCTTTGCTCCGAGGACAACCCACTTCTTCTCGAGAAGATGGAATTCCCCGAGGCGGTTATCTCGATGGCGATTGAGCCGAAGTCAAAAGCGGATCGAGAAAAACTCTCCCTCGCTTTGAGCTCTCTTTCTGAAGAAGATCCTACTTTCCGCGTCTCTACAAACGAAGAGACAGGGCAGACGATCATCGCGGGAATGGGGGAACTCCACCTTGAGATTCTCCGCGACAGGATGATGCGCGAGTTCAACGTCGATGCGAACGTCGGCAAGCCAGAAGTTGCCTACAAAGAAACCATTACTCTTCCTGCCAAGAACGAGACGAAATACGTCAAGCAATCGGGCGGACGCGGTCAGTACGCGCACGTTGTGCTCGAAATTGAGCCGAACGAGAAGGGCAAGGGCAACGAGGTTGTCAGCAAAATCGTCGGCGGTGTCATTCCAAAAGAATACATCCCTGCGGTGATCAAAGGGGTACAGGAAGGTCTTGCTACGGGCGTTCTCGCAGGCTATGGCCTTGTCGACGTCAAAGTGGCGATCGTCTTCGGATCCTACCACGAGGTCGACTCGAACGAGATGGCGTTTAAGATTTGCGGATCGATGGCTGTAAAAGAGGGTTGCCGCAAAGCGCAGCCGATTATCCTCGAACCGATCATGAAAGTCGTCGTCACCACCCCAGAGCAGTTTATGGGAGATGTCATCGGCGATATCAACCGCAGACGCGGGAAGATCTTGAACCAGACGACACAAAAAAGCGTCGTCCTCGTCGAGTCTGAAGTGCCGCTTAGCGAAATGTTCGGCTACTCGACACAGCTGCGCTCAATTAGCTCGGGACGCGCCTCCTATGTGATGGAACCGTCTCACTTCGAGCGTGTGCCACAGAAGATCCAAGACGAAATTACAAAGAAGTAAAACAACAACGGATACTATGGGAAAACAATCCAGACAAAAAATACGCATTCGGCTGAAAGGCTACGACCAGCGCGTTCTCGATCGCGCAGCTGTAGACATCGTCGAAACAGCTAAGCGCACAGGCGCTCGGATCGCGGGCCCTATCCCTCTCCCTACAAAGAGAGAGATCTACACCGTTCTCCGCTCTCCACACGTCGACCGTAAATCGCGCGAGCAGTTTGAGATGCGCACGCACATCCGCATGCTGATCATCTTGAACCCAACGCCCGAGACGATCGACAAGCTAAAAGTCTTGCCGGTCGCTGCTGGTGTAGACATCAAAATTAAAGCTTAAATTGCCTTGCGAGGGAGCAATCCCTCGCATTTTCTTGTTGCAACTAGCAACATCTTCGAAGATCCAATGGTTGGTGGCCCTTAGAATCTCCGCAGGCCCGCAACGCCATCGTAGTTGCCGTCGTTGGCGTCGCTGACGATGAAGCCGGGAGGGGCGAAGCCCCCAACAGCCAATCGACACCCATCCACGCTATCTGAGGTCTGCGAAAAGGTCCAAGGATCATTACCAAACAACCGCTTTGAATACATCATGTAATGAAAGACCATCCCCATTAGAAGCTCTGTAGTTGAAGGCACCTCATATCCCATCGATTGAATAAGAGCATCTCTTTCTTCGTATGTTTTTTCTCTACTTCCTTTGAGCACTGAGTTGGAAACTACAATGACATAAGGACGCTCTGTTTCTATATTGCTAATTCCACGCATAACTCTACGCCAAATATATTTTGGACGCACACTCTTTTCCTCTGCAATTGTAAGCAGCTTAAAAAAGGCAAGTCCTTTAGGGATGGGAAAGATCGATACGCCCTGATCTCTTTCCACATGACGTGTTAGATCTAAAGCTACTGGTTCTAAAATCTCTCTACTTGGAAATTCCAAACCTTCAAAACTCAGGCTATGTCCCTGCAAGTTGACATTTTTCTCCCAAACGCTTGGATCGATGAGTGTCACTTTTTTCCATGCTGCTTCGCGTACATTTGGCAGCCACTTTTTGCATACCAGAGCCACTCTGGATTGATCAACGAATGGGAGATAGCTGAAAATGCGCTGGAGCAGCTCGTTAGGCAATTCATTAATGGGACAAGGCCATTTGGGATCTGCTGGGCATGTATATTCCTCGCGCTGATCATTAGCGGCAAGGCTAGGGGCGATTGCTGAAATCTCCTGAATCGTCATATCACACACTACACTTGCTGTTAATTAGTTATATTAAACACTATTTGATGATAAATTAGATCAACATATTATTATAAAACCGCTTGAATAGTCAGCTTTTGACGAGATTAAAAACATCAAACTCTAAGATAGAGACACTTTGAGCTGAGAGCGAGATTTGCACACTCTTAAGGATAGCCGGGGTAGTTGGGCTCGTCTTGATAGATGAGATCATATGCAGGTGGCTGCTCGCGCTTCACGTACTTGCCCGCAATCTTCCCCTCTCTGATAAGGATGTAGTAGTGGTTCACGGAAACGAGACTATTACCGACCTCGATCCTCTCAATATACTCATACTCCTCTGATCCATCCGATTTCACATGGATTGCGTAAGGGGTCCCTACTTGAGATTCCATCTCTGAGACGCTCGTGCCGAGATCGAGATGGGCATATGTGTCATAGCTCATATAGGAACTGCGGGAAAAGCAGCTCGAAAGAAGAAGTAAAGAACCTGTGACGAGTGCTATGTACTTGGAAGCCATACTTTTCCTTGGATGAGTGTGCGGTATTGATCGCTAGTTGCGTATTCTGCGCGCATTTGATAAGTGGAGGGATCTTGTATCTCATAGAGCTCAAACCCCTCAAAGCCGATGTCTTCTGCCCGAAACTCCCAGGCAATCACTTTATCGCTGATCAGCCCCTTTCCGACGATGCGGCCGAGAGCCTCATTTTCGAGGTCGATTGCAAATTCTCCATTCACGTGGTTGTAAATGGTAAATTTATTATGCATGACGTCTGAAAGGCCCTTGATCTGGATCTCTTGAAGACACTCGATTTTCCCCTCACTATCGGGGACGCCAATTGTCCAACGAGTAAAAAAGGCGAGCTCTTCAGCCACCATGTTAAGTTGAATATTTCCTTGTCCGATCCAGGCGCCAGGCTTGAGGAGAAATGGATGTGTCATCAGAACATAAACCTTCTGCTATAAATACTTTGTAATATCCCCAGAGCCGCCATCGTCGAGACGACAGAGGATCCCCCATAGGTAATGAGCATGAGAGGCACCCCGGTAATCGGTAAAAACCCACACATCATGCCCATATTGACGATCATATGCATCGCCAGATAGGTCGTAATCCCCGCCGCCAAAAGCCGTCCGAAATCGTCTTTGGCCACTTGTGTTACTTGGAAACTAAAATAGATCAAACCGAAAAAAAAGAGGAGCAAGAAAAAAACTCCTATGAGGCCAAACTCCTCGCCAAAGGCAGCAAAGACCGAATCGGTATGGGCAGCAGGAAGCCACTGCCTCCCTGTAAATTCACTTTTATGCCAACCACTTCCGGTCCATCCCCCAAGAGCGAGCGCCGTCTGAGAGGCTTCCTGGTGGTATGTGTGGGGGTTTAACCGCTCATACTGGTATTCCTTGAGGACCTTAGTCGCGATCGGGCGAAACTTATCATGGGGGATCACTCCTAAAAACATGAGGCTAATGAAGACAAGACCCATTAAAGACAGAAACGCCATGATTTTAATAACGCGTTTTTTAATCCCCCCCAAGTAAAACATCACCAATGCAATTGGATAGAGAACAAGCGCCGTCCCGAGATCGGGCTGTTTTAAAATAAGAAAGAAAGGGACGAAGACAAGGCTCATCGCAGAAAGGGTGACGCGTTTTAAGTAGGTATAACGCCCTTGATTTTCTAGATAGAGACTCAGCGCCATTACGACAATGAGTTTGGCATACTCGGAGGGTTGAAACGTGAGCCCAATCCCCGGAATCCGGTACCAGCGATGGACATTTTGGATAGCCGGGACAAAGAAAAGACCCATGAGAAGTAGGAGCATCCCGAAATAGAGAAACCAGGTCCACTTCTTTAAATACCGATAGTCAAACCCCGCAAAAAATGCATAAACCACCCACCCGATGGTAAACCACCGAATCTGGTTTTTTGCAAGGGGAGTGAGCAGAGATTCTTCTGCAAGTTCTGAAAAATCTCCCGTTGTTGCCGAGATAACGAGAATACTGATTAACATCAGCATCAGCAAAAGTGGCAGTGTCCGGAAGTCGATTCGATTGAGACAGCGGTGATCCCACATGCATTCTGACTAGATTTCTATGTTAACCTGAGTATACTTTACCGGCAGCTTCGATTACAGAGTATTTTTTGCACATGATCAACTATATCCACTTCGATACGATTGATTCGACAAACACATGGGTAAAAACGCATGCGGCGACTCTCGATCCTAAACAACTAACTTGCGTTACAGCTCTAGAGCAGACAGCAGGAAGAGGGCGCTTTAAACGGCAATGGATCTCGCCCAAAGGGATGAACATCTATGCAACCCTCTACTTCACCCTTCCGCGCAACTTCCCCTATCTGGCTAACCTCGGACAAATCCTCTCTCTATCCTGTGCCAAAGTTCTTAAAAAACAGGGATTTTCTCCCGAGCTCAAATGGCCCAACGACATTCTCCTAGAAGGGAAGAAGCTCGCGGGAATTTTGTGCGAGGTCGTTCCGATCGATGAGAATCTCGGAATTGTGCTCGGCATCGGTCTGAATCTCAACATGCCCACGGAGTGGCTCGAAAAGATCGATCAGCCCGCTACGTCTCTCGCCCAGCTCAGCGGTCAGACGTGGACCGTAGAGCAGATTCTCGACCCTCTCATTCACCAATTTCTCAAAGATCTTTCGATCCTCCAAAGTAAAGGCTTTGAGCCGTTTTCAGAACTCTATAATGAGCTCCTCGCTTTCAAAGGGCAAATCGTTACGTGCAATAGTGGCGTGGAAATCGTAGAAGGGATTTGCCATTCAATCGGCAAGGATGGTAAGTTGCACCTACTCTTGCCAAATGGGGAACTGGTCCCCTTATCCGCAGGAGAAATACACTTAAATCTGTGAGACGGACATGTTACGAGCGCTCATCGGTATTTTTATTCTTCCTATTTTTCCCCTCCTCCACTGCTACGAAGTGTTGACTATTAGCGATGCGATCGTCGACTACATCCTCCATGTCGATGAAGAGTTCCTAAATGCTGTACCTGGTAAAAAGGGGGGCTGCGATTTAATCGATCACTCCGGCTTTCAATTCCTCATCGAACAAAGCGCTCAACTGCCTCTAACTCGTCCAGGAGGAAGTGCAGTGAACATGATCAAGGGGCTGCAGAAACTCGGGCACAGTTGTGCACTGATTACCACAATTGGAGAGGATGAAGCAGGGGAATTTTTTCTGAGCCGCCTGAACGAGGATGGCATTCATCTCTTTCTTGCAAACACAACGACCCCTACCGGAACATCGGCATGTCTTGTGAGCCCAAGTGGCGAAAGAACGATGCGCACATTCCTCGGCGCGTCAAGAGAAAATGGCGCATTGGAACTTAATAGCTGCCAATTCGAAGGGATTTCCCATTTTCACCTTGAAGGGTACCAACTTCAACACGAGAAATTATGCAAAGAAGCCCTGCACTTTGCCCGTGAGACAAATGCAACGATCTCTCTCGACCTCTCTTCCTTTGAGGTGGTGCGTGCCCATAAGGAACGGATTTGGGAGCTTCTCGAACAGGGATACATCGACATCCTCTTTTGCAACCAAGAAGAAGCAGAGATGCTGACTAACCTTTGTCCTGAGGAAGCATCTGAACAACTTGCTACCTACTGCGACATCTCTGTCATCACCAGCGGAGAGAAGGGATCGTGCGTGCGGAGTCATGAGGGCTTCATCCTGTGTCCTGCTCTCAATGTAAGCGTCGTTGATACAATCGGCGCAGGGGATCTTTTCATCAGCGGATTTCTACATGGTTTCTTAATGGATAAATCTCTTAAAGAATGCGCAGAAATGGGAACCCTTCTCGCTTCTCATGTCGTTCAGGCAGTCGGCGCGGAAATCCCAGAAGATCAATGGACTGCGATCATCTCTCGTTAAATTAATTTCAAGCTTTGCCTACATCCATTTACGAGCTTACCTTCGTAAGCTCGTTTTATTTAAAAATTCAATTTGTTAATAATAATATATTTCAAATGAAAAAATGCAACAAACAGGCTATAATAATGATGTAAATTAATAAAATTAGAGATAAATAATGAGTATTTCAAGTTCCTCCTCAGTTCTAGGCAAGCACCCAAGAACAGAAAATGAACAGCCTCGAAAATCCATCTCCTTATCGACCGTTGGCCGCGTTGCGACTAGAATGCTTGAGAGTTGTGAAATAACAAGAGAGGATAAAATCCATTTCTTAAGGCAACTAGTGCAAAAAACTCCTCCTGATCTAATGCAAGAGGCGCAAGAAAGCTCTTCAAAACCTCTAGCCCTCCGCTTTAGGTCAATCCTCTCATTCAATGGCCCCATTAAGCTTGCAGACCATACGTTTACCCCCTTCAAAGTCCCGAGCAGCTACACTCTGCATGAAGCTCTTATTGAGGAGCCTGAAATTGTGAAAATTCTTTTCTACCGAGATAAAATGCTAGAACCTAGCAAGCTCCGCTATCAAGATCGTGCAAGGACTCTGCTTATCTGTGCATTTAATGAATACATGGAGAGCATCGGTCAACCTCTCAGCCGCGTTAGTTCAACGGGCACCGCCTGCCTCACCCCTCCAAGCTCGTCTTTTGACTCTTTCTCCTGGCACTATCTTTTAATGCTATCCTGCGTGATATTATCAAATCAACCAAACGGTTCATCTAAAACTATAAAAAGATTTACAGAGTACTTGAAAAGCAAATCAGAAATAATCATGCTGGATTGCTCACGGGATTTTATTCAAGATTTGAGAGAGATGGAAACGAAATGGGCAGGTATTTCAGATACCGCTTTTTCCATAATTGACAGGCTGGCAAACGAATTTTGGGAAAGTTTCAAAAAAAATAGCAAACGTGAAGGGAAATTATTGCCGCAGACTGCCAAGATGCTCCTGCAAGAGTTTGATTTGGCAATATCCTTTCGCTGCTTCTACGAGCAGCGTAAAGGCCTCTCAGACCTTCCTGCAACAAGACGCCTATTTGAAGAAAGCGCTCCTGTTTTTCGCATGGTATGGGCACTTCCCGGAAATCCCTTTGTGAAAGAACTCGAGACCAAACGTCGTTGGTTAGAGGAAACCTGCCCTGGTACTTGGGAGAAAGAGATGGACAGCTCTAAACTTGAAGTTTCCTATATTAGCTAAGGTTCTTAGGGACCACGAGAATTCCCGGATCGACCTTTGCGCGTAAAATCCCTTGAATTGCACTCAGTGTCGATCCCATTGCAGAGTAGCAAGTGGTGCACGCCCCTTCATACGCAATGTGAAGCTCCCGATCTTCTACAAAATCGAGGATCTGCACGCCGCCCGCATCCAGCTCGATGTAAGGGCGGATTTCACTTGCAATCACTTGTTCTAATACGGCGATTTTCTGCTCGCGGCTAAGTTCTGCCCATCCCGGATACCCCTCCCCGTCATACTTGGGCTCTAAGGGCGTAGGCACGTAGGCGTCTATAACGGGAATATCTTGGCAAGAGGCGGCTGCTAGTTCAAGCACATCGAGCACGAGATTCAGATGGGGGTAAGCAGATTCTGGAAAAGCGCTCTCCTCTGGTTTATCCCGCACCTGTTTATCGATGAGCTCTGCGGGGATCCTGCGCGCCTGATCGTAATTTTTGCGGATGATGAGCTCACAAGCAGCCTCTGCAGCGCCAAGAAGAGAAGAGGGCCCAAACGCCTGAAAGCGGGCATCCACGATAACCCCATCTTGGGGATCGACAAGGAGATAAAGGCGCAAGATCGATTCCTGATGCCTCCCTTCCGATGTGGCAAGGCGCATATGGCGCTCCTTTGCTTCTTCTAAAGAGTAGCTCCCTGAGTGGCGAAGCGCCTCAATTTTACGCGCGAGTTTTCTACTATACTTGTGCCAGATCACAGACTACCTCTTGAGAGCATCGGATGAGTTGTTTCGCGCTGAGGATGAGGAGAGAGAGTGCGCGGCTCATCTCCTCTTCTGTCGTTTCAAAAGAAAGGGTAAAGCTCACCGCATCTCCAATCGATGCTGCATAGACTCCCTTGCGCTGGAGGAGATAGAGGAGCGCTTCGGGATGGACACCGGGAAAATGGATCGCGGAGCAGTGGGGAAGGCGCTCTACTTCTTTGCCTAAGATGCGCGCGCTGGGAATCGCTTCGAGAATCCCTTTTTCAAAATGGGCTCTTAGGCGCGCTGTTTCAAGCGAAAGATGATCAAACCAGGAAGCAGTCTCTGATAGCGCGCGCGCAAAGGCGGTTATTCCACCTACTCCTATTTGGTAAGAAGGGACTGCGAGAGGTGAGAAGGGGATTTTTTGTTTGACCGCAAGGAGAGCGGTTCCTTGAGGTGCGTGGATCCGGCTCCCCTCAATTGTCAGGTAATCGATGGGTAGATCTTCTAGACGAAAAAAGAGCTTGCCAATCACAGCGCTCGCATCGACATGGAGGCGCACTCCCTTTTCCGCACAAATTTCTGCGAGATCGCTGATGGGTTGGATCACACCGGTATGGCCACAAGCCCATGGGATGGAAACGAGAGAAACGCGCGGGTTGAGACTGCTTGCGAGCGCCTCTTTCGTAATTTGCCCCTCTGCATTATAGGGCAAAGGCTTTTCAATGCAGCCAAGGGCATCTAAAGGGGCGATCCCCGCTGCGAGGATGTGATTTTTTCCTGTGTGGCGCACTTCATTGAGATAATGGGAGAGAAAAATCTCCAGGCGCGCTGCCGCATCACTTGGGAAAAAATGGAGGGGATCTTTTGCATGAGCGCCCAGCTGGGCGCGGATTTCCGCAAGCGCCCAGGCCAAAGGAGCTGTGAGCTCTTGGCCCATCACATGAGGAGAAGAAAAAGCCCCCCAGTGCTCGTGATAAAAGGAGAGGAGTTCTTGAGCTGCGGCGGGATGGGGACGCGTCGCTGCATGCTGATCGAGATAGATCTTATCCGCCATCGCGAGACCATCCCTTATCGGTGAAGGTGTAGACGAGAGCATCCCCCGTCGGAATCTCGAGCTTCACAACCGCCTCTTTTGAGAGATTGTCGAGGAACATCACGATGGAGCGGAGGGAATTGCCGTGCGCAGAGACAAAGACATTTTTCCCTGCTTGCAAAAGAGGGAGGATCTCTTTTTCAAAATAGGGAATGGTCCTCTTTGCGGTCATCTCGAGGCTCTCCCCATCGGGAGGGGTTCCATCAAAGCTGCGCCTCCAAATCTGCACTTGCTCATCGCCAAACTGCTCCGCCATCTCTTTTTTATTCATCCCCTGAAGCTTCCCATACATCCGCTCATTGAGTTGCCAAGCGACGATTACGGGGATCGTCTCCTCTTGAGTCTTCTCACTATAGATCTGCGACCAACTCTCGAGCTTGCCCCCTTGTGGGTGAAGTAGAACGGGAACTTTATGCGTGCTGTGCTCAGCCATCGCGAGCATGGCAGTCATCTGCGCGCGAATCAAAGAGGAAACAAAGATGATATCGATCGGAATAGAGGAGATTTTCTTGCCCGCCTCTAG
>JAFEGI010000012.1:24053-74217 GCA_018240135.1 Verrucomicrobiota bacterium
AGGTTAAGGCGATTCCATTCCGACTGGCCGTGACGCATCAAAATCAGTTTTGACATACTACCTCGTGAAAGGGGTTATTCTACCATTGCCTTAATGTGCCTTTCAAGATAAACTCTTAGGCTCTATGGAAGACAAAAAAAGACTCAGTAAAGCACTCGCAGCAGCCGGCATCGCCTCCCGCAGAGCCGCTGAGGAGCTCATTTTTGCAGGACGCGTCCAGGTCAATGGTGAGGTGGTCAAACTCCCCCAAACCTTGGTCTCCTGGGAGCATGATGAGATTCGCGTCGACGAAGAGCCCATCAAGGGAGAGGAAAAAAAAGTTTACTTTATTCTCAATAAGCCCCACGGCCTGATCTGCTCGAATGTGCGCGTTGGAACGAAGAAACTCGTTGTCGACCTCTTCAGACACCTTCCCCACCGCCTTTTTACTGTGGGCAGGCTCGATCGAGATACGACTGGTCTTCTAATCATCACAAATGATGGCCACTTCGCCAACCGGGTCATCCATCCCTCTTCCAATATTGTCAAAGAATACCTTGTCAAAACAAGTCAAGAAATCACCGATGTTCACCTGAAGGCGATATCCAAAGGTTCTTATATAGAGGAAACTTGGATCAAGCCGGTCAGCGTCAAAAAAGTGCGCAAAGGCACACTCAAAGTCTGTGTAAAAGAGGGAAAGAAAAGAGAGGTGCGTCTACTCGTACAAAACGCCGGCCTCGACATCCTCGAGCTCACACGTATCCGGATCGGCGGCCTCCAGCTCGGACCTCTTCCTGAAGGCGCATATCGCGAGATGACCGATGCCGATAAGGCATCTCTGTTTCAATAAGACCTTTACGTAAAGAGTAGTTGTCGGTAGAATGGCGCAAAATTAGGCCAGCTATGCTTAACATCTCCAAGCTATTCGGAAAATCCCCCTTCTCTCCCCTACAAAATCACATGAAGAAGGTGGCGCTTTGCATCGAAAAACTGTGCGAGATCTTTGAAAAGCTCCCCAAAAAGGAGATGGAGAAGATCGAGAAGCTAGTTGGCGAGCTCTCTCGTCTTGAGCAAGAAGCCGATCTGACCAAAAATGACATCCGCAACCACCTTCCCAATAGTATCTTCTTGCCAATTGACCGCGCGCAATTTCTCGAAATCCTCTCGGTTCAAGATACGATTGCCGATAAGGCGGAGTACGTGGGCATCTTCTTGACACTCCAGCCCCTGGAAAACTTCCGCGATTTTCAAACCGACCTCCTTGCATTTTTTAAAAAGAATGTCGAGGTCTTTATCGATGCGAAAAAAATCATCGAAGAGATCGACGAACTGCTTGAGTCCTCTTTTGGCGGGATTGAAGCAGAGAAAGTGAAAGGGATGGTCGAACAGGCTGCCGCTAAAGAAACAGAGGCAGACAAAATGCAATGTTCCCTCATGAAGCAACTTTATGCTCAAGGGAGCAACTTAAACGCACCCTCGTTTTATCACTGGATGCGTTTAATTGAGGAAGTGGGAGAAATCTCCCATCTCTCCGAGCGGCTCGCTAACCGAATCCGCATGATCTTAGAACTCAAATAGTACTTGTAAGGAATGGAAGCCGCACCGATTTTGACAGCGCTAGTCCTGATCATCGGATTCTACATGGCGTGGAATATCGGTGCCAACGACGTATCCAATGCAATGGGCACGTCGGTCGGTTCGGGAGCGCTCACCTTACGCAAAGCGGTCATTCTCGCTGCCATTCTCGAATTCTGCGGCGCCTTCTTCGTGGGAGCAAATGTCTCTGAGACAGTCCAGCGGGGACTGATTAATACCGATCTTTTTGCCTCACAGCCTCTCATCCTTGTACTTGGAATGTGCGCAGCCCTTTTTGGAACCGGCGCCTGGCTCCAGATCGCCTCCTGGTTTGGATGGCCCGTCTCAACTACCCATGCGATTGTGGGCGCTGTTTTAGGCTTTGGAGGGATTGTCGGCGGAGCCGATGTGATCCGCTGGGAAGAAGTGGGAGCAATCGTATCGAGTTGGGTGATTTCACCCCTTGTCTCTGCGCTGATTTCCTATCTTATCTTTAGCATCCTTCAAAGGAACATCCTCTTTGCAATGAACCCCACTGAAGCATCGAAAAAGTACATCCCTCTCCTCTTATTTATTGTGACGGGGACCTTTACTTTAAGCCTGCTCTTTAGTGGATTGCAAAATCTCAACTTGAATCTCTCTTTGCTCGATTCAGTTGCGATTGCGCTTGCCATTGGGGTATTTTCCTATCTCGTCTCGTTTGCGATCTTGCGCAAAGTGCGCCTGCCCGATATCGAAAACCGTCCCCCTTCGCGCTACCAGCCGCAAACCGTTGTCAGCCTAGAGAAGGCGATTAAACACTTACAGCGTGTCCATGTCGTCTCCTCAGATGAGACCCATGAGAAGGTAGGTTCACTCCTAAAAGAGGTGCATGCCATTTCCCAACAGCTGAAAAAGGAGACCACCTTTTCTGAGCGCGCCTCTGAATATAAGGTGGTCGAGAAGATGTTCGTCTATCTCCAAATCCTCAGCGCCTGCTATGTTGCCTTTGCCCATGGAGCCAATGATGTGGCCAATGCGATCGGTCCTGTGGCTGCTGTACTCGACGTCATTAAAAATGGGGTTATATCGGGATCGGCGCCTGTCCCTTCCTGGCTCCTCGCTTTCGGAGGTGTCGGTATTGTGATCGGCCTTGCGACGTGGGGATGGCGCGTCATCGAGACAATTGGTAAAAAAATCACAGAGCTCACTCCCACACGGGGATTTTGCGCAGAGTTTGGAGCGGCGACGACGATCTTAATTGCCTCTAAACTCGGCATGCCGATTTCGACAACGCACTGTCTTGTCGGCGCGGTTCTTGGAGTCGGCCTTGCGCGCGGTATGCGCGCGATTAACCTGACGATGATCCGCGATATCGTCCTCTCTTGGGTGATCACGATCCCCGCAAGCGCTGCGATGAGCATCCTAATCTTTTACGGTCTACGCGCGATCTTCATGACTGCATGATCTCAGCGATCGCCTTGAGCCAATCCTCTCGGCGATTGAGCGCTGGACAGCGAAAAGCCCTAAACCCGCTTTCCCGAATGGGCGGCAGGTACTGCTCCTCAATCTCGTAGAGCGTCTCAATGTGATCCGATGTAAAACTCAAGGGCACGACGACAACGTTCTGCCTCCCCTGCGAAATTTTTCCGATCTCTTGGCACACGTCGCTCGTATAAGGCCGGATCCACTCCTCTTTGCCAAATTGGGACTGGTAACAAAGAGAGGAGAGAGCTTCGGGAAATCCAGAACGCACCGCCTCATAAGTCGCTTCGCACTCGCTTTGGTAGGGATCGCCCGTCTTCACAAATTTCTTCGGGATGCCATGCGCGGAAAAGAGGAGGAGCACATCCTCCTCTTGGAGATTTTCCTTAGCCAAGTAATCGCGAATGCATGCCTGCATGCACTGAATATAGGCGGGATGGGTCGCATACGAACGCACCCAGACCATTTTTCGCACGGCCTCTTTGGGCAAATACCTAGAAAAAAAATGGGCGATACTCCCCGTCGTCGCCGTACTATATTGAGGGAAGAAAGGAAAAATGCGCAGGGTGGAGACGTCCGCTAAGGAGCGGATCTGCTCCACAAACGGCTTATGAGTTTTGGGGAGATAGCGATGAAAAGTCAAAATGGGCGCGCCGATTTTCTTTTCGATCGCCTCTCGAATGGCCTCTGTATCTTCGAAGATGGGAGACTTGCCCCCAATGCGGGCGTAGTCGGGAGCGACTTTGAGCGTCCGCTTTTTCGCAACGCGCGTAAAGAGATAGCGGTGGAGAAAACGGGGAAAAGGGGTCCGAATGACATCTTGGTCGGTGAGTAGAGCGATCAAGAACTCTTCGACCTCTCCTAAATCCCTAGGCCCGCCGAAATTTGCAAGTATAAATACTTCATCCATGTAAGAATATTACCCCATTTGCTAGAAAGAAGGAAAGATGTGGAATAGATTATTTTTTTTATTTTTTAGCTGCCTGTTCGCCTGCAGCTCGCCCGTTAAGGAAGTGCGCGTAGGGATCGATCCCTACTGGTACCCCCTTGCCCTCGGACAACGCGCAGTCAATGTCACTGCCTTTGCAACGGAGCTGCTCAAAGAAATCGGCACGCTAGAAAATATCCCCTTTGTCAAAATCACGTCAAATAGCGATGAGCTCCTAGACGGGCTCAAGCGAGGAGAGTTTGTCGGCATATTAGGTTCTCTCTCTCCTCAGCTCTTTAATGAAAAAATCTACGCCTTCTCTGAATCCTTTTTACCCCTGGGTCCTGTCCTCGTTGTACCTATCAACTCCCCGATCACTTCCCTCGAAATGGTAGCGGGCAAAAAGATCGGCATCACAACAGGTCCTGGGGGCGCAGTGATTCTTGATAAAAACCGGGGCGCGCTCGTTTCCCCTTACGAGACAGTACCCCAAGCGCTAAATGATGTGGTAAATCAAACGCTCGATGGGGCGCTTGTCGACATCCTCACCGCCTCAGCATACTGCAAAGATCTCTATGCGGGAAAACTCCACATTGTCACACCCCCGCTTACCGATGAAGGATTGCGCCTAATCCTCCCCTATGGGACAGATGCCGAGCTCATCGAGGAGTTCAACACGGGTTTAAATAAGCTCAAAGCGCGCGGGATCTACGAAAAGCTCCTTAAGAAATGGGATCTGGTTTATTGAAACACAAAGGGGATCCCCTCTTTTGCAAAGAGGGCTTTTTGTTCTTTGAGATATTTGTCGGCTAGCTTGTCAAAACCTCCCTCTGCGCGAAACGCCTTGAGAAAGTGGTTCACCTGATTTTGAAGCGCTTCATCCTCTAAACGCATCCCAATCGCCCACGATTCTTTCACAAAAGGCACAAGATTCGCCTTGGTCGATTCAGGATATTTCTGCGAAAGGGCCAAAACGGAAAATTGATCGTAGATAAAGGCGCTAGCCCTTCCCTGCACCACTTCGAGCACACAGGTCGCCTCCTGATCTAAAGAGCGAACCGTCGCGCGCTTGATATGCATCCGCGCATAGGTCTCTCCCGTTGTCCCGAGCTTAACGACGAGAGTGTAGTTTTTTTTGTCGAGCTCTTCGATCGTATTCACAGCCACTTTTCGGTTGATCAGCAAACAGAGCCCCGTCGTCAGATAGGGATCGGAAAAGCGGATCGCCTTTTCTCGCTCAGCAGTTTTTGAAAGAGAGGAGAGGATCAGGTCGATGCGGCGCGAGCTGAGGGCAGGGATGAGCCCGACAAAGGGGATATTTTTGATTTCGACCTCGCGGCCAAGGGCCCTGCCAAGAGCTTCTGCCAAATCGACACTGACACCAGAGGGATTGCCCTTTGCATCGATCGTCTCAAAGGGCGGGTACGAAAGCTCCATTCCCACACGGAGAGGTTCTGCAAAAATAGAGGTAATCAAAAAAAAGCTGGCAAGGAGTTGAAGAATCATCCGTATTTCATTGCTCTAGTGAAGTAATTGTTGACAAGAGGGCTTTGCGCATGAGCGATGAGCTGGTCAGCCTCCCCCATTTCGATTAGCTTTCCCCCTTCAATATAGGCAATGTGGTCGGCACTTTTTCCTAGAAAGGGGATGTGATGGGTTGCAAGAATAAAGGCCATCCCCTCCTCTTTCAGCTCGACAATCAGATCGAGCACCTCTGAGGTCATCAGGGGATCGAGAGCGGAGGTAGGTTCATCGAGAAGGAGCAAGGAGGGTTTATGAGCGACGGCGCGGATGATCGCCACCCGCTGACACTGACCGCCTGAGAGGGCATACGGGCGCTGACTCGCCTGTTTCAACAGATCAAATCGCTTTAGGAGAGCCTCCCCTCGAGCTCTTGCTTCATCGAGAGAGAGCCCATGGACTTTTTCAAGTGGCAAGATGATATTTTCCAGCGCCGTGAGATGGGGAAATAGGTTCCAAGACTGAAAGACCACTCCGAGCGCACGCCTGTGGTTTCTTAGGAGATTTTCCACCTCAAAAGGGATCCTTTGGCCATTTAAAGACACATTTCCCGACTGGGGAGGCTGAAGACCTGCGATCACTTTTAAAAGGGTCGATTTTCCCCCTCCCGAAGCGCCAATAAGCCCAAGCACGCGGAAGTCGCAGCTCAAAGAAATCTGATTTAAGACGGGCTGCTCTCCGAGGACAACTTCCAAATCCTTCACTTCAAGCTTCATGACGCCACCTCTTTTCTAGATAGCGGCTTAAGAGAGAGATCGGGAGCGTGAGGATCAAGTAGCCAATCGCAAGGGGAAGATAGCATTCCAGAGTACTAAATGTCGCGCTACTGACCTGCTGCGCGCTATAGGTGAGCTCGCGGATTCCCAAGATCGAAAGCAAAGAAGAATCCTTGATAATCGAGGCGAATTGCCCTGTAAGCGGAGGCAAGATTTGCCGAAAAGCGATCGGGAAAATGACATACCTGTAGGTTTGCTTTTCTGTCAGTCCAATTGCGTAGGCTGATTCCAGTAGCGTTTTTCTCGTACTTTCAATCCCCGCGCGCAAAATCTCCGCAATGTAGGCGCCGCTAAATAGAGAGAGGGTAATGACCCCGATCACATACCGATTGTGCATGCTAAGAGCGGAGGCGACGACATAGAAGAAGAAAAGGAGCTGGACAAGTAGCGGTGTGCCCCGAATGCTCTCGATATAAAGACGGCAGAGGGAGCGCAAAAGGGCAAATCGCGATTGACATAACAATGCGGCAATGAGGCCAATGAGAAGGCTTAAGAGCAGGCTAGAAAACGAGAGGAGAATGGTGGTGACCCAACCCTCGACAAACACGGCCCGGTAGACCCAGGGAGCCTCCCAATTAGAGGCAAATGTGAGCGCTAGAAAAAAAAGCCCCGCCAAAAAGAGAAACGCGAGAGGCAGCCGCCACTTCATAGGATCCTGCACTTGTCGTGCTCGCTATATTCCGCGCGCACCCTTTCTAACTCCGCCTTGTCTACAGGACACTTCTCCAAATTCCACACCTCCCTGGAGTAGTTGTGAATCGACTCATCTGTGGAGAATTTTCCCATCGCAGCGATATTTTGAATAGCACATTTTGCCCATTCAGCGGGTCTTAAGAAGAGTTCCTCAACTTTTTTCTGGACCTCATAGTAGTTTTCGAGATCGCTGAGGACGAAATAGGGATCCGTGAGGAGATTTTGGTAGAGGTCTGAGAAAGCTTGGTGTTCTGCATCTGTCTCTGCAAAAGAGCGGTCGCGCAAGCTATCAACTGCAGCGCGAATTTGCGGATGATGCATGTAGATCTCCCAGGGGTTGTAACTCTTCTCCCTCCGCATGCGGGCATTTTCCTCTGCAGATTTTCCCACGCCAAAGGGCCACCACGGATCTCCCACCTCGCGGTGGATCTCTATATTTGCGCCATCTTCTGTACCGATTGTCAGCGCGCCATTCATCGCCAGCTTCATGTTGCTCGTCCCCGAAGCCTCCATCCCTGCAGTCGAGATCTGCTGGGAGAGATCCGCCGCGGGGATAATCATCTCAGCTCGGGTCACGTTGTAATTTTCCGCAAACAAGATCGCAAGTTTTGTGTTCACGCCTGAGTCATTGTTGACCTTGCGCGCCACGCAGCAGATGAATTGCAAGATCGATTTGGCAATGACATAGCCTGGCGCCGCCTTGCCTCCAAAGAGGATCACGCGCTGGATTTTTCGCGCATTGGGAGAGGCTCGCAGCTCGTGGTAGAGCATCACGGCATGGAGAATGTTCATAAACTGCCGCTTGTACTCGTGCATCCTCTTGATCTGCACATCGAAAAGAGCCGTGGTTTCAAGACAGGGATAATGGCCAATCACTTTGCCGCGAAAATCGCGGATCGGGCTTTGCCCCCGGATACACTCAATTAGCGCGCGTTTATTCTCCTGTTTGATCAAGAGAAATTCGCTTTGGCTCTCTGGATCATTTGCAAATGCGCCTAGCTTTTGCAGCTGTGTGAACTCGGTGATCCACTTCCTTCCAATCCGCTTGGTGATAAATGCCGATAGGCGCGGGTTGATGTGCAAGAGCCATCTGCGCTGAGTGACCCCATTTGTCACGTTGATAAACTTGTCGGGATAGAGCTCGCAGAAATCTTTAAAAATATCGGTTTTGAGAATCTCTGTATGCAGCGCCGCCACTCCATTGACTCGATGCGAGCCGAAGATCGCGAGGTTCGCCATGCGGACCTGCCCCCCTTCGATGATCGACATCCTTCTCACACGCTCTTCATCGCCGTCATATTTTGCGCGGATCGCATTGCAAAAATCGAGATTCAGCCTTTCGATTACATGATACTGTCTGGGCAGCAGATATTGCAGCCGATTTTGATTCCATTCTTCTAAAGACTCGCGCAAGACCGTGTGGTTGGTGTAGTTGCAGCAGTTTTTTACCACCTCCCATGCCTCCCCCCAATCGAAATCGTGCTCCCCAACAAGCAATCTCTGGAGCTCTGCAATCGCAAGTGCGGGATGCGTGTCGTTAATATGAATGCGCACCTTGTCAGCAAAATGGCGCATATCGGAAAAGGTATGGAGATGGTGCCGAATGATATCTTGGAGCGAGGCGGAAACGAGCAGAAACTCTTGCTTAAGGCGAATTCTTTTGCCCAGCTCGTTGTTGTCGTTTGGATAGAGGACATCTGTCAAAGAGGTATTTTCCGAGGCCTGATCCAAAAGTCCTGCGTTAAATCGCTGCAGCTGGAAGTTGCGCGGAGATTCTTTTGTCGTCCATAGGCGGAGCGTGTTGACGTTAAAGCTCCCATTTTCTTTGTAGCCGATAATGGGGATATCATAGGCAAGCGCGCGCACCTCCTCATAATCGGAAATTTCGAGTCGCTCAACCCCCTTTTTGTTGACACTTGAGACGGCATGTCCCGCATATTTTACAGTGGTTGCATGCCCATCGCGCCGGTACTCCCAAGGGTATTCGTGCAAAAGCCAAGCCTCTGGCCTCTCAACCTGAACACCCGCCCAGATCTCCTGATCGAAGATCCCATACTGATAGCGGAGTCCATAGCTGATTGCAGGGTATTCCTGTGTAGCAAGTGAGTCGAGAAAACAGGCGGCAAGTCTTCCAAGGCCCCCATTTCCCAAACCGGGATCGGGTTCATAGCGCACTTCCTCTTCAAACTTCCGATTCATCTGGTGCATAACCCGCCGCACCAGCTCGTTTGCATGGATATTTGTGACGTTCTGCCCTAAAAACCGTCCGGGCATGTACTCCATGCATAGGTAGTAGAGCATCCGCACCCCTTTCTTTCGGTAGGTGTGGGTCGTTGCGGTCCAGTTGATCATCACCTCTTCGCGCAGCGTCAGCGCAAATGCCCGGTAAAACTCCTCGGGAGAGGCTTCATCGACTGTCACTCCCATCGTCGTGATGAGGTAGTGTTTGATTTTGTGCTCAAGCGATTCCGCTTGTCTCTGTAATGATTCTTCCATCCCTCCGTAACTACTCTCTTTTTGCAATAATTTCTAGTAATATGCGACAAGGGGGATTATGCACACATTTGATCTGATCGTCATCGGAACGGGCCCCGCCGGAGAAAAAGCTGCAGTAAAAGCAGCCTATTTTGGCTATAAAGTTGCCATCGTCGAAAAGGAGAAAATTTTCGGCGGAGCGATGGTCGTCACAGGCACACTCCCCTCCAAAACTCTCAAAGAAACGGCGCTATTTATCTCAGGAAAATATGAAAAAGGGATCTATGGCGTCGAGCGCACCCTATCCCACAAGGCAACTGTCGAAGATTTTATGTTCCGCAGAAAGCAAGTCACCGCTTCTGCAGCGGTCGAGATCGAGGAAAATCTCAAGCGGCACGGTGTGAGCATTTTCAAAGGAGCTGCCCATTTCGAAGATCCCCACACCCTCTCCGTAGGGGGCGAAAAACTCTCTGGCAAGTACATTCTAATCGCCACAGGGTCCTATCCCTATCATCCCCCCACTATTCCCTTCGACAACTCCCGCGTTCACGACTCCGATACCATCTTGCAAATCGAGCGGATCCCCTCCTCCCTTTGCATCGTTGGAGCCGGCGTAATCGGCTGCGAATATGCGACGATCTTTGCCGCAATGGGAACGAAGGTGTATCTCGTCAATGACAAAGAACACATCCTCCCCTTCATCGACCATGAAGTCTCCTCCGATCTCGTCACCCAGATGCATGCCAGCGGCATCGAGATCCTCTTCAACAACTCGATCGAGACCATCACGGCCCCACAAGGTGCAGACATCCAAATCCATCTGAAAAATGGGGAAAATCTCTCTGTCGATATGTTCCTCTTTGCCGCGGGGCGCAGTGGTCAGATCCAAGAACTCGGCTGCGAACAGCTCGGGCTCAACCTAGGCAAGCGAGGGCAAATTCTCGTCGATGCGACCTACCGAACCAATATTCCCCACATCTATGCGGTCGGCGATGTGATCGGATTTCCAGCCCTTGCCAGTACGAGCATGGATCAGGGGAGGGTTGCCGTTGCCCATATCTTCCAGACGCAAGATCTCGAACACCTCCCCTCCCACTTCCCCTATGGGATCTACACCATTCCAGAGGTCTCCATGGTCGGGGTCACAGAAGAAGAGGCAAAAACGCGCCACCTCTCCTACTGCACGGGGAAAGCGCGCTATGCCGATATGGCGCGTGGAAAAATTCTCGGGGCGAAGTCGGGCTTTTTAAAACTCGTCTTCTCTCGGGATGAACTCCGCATCCTCGGGGTCCACATTATTGGGCACATCGCCTCTGAGCTCATCCACTACGGCGTGATGCTCGTTGAGGAGAAAAAAAATCTCCAAGACCTAATTGGCCAAGTCTTTAACTTCCCTTCCCTCCACGACCTCTATAAGTATGCCGCCTATGATGGCCTCAGCAACTTCACAGGTCATAAGGTGAAACCTTGAACCTATCTGAATAAAATTTTTCGTCGGATAGGTTCTTAGAAACTCAAGCGGCGGGCAGCTGCTTAGTATCGACTGAAAGCAAGGGCATCTTTTCATTTTTTGCTTCGGCCAACATTTTAGGATTAATCTCCTTGAAAAGATCGATTAGTTCTCTATCTTTTAAACGATCAAAGAGAAACATCCGAATATAGGTTTCCTGAATCGGACTTACCTTCGTATGCTCTTGTTCCCACTTTACAACAGTTGCATGGGAAACGCCCAAATATTCTCCGAGCTGTGTCGTAGACAGCTCTAAGAACTTTCTCATAAATCTCATCTCTTTCCCGGTTAAGGGATGAGGTTTATGGATAAGTCCTCTGAATACAAATAGTTGTAGTTCATTCATATCGATATCAATTACCCACTGACCAAACACCTTCTTCATGGGAGCATCAATGAGTTCAATTGGGAAACCCAATCCCTCGTATATGAATGTCTGCTTTTTTCTTTGCACAACTATAACTCCATTACTGTTATGATCATCATTTCTTTTGCAAACGCAATGATCACTCTGACTTCCTTTAAATCCTCAGTTTTTCCTCTTATAGCGTATTTCCAGCATTGAAATGCACTGCTAAATACCGTCTTACTCTTTTCGTGAGCACCTGTCTTTAATACGCGTAAGGTATCCTGCAAGTCGAGTCCATCTTTTGCCTGTTCATCCGCAGCATGTTTTGTGATTCTATAGAGCCCTCGATTGATATGATCTACAATAGCTTTGCGCAACTGAACATCGGTTAAATAGCCATCTGATCTCATCAACTCAACCTCGAAGCATTACAGCTTCACCTGAATTGTAACATATTCACATCATTTTATGAATATAATTTTATAATTCCTTAACAATGAATAGCTTGCAGCTTCAAGTAAAAAATAAGATTGTGAATATCTATCTGCCCTATCCTAACTGCCGCAACATTCTGCTATTCCCAATATTCCACCGAATGCTAAAGTCTCTTGCATCTTTAAGGAGACTGAAACATGAAATCTAAAGCTCTATTTGCCCTATTATTCCTCTCCTCATACACCTTCGCTGATCAGGCGCCGCCTCAAGAGCCCCGCTACATCCAATACCACAACCGGATCTCCGTCTTCTCCCCTTGTCACCAGACTTATGAGAGAATCAAAAACGATGCTTTCTACGCAGGAGTGGAGGCTTATGCTGTGTCTGCAATTAACAAGAGCGATTGCAATACACTATTGGATGCTGAGCTGCGCATGGGATACAACTTCTTTTTCAGAGGAAGAGAGCACATTACCCCCTTTGCAGGGATCGGTTACGTCCAAGACTTCTATAAACATCACCATTTGCAAGGTGTACTCTATGGATCCCTCGGTTTTCTCTATACCCATGAGTTCAACACGATCTTCAACCTAGGGCTCAATGGAAAACTCCTCGTTGGCGGCCCCGTCACCGGGGGAGAGCACCACTGGGGAGCTCCTGTTGTCGGCGCAGACCTTGCCCTGCCGATTACGTTTCGCTTTGGGAAAGACCGCCACTGGGATTATCGGATCGAACCCTTTGCCCTCTTCTTGCATGGGTCAGAGAACTCAGAAGATTTTTGGGGCTTCCGCGGCACAATCGGATACCGGTTCTAATATGTCATGAAAAACACCCTCATCCGCGCCGCAGTCCAGATTCTAAGGCCTAAAGAGGTCAACCGCTCCTCTCAGGAGCGGTTCCTCATTCTGTCCACTACGGGTCTCGGGGATACCCTCTGGGGAACCCCCGCAATCCGGGCGCTGAGGAGAGAATTTCCCAAAAGCCACATTGCGATTCTCACCAGTCCTATCGGAAAAGAGGTTCTCCTCCACAACCCCCACGTCGATGCCTTTTACGTTGCGAAAGATCCTGTTTTCCTCTCTCTTGCCTCCCTCTATAACAGGCTGCGAAAAGAAAACTTCACCCATATTTTCTCGTTCCACACCTCTCAGCGCCCCATCCTCCCCTTAGCAGCGATCCTGGGAGCCCAGGAAGTAGTTGGCACTGCAGGGCAGAACAAAGGTCTCGATGCCCTTTTGACAAAGGCCCTGCCGAACATAGCTCAGCACGAGATCACAAGGCGCCTTTGCATCGTCGGAGGCCCCGATGGCGATCCTGAAATGGAGCTCTTTCTCTCGATTGAGGAGGAAAGGGAGGCCTCTGCCTTTTTGGAAAAATACCCAAGGCGCCCATGGATTGCGATCCATCCGGGAGCCAAAGATCTTTTCAAGCAATGGGAACCGGCGCACTTTGCCACCCTATGCCAGAAGCTTTCAGGAAAACTCGGCGGCACCCTATTTCTCACAGGAACCCCTCAGGAGAAAAAACTCGTCGATGCGATTGCTAAGGCAGCTCCCGGCACCGTCCCCATCACCAACCTGCCTTTACGCAAAGCGGCCTCTCTTTTGAAGCAGATGGATCTACTTGTCTCAAACGATACCGGCCCGATGCACATCGGCTTTGCGCTTAAAGTTCCAACCGTAGCCCTTTTTACCCCTACAAACCCTGCCCTCTGCGGTCCACTTCGCGTCAAAAATGCGGAGGTGATCGCCAAACCCTCGACCTGTACCCCGTGTCTTAGAAAAAAGTGCCAGGAACCATTTTGCCTCTTGCAAATCGGTGTTTCTGAAGTTTACGATACGTGTCTAAAGTTATATGAAAAAAGTTGCCATTCTCATCCTCAATTGGAACGGTAAAAGCGATACGCTAGCTTGCCTCTCCTCCCTGCAGGCCAGAGAGCCCCATGAAATCCTCGTCATCGACAACGGCTCTACCGATGGGTCAGTCCAGGAGATCCGCGCCCGCTTTCCCCATGTCACGGTGATAGAAAATGGGGAAAATCTGGGGTTTGCCGAAGGGAATAATGTCGGGATCCGCGTTGCCCTCTCTAGGGGCGCAGACTTCCTCTTCTTGCTCAATAACGACACGATTGTAGCCCCAGATCTCCTCGAACAGCTCCTGGCGACCTTCGAAACCCACCCCGAGGCGGGCATCGTGGGCGCCCATATCCTGCTCTTTGAAGCAAAAGAGACGCTCGATCACCTCGGAGGTAAGTGGAATCCCAAACGGGGAGAGTTCGACTTCATCGGCCATAGGACTCCAAGCGGCGAATGCGTTGAGCCCTTAGAACTCGATTATGCCTGTGGCGCAGGTCTGATGGTCCGCAGAGAGGTCATCGAAGCGATTGGAATGCTCGACCCCCGTTTTTTCCTCATCTGGGAAGAATCGGATTTTTGTCAGCGGGCCAAGAGGGCGGGATTTTCCGTGCTAACCTCTCCAAAAGCCCATCTTTGGCATAAAGTATCCGCCTCATTTAAAGGGAAGGCCCACTCCACCTATTACTGGTGGCGCAACCGGTTCCTCTATATCGAAAAAAATTCCCCGCGTAGCGAGAAATGGCGCCTTTTCGCCACAGTTTTCCTGCCCGAACTATTCCATAAGTGCAAGATCGCTTTGCTAAAACGAGTCCAGCTAAAGATCGAAAGGCGCCTATACCCTAGCCAGGATCTCTCACAAAAGGAGTCCAACCTCCTCAAAAACCGCGCTGCTCTCCTGGGGATGCGCGACTACCTCTGCCGGAGGTTCGGCAAAGGCCCCTTTTAGTTTGACGGCGCTCAAGCGAACTGATATAACTAGAGCATGGGCAGGGTGGATCCTACCCTATTTCTATCCAGCAACCCGTTAGAAGAACTTATGGCAAGCAAGCTACTCGACTCTCTTCGCCCTCTGATCCGTTGGACCCTCCTCGTCCTCTCTCTGGTCGTCCTCGCAGGTTGCGAACACAACATGGTCATTATTAATGACGTAGATGAGAGGGAAGCGAATGAGATCGTCGTTTTCCTCGCGAGCAAGGGGATCCCTGCCACGAAAACCGCTTCCGCGAGCAATGCTCCCGGTGGTGGCGAGACGGGAATGCGCTGGAATATCAATGTCGAATCTGATCAAGCGACCGATGCGATGGCGATTCTGAATCAAAATGGCCTTCCCCGAAAAAAGGGAACGAATCTCCTCGATCTCTTCGCAAAAGCGGGTCTTATGTCCTCTGAAAAAGAGGAGACGATCCGGTACCAGGCTGGTCTTGCAGAGCAGATTGCCAGCATGATTCGGAAAATTGACGGGGTTCTCGATGCCGACGTGCAGCTCTCCTTCCCTCCAGAGGAAACGAATGTATTCGCACCCGGCGGAGCTACGGCAGCGCCTAAGCGGATCACGGCAGCTGTCTATGTGAAGCACCAAGGGGTTTTAGATGACCCCAATAGCCATCTCATCAGTAAAATTAAACGCCTTGTCTCAGGAAGCGTGACGGGGCTTGATCTCAACGATGTCACCGTCATCTCTGACCGTGCCCGGTTCACCGACGTGACTCTCAATCCGACTGCCGAGGTGCTCGAGCCCAAGGGGAAAGAGTATGTCAGCATCTGGTCAATCGTAATGAGCAAGAGCTCTGCTGGACGTTTTCGCGTCATCTTCTTCTTTTTGATGCTTTTTGCCATCCTGTTTGCATTGCTCGTCGCTTGGATGATCTGGAAGTTCTACCCTCTACTGAAAAAACGGGGCGGCCTCAAGGCTCTTTTCCAACCCTTGCCCATCGAAGAACAAAACGCTCTAGGGGAATCTAAGAAGCCTCCCGAAGCGCAAAAATAGTAGAGCATTATGGACAGTACGGTCGCAACCGTTTGGCAGACGCTCCTCCAAGGCGCTCCTCCTGAAGAGAGGAATGCCCTCCTGCGCGTTCTTGAGCCGAAGCTTGCCCAAGATCTGCAGAGCTCCTCTATCGCGTTTGGCGACCTTCTAGAAGAGTGCCCTCCAGCAGAATCGGAGCTATCCCAGATCCATTACTCCTGGTTTGCCCCTTTTCTACGCACTTTGCCCGAAAATGAGATCAAACTCTTCCTCTCCACCCTGACCCCCGAACAGACCAAGGGATTAAAGCGCTCGCTTCTGTTGACGAATCACCTGCCGACGCCCTCGATGCTGGGACATCTGTTTTTGCGCCGCTCCCTATTTACTGCGATCGCCTCAGAGGAACTCACTCCCATCCCCTGCCTCCCCGCCGACCCTCTCAATGGCCTCTTAAAACTCTCCCCCGAAGAGCTCCTCTCCCTCATCCATCTACTGAGCATGCATGATCTCTCCATCGAAATCCGCCACATCATCGAGACTACAAAACTCAAGGAGATCCATTCGATCCTTACAAAAGCTCAGAGAAACTTTCTGAAAACTCTGCTCCACAAGAAAGAGCCCGTCGCCTTCAAAAAAATGGGACTCCAAAGCTGGAAGGGAGATCTTGAAGGGCTCAAGGCCATGCTCCACCAGCGCGGCGTCAACCGACTCGCCAAAGCTCTGTATGACCACCATCCCCACCTCCTCTGGTACGTTGCACATCGCCTCGATAGCGAAAGTGGGGAATCTCTGAAAAACTTGTGCACACCTCTGGATCACCCGCGCGCTGCAGCCCTCCTCACCGAGCAAGTCCTTGAGCTGATCGGCGCGATGAACACGAATAACCCCTCAGAAAGCCCATGAAATACTTCTCTCTTATCTACCAAGGAGAGGTCCATCCCTCCGATGAAAAAAAAGTGATCCCCGCCAAAGAGTTCGCCACACTTCTCGAAGCCAAAGAGATCGTCGATAGAGCACGTACAGATGCAGAGGCCTATAAAAAACAGATCGAAGAGGAGTGCCTCGATCTCAAGGAGATCGCAAAGAAAGAGGGATTTGACGAGGGGCTAGAGCGCTTTAATGAGAAGCTCATCCATTTTGATAAACAACTCCACCAGCTGCGCATGGATCTTCAGAAGCAGATCCTCCCCCTGGCGCTAAAAGCTGCCAAAAAGATTGTCGGCGAGCAGCTCCAGCTCCATCCCGAGACCATTGTCGACATTGTGATCCAATCCCTTGGATCAGTCCTTCAAAACCACCGCTTTACGATCTATATCAATAAAGCGGACCGGGAAATTCTCGAAGCGGAAAAGCACAAGATCCGCAGCGTCCTCGAGCAAGTCCAGTCCCTCTCGATCCAGGAGAGGGCAGATGTGGCCCCTGGAGGGTGCATCATCGAAACAGAGACGGGGATTATCAATGCCTCGATTGAGAACCAGTGGGCGGCTCTCGAAAAGGCCTTCGAGAAGTACATGAATCCCTCCTAATCGCATTTTTCCGTTAGAGAAAAATCTCAAAAACTGCGATAACCTAGTCTCTATGCAAAAGAAGACCCTCCTTTTCCTGCTCCTCCTCATCGCCTTCTGCGCTTTTGGAACGGATGGGCTGTGGGCCCAAGAAACGCCCCCCTCTGCAACCTCCCCTGGAGCGGTCAGCACTCCAAATATCATGGAAGAGCTAACTGCAATCACGGCGCTCTCCCTGCTCCCATTTGCCGTGATGCTGCTCACCTCCTACATCAAAATCGTCATCGTCCTCTCCCTGCTCCGCAACGCACTCGGCGTTCAACAATCGCCTCCGAACCCGGTCATTAGCGGGATTACGCTCCTCATGACCATTTACGTCATGTTCCCGACCGCAATGGCGATGTACAAGGCAGCTGAGGGGTATCTCAATACCAAGCCTCCCGAGCAGCTCTTTTCCGCAGCGAGTGCCGAATATATCGTCACCGCCATGGATTTGAGCAAAGAACCCTTAAGGGAGTTTCTCCAGAGAAATACGATGGGCAAGCACATCTCCAGCTTCTACCAGCTCGCCTACCGCTCCTTTCCTGAGGAGTTTAGGCAAGACCTGAAGCCGGGAGATTTCATCATTTTGATGCCCGCTTTCATCACGACACAGCTCAAAGTCGCCTTTGAGATCGGGGTGCTCATTTACTTACCCTTTTTCGTGATCGACCTTGTCACATCCAATATCTTGCTCGCGATGGGGATGATGATGCTCTCTCCGCTCACCATAGCCCTTCCGTTAAAACTTTTGCTCATTGTCATGGTCGACGGGTGGACCTTGCTCATTCAGGGCCTAGTGCTTTCATTCCATTAAACTTAAGGGGAAAGAGTCGATGTACAACACAGAGATTCACCAACTCTCTTACCAAGCCCTCCTCCTCATCCTCTTGCTCTCTGGGCCACCGATTATCATCAGCACAATCTTGGGACTTGGCGTAGCGATCTTCCAGGCAGCCACGCAGATTCAAGAACAAACTCTCTCGACGATGATCAAACTCTTTGCAGTGATTTTCACCCTCCTTATCATGGGAGGCTGGCTTTCGGCGCAGATCATCCAGTTTGCAAATAATATCTTCGTCAACTTCCCGAAATGGGCGTCTTAAGTGTCCTACCTCGATTTCTACCACAAGCTCCTCGAATCCGCTCCCATGTCAGTCCTCAACCTCTTCTTCCTTGGGCTCATGCGGATTGGACCCATCATTGCAATCGCCCCCTTTTTCGGTGCAAAGACCCCCGCTCCCGTTAAGATTGCCATCGCTACCGTCTTTACCCTTGTCTTCCTCCCTCAGATGGCAATGTCTGCAACCACATTTGTCCCCTTTAATCCCGCCTTTCTCCTTCTATGCGCAAAGGAACTGTTCATCGGATTTGTCCTTGCCTTCTTTGCGACGATGCCCTTTTACATGGCAGAATCCTCCGGCGTACTCATCGACTTTGTAAGGGGCTCCTCTTCCTTGCAGGTGACCAACCCCGCAACCCAGTCGCAGTCCTCTTCTCTCGGCATTCTCTACAACTCGATCCTCATCGTTATCTTTTTTCAGATCGATGGACCCTTTTATTTCTATAGCTCGCTCATCGACTCCTATTCGATCATCCCCCCCGATGGATGGTTTCCCGCCTCCTTCTTTCGCTTTGATCACTACTTTTGGGAAGCGGTTTGGGGTTATACAAACCGGATGGTCGCTGTCGGGATCCAACTCGCTGCCCCTTCCCTTCTCGCTGTCTTAATGACAGAGATGTTTCTCGGAATCGCCAACCGCCTTGCACCTCAAGTGCAAATCGCCTTTCTCGGCATGTCGCTTAAGTCGCTTGTAGGCCTTGCGCTGCTTTGCGCAGGATGGTTTTTCATCCTCAAGCAAATGAGCAAGCAAACCTTCCTTTGGCTCACCGATCTCAACGTGATCCTCCAAAGTATCCGTGGATAAAAATTTCCAAAAGCAGTAAAAGTGATGTCTCTTCACTTTCCAACCGGAGAATTTTTCCATGCAACACAACCTACCGAAATCCTTTATTGGAGCAGCGAGCCTTCTCGCCTCTCTCTCCTGCGCGCTACATGCTGATGTAGATAGCGCCCAAATGCGCAACCTTGAAAACCGCGTCTCCGCTCTTGAGCAGAGAAAAAGCGCGAATGGGATTGTCAACCCTTCCGCAAGACCTGAAGTGAGAAATGGCGCTAACCTCTTCCTCGAAGGAGATCTCCTCGTATGGCAAGCGCGCGAAAATGGTCTTCCCATGGGAATCGTTGCTACGGGAGCACCAGGAAGCCTAATGCTCCATAACGCACACGTAAGCAACATGCGCTCTGAATGGAATGCAGGATTCCGCGTAGGATTCGGGTACAACATTCCCCACGATGGATGGGATTTAAGCGTCTCCTGGCTCCGCTTTAGCAGCAATACGCGCCGCAGCGCCCATGCAAGCAGCTCTCAGGTAATTTATCCCTCCATGCTTCCTCCCAGCGAGCCCATCATTAATAATAGCTCAGGCGCGTGCACAAGAGCGCAAGGACATTGGAGAGTCCTTCTCAACCAAATCGACCTCGATTTAGGTCGGGAGTTCTTTGTCAGCAAATGGCTCACTCTCCGACCCCATATGGGTGTGAGAACCGCTTGGATCCACCAACACTGGAACCTGCATTACAAAAACTTTCTCAATACGCTAACCGGTTACAACAATTCCAAAGACAACATGAAGAACAACTGGTGGGGAATTGGCGCAGAGGGTGGAGTTGATACTACTTGGGGGCTTGGCGGTGGCTGGAGCTTCTTCGGCAACCTCGCCGCATCGATCCTCTACGGTTACCACAAAGTCCGTGAGAATACCACCGACACCCCTGTCGATGTAGAATATGCTGAGCTCCACAATAGCTTCCGCATCTCCCATACCGTTCTCGATATGGAAGGGGGCATCGCATGGGATCACATGTTCTGCAAAGACCGCTTCCACCTCGGCTTCAAGCTGGGTATCGAGGAGCACGTCTACTTTGGCCAGAACCAGTTTCCCACCTTTGTGGATGATGTCTCTCGCGGCACATTTGTTGCCAACCAAGGAGATCTCACCTACCAAGGATTTGTCTTCTCCACACGTTTTGATTTCTAACATTTCCCTTAAGTGGCCCCTCCTGGGGCCACTTTTCTCATAGGAGCATCTCTATGCCAAGCAGCATCCAAATTTCACACCCTTCCACTCACCTCACCTGGAGAAAAGATCTCAGCGAGCAAGAAGCCCGAGAAATCATGCCACTATGCCAGCGCGCTAGGATCTACTCCGCGGGTCTATGCTGGCCCATCCGCACACACAACTGGAAAGACTTTGCCAAAGATTTTTTCCTGCCAACAGTTGTAAACCAAGCTTTTCGAACTAACCACATTGCGATACAAATCTTTATCTTTCTCGGTGGGCTCGTTCAAGATATTCTGACATTTCCCATCCGCGTCATCACTTGCATCCCCAGATACTTCATGAATCCTCGAAAAGAGGACCATCCCTTTTATCAATATCTAAAGGCTCAGAAAGTAGATCCCCTGCTGCTCGTTCCTGACTACGTGCAAGTCGAATTATTCTGGGAAACAGATTCTCCCCGCATGCAGCATCACAGCGATTATTCTCTGAATTTTATCGAAATGCCATCCTACGACTCCACCTGGAGTTTCAGCGGCCATACGATCTGACACCAAGTGGCAAGCGGTTCCATGGCTTTAGAACCTCCTTACGCCTGCGACACCGAACATGAAGGACATGTTGCCGGCATCCTCGACATGATAGCCAGAGGGCATAAAGGCTCCAATAGCCAATCGCCACCCCTCCACGCTATCTGAGGTGAGTGACATGGCACAACGCTTATCACTAAACAACCGCTTTGAGCGCATGATGTAATGAAAAACCATTACCGTGAGAAGCTCCGTAGTTGAAGGCACTGCGCATCCCACCGATTGAACAAGCGCGTCTCTTTCCTGGATTGTTTTTCCCCTACTTCCTTGAAGGACTGAGTTGGAAATTACCGCATAATAAGGCCACTGTGTTTCGATAGCGCCAATAGCAGGCACTACCTCTTCCCAAATGTAATACGGACGCACCCCCCATTCTTCTGCAATAACAAGCAGCTTAGATAGGGAAAGTCCCTTGGGAATTGCTATGACCGACACTCCCTGATCATTTTCCCCAAGATGTGCCAAATTATAAACCACTGGTGTTAAAACCTCTCTACTTGGAACTACCAAGCCCTCAAAACTCAGGCCCGAGACCTCCAGGTAGATATACTTTTCCCATTCGCTTGCATTAATGAGCGTACCTCGACTCCTTTCTGCTTCTTCCTGCAGTGCTTTGCTTGCCTTAGCCACATTGAAGCGATCAACGTATGAAGGCGGAAAAATTATCTGGAATAGCTTCATCTGCAAGTGGGTATTCTTTGCCCATTCGCTTGTATTAAAAACTTTAACTCGGCCCCATACCACTTGTTCCTGCCATGCTTTGCACGTCTTCACCACATTGAATTGCTCCTCATCTGAAAGATATCGGAAAATGTGCTGGAGTATCTCCACTGGCATCATGCCAATAGGGCATGACCGATTCGGGTCTTCTGGAGTGACCATAACAACATGCTTTGAAACCGTGGCACTAGATGTACTACTAGAAGAGCTCATACATTACTCTTTTTTTATGATTGCAATTGTAAATTGTGCATATTGTTGCAATTTTAATCAATATATTTATTACGCATCAATTCTTCCCGCCACTTTGAGATTATTTTAAACAAGTTGGGATAAGAATGTCCGCGCAGGGACTAAAATAGGATCTCTTTCCTCAAAACAATTTTTACTTGCTTGCTAGAATTCTAAGCACTTCTTCTAAGGCGTCGGCGAAGAGGTCGACCTCTTCGGGGGTGTTGTAGACGCCAAAGGAGATGCGTGTAAGAGCGGTGACGCCGAAGTGGCGGAGGGTGGGCTGGGCGCAGAGATGGCCTGTGCGCACCGCAAAGCCTCGGAGATCGAGCAATGTGCCGATGTCGAGAGGATGTGCACCCTCTACTGTGAAACTGAGAATAGGGCCTTTGTTCTTTGCGGTTCCGATGATTCGCAGGCCAGGGATAGAGCTAAGCCGTTTTGTGGCCTGTTCGAGCAACTTCTTTCCGTGAGCTGCGATCTCCTTGCGGCCAATCCCTTCGATGAACGCGAGTGCAGCGCCAAGGCCGATCACTTCTGCGATGGGAGGGGTTCCGGCTTCAAAGCGGAGCGGGGGATCTTGGTAGGTAGATTCGGTCAGCGTCACCTCTTCGATCATATCACCCCCTCCTTGGTAGGGGGGCATTTGTTGAAGGAGGGCCTTTTTTCCGTACAGGATACCGATTCCAGTGGGGCCATAGGCTTTATGACCGGAAAAAACATAGAAGTCGGCATCTAGCGCGCATACGTCGACAGGCATGTAAGCTGCAGCCTGCGCGCCGTCGATGAGGACTTTAGCTCCTTTTGCGTGAGAGAGGGCGATGATCTTTTCGATCGGATTGATGGTACCGGTAGAATTGGCGATGTGCGCGATGCTGACGATGCGGGTCTTATCCGTAAGGAGCTGTTCAAAGGCATCGAGGATCAATTCTCCGTTTGCATCGATGGGGATGAATTTAAGGATAGCGCCCCTTTCCTGGCAGAGGAGTTGCCAGGGGACGATGTTGGAATGGTGCTCCATCTCACTGATGATCACCTCATCGCCGCGATGAATAAATGCCTTGCCAAAGGAGCTGGCAACGAGGTTGATCCCCTCGGTTGTCCCTTTAGTGAAGATAATCTCATCGGGGGAATTCGCGCCAAGAAAGTGCTGCACCTGGGCGCGCACCTGGTTGTAGCGCTCCGTCGCCCTGGCTGCAGAGGCGTAGATCGCCCGGTGCACCGTGGCATACTCTTCGCGATAGAAATGGTCAAGGGCGCCTGTGACAGAGCTGGGTTTTTTGGCAGTTGCAGCCGTGTCGAGATAGATACAGCGGGTCACGTGAGCTCCTTTTCCATCGCTGCCGTGAGGTCGGGATAAGGGAGGTGTGCATAGAGCTCTCTACAAAACCCGCTGATGAGGAGGCGCTGAGCGGTAGGGAGATCGATCCCACGCGTTTGCAAGTAGAAAAGCGCCTCTTTGTCGAGCTGGGAGATCGTCGCTCCATGCGATGCTTTGACGTCATCTGCGAAAATCTCAAGGCCAGGTTTGGAGTTGGCAACTCCATTTGGGCTGAGAATCAAATGCTTGCTCAGCTGATAGGCCTCTGTCTTTTGCGCTAAGGGATGGACGTAGATTTTCCCTTCAAAGCTCGATTGGCTATGGTCCTGTACCACTCCCTTGAAGAGCTGTGTGGAGCGGGTATAGGGCGCTTCATGTTCCATGTGGACATGCGTGTGTGCGGTGTCTGAGCCCGAAAGGATGGAAAGACCTTTTAGCTCAGCCGAGCTCTCCTCTCCTTTGAGCGCGATCCGATAGCTCTGACGCACTGCTTTCGAGCCGCTTGTCAGCGCAAGAGAGCGAAACTGCGCTCTTTTTTTCACGTTAGCGCGGATCGCCTCGAGATGCCAAGAGGGAGTGGTGGGGAAAATCGCGCTAATGAGGTCGAATTCTGCTCCTTCATCGAGGGAGATCTCCGTGACGGGAAGAGCAAGAGTGTTTTCCGTAGACCCCATCTGCTGGTGTCTGATGAGACACGTCATCTTAGCCCCGGCGCCGAGCGCAATGAGAAGACGGGAGGGGAGAAGCGCAGGAGACTCTGTGGTGGTCAGATAGAGGCACTCTATAGGGCCATCGATCACCGTTTTAGGGGAGATGTAAAGAAAAAGACCTGGTGCGTGGATGGCGAGGTTGAGAAGGGCAAATGGATCTTTTTCCTCTAGCAAGGTCTGAGCAAAGTGCCTCTGCAAGAAGGTGCCATGAGAGCGGATGGCCTCCTCCAAGGGCAGAGCCATCACCTGAGGGGGAAGGTTAGAGAGGTCGGGGCGGTACTTTCCATCGACAAAGACAAGATGCGCGTTTGAAGGGATAGGCGTCTGGCTTTTGGGGAGGGTAAACGCGGTCGAGTAGAGATCTCTTAGAGGAAAATAGCGAAAAGATTCATGAGATTTTGTGGGCAAGCCGACGAGGGAAAACTGGTTCCATCCTTTCTCGCGGAAAAAGCGGAGTGCATCTTGCCGCTCTGCGTACTGCTTCTCAAGAGCTGTTAGGAAATTAGAGCCAGTCATAACCCTTCTCTTCGAGTTCCAGTGCGAGGTTAGCGTCCCCTGTGCGCACGATCTTTCCATCGATGAGCACGTGGACAAAATCGGGATGGATATAATCGAGAAGGCGCTGGTAGTGGGTGATGAGAAGGAGCGCATTTTCTGGATTTAGCAAGCGGTTTACCCCTGAGGCCACAATCCGCATCGCGTCGATGTCAAGACCAGAATCGGTCTCATCGAGGATGGCAAGTTTGGGCTCGAGAAGGGCCATCTGCAAAATCTCATTCCTCTTTTTTTCTCCCCCAGAAAACCCTTCGTTCAGGTTGCGCTCTTTAAATTCCCCTTTCATCTCGACTAAACTGAGTTTGTCATCGAGTAGGGAAGAAAACACTTCTTCGCTCACCTGCGCTTCCCCTTTGGCTTTGCGCAGCGCGTTGTACGCTGCCAGAAGAAACTGGGAGTTGGAGATGCCGGGGATCTCGATGGGGTACTGAAAGCCCATGAAGAGTCCGAGATGGGCCCGCTCTTCTGGGGCCAGCTTAAGGATCTCTTGTCCCTCAAAATAGATCTCACCACTTGTGATCTCATAGGAGGGATCCCCTGCGAGGATTTTCGCAAGGGTCGATTTTCCAGCCCCATTGGGTCCCATCACGGCGTGGACCTCTCCTTTGCCAATTTTTAGATTCAATCCCTTGACGATCGGCTTGGAGTCAATTGCGACATGGAGTTCTTTAATTTCTAACATACCTATCCTACTGAATTTTCTAACTTGAGGGTCAGGAGCTTTTGCGCCTCTGCAGCAAATTCGAGCGGCAGCTCGCGGATCACCTCTTTACAAAAACCATTTACGATCATGCTGATCGCATCTTCTCTCGAAATCCCCCGCGTTTGGAGGTAAAAGAGCTGCTGCTCATTCATCTTCGAGGTGGACGCTTCATGCTCGAGCTGGCCACTTCCCCCGACCACTTCGATGTAAGGGAAGGTGTTTGCCGAGCACCGATTCCCGACGAGCATCGAGTCGCACTGGGTATAGTTGCGGGCACCTACCGCGCGCGGAGCAAATTTCACAAGACCTCGGTAGGTGTTGTGGGAGCTGTCTGCAGAGATCCCCTTGGACACAATCGTGGAGCGAGTATTTTTTCCAAGGTGGATCATCTTCGTTCCCGTATCGGCTTGCATCTTGCCACTTGTAAGCGCAACGGAATAAAATTCGCCGACCGAGTCATCCCCTTGAAGAATGCAGCTCGGGTATTTCCATGTGATGGCAGCTCCCGCTTCGACCTGAGTCCAGGAGATTTTGGATTTGTATCCGGCACACCGCCCGCGCTTGGTCACAAAATTGTAAATGCCACCCAGTCCCGTCTCTGGATTACCTGAATACCAATTTTGCACGGTGGCGTACTTGATTTCCGCCCTGTCGTGTGCGATGAGCTCGACGACAGCGGCGTGGAGTTGATTGTTATCAAAGGCAGGGGCTGTGCACCCTTCGAGGTAGCTCACATAGGAGTCTTCTTCAGCGATGATGAGGGTTCTTTCAAATTGTCCACTCTTTTGGTCGTTGATGCGGAAATAGGTGGAGAGCTCGATCGGAGAGCGCACCCCTTTTGGCACGTAAACAAAAGAGCCATCGGAAAAGACTGCGGAGTTAAGCGCTGCATAATAGTTATCGCCGATAGGCACCACGCTTCCGAGATACTTTTCGAGGAGTTCCGGATAGCGGTGGACCGCTTCTGAAATAGAACAGAGGACAACCCCTGCCTCTTGCAGCGTCTTCTGAAATGTCGTTCCAAGGGAAACGGAATCGAAGACGACATCGACAGCGACATTGGCAAGCCGCTTTTGCTCATCGAGAGGAATCCCGAGGCGCTCAAAAGTTTTAAGAATCTCTGGATCGACCTCATCTAAGCTGCTGAGCGATTGCTTCTTTTTTGGAGCGGAGTAGTAGGTGATATCTTGAAAGTCAATCGGGGGATAGTCGACATTGGGCCATTTGGGCTCTTCCATCTCTTTCCATTTGGCATAAGCCCTGAGACGAAATTCGAGAAGAAAGGGGGGCTCCTCTTTTTTGGCAGAAAGAGCGCGCACCGTCTCTTCGGTGAGCCCTTTGGGGAAGCTCTCCGTTTCAATCGGCGTGACAAACCCATACTTGTAGTCAGACCTCTCCCTGAGAAGCTCTTCTGTCGACATGCAAAAATCCCTTTAGATTGGGACAGCATTATACCGGATGGACAATTTTCTCCGCACGGGCCAAATGCTCGAGAAGATCGATCCCAAAAACCTCGTGCTCGGTCTCGTGAACACGAATTTTTAGGCCATTAAAGAGGAAGCGGAGCTGCTCGAGCTGCTCTGCCTTTTCCAGGGGGCAAGGGGGGATTTGAGAAATTTTTTGAAGCGCCTCTTTCGTAAAGGCATAAAGACCAATGTGTTTATAAAACTCTTGGCGGGAAAAATCTGTTTCATCGCGGTAATAAGGAATTTGACTTCTGGAAAAGTAGAGGGCAAATCCCCTTTGGTCGCAGACGAGCTTGGCGATATGGGGATTTCCCACTTCAGAAGGATCTATAATTCTTTTTTTTAACGTCCACACATCGCTTGGCTCGATCGCACAGCTTTGCAGCAGATCTTGGATCATCGCCTCCCCAATGAACGGCTCATCCCCTTGCCAATTGACCCAAATATCGGCATCGACTTGCCCACTTTGCATCACTTCGACAAGGCGATCGGTTCCTGAGGGGCAGCTCTCTGAGGTCATGAGCACTCTGCCTCCAAATCCATGCACGAGATCTCTCACCTCTTCTGAATCGACGGCAAAGGCGATCTCGTCAAAGCAGCGCACAGAAGAAGCTCTTTCGTAGACGCGCTGCAAAAGCGGCTTCCCTCCAAGGGAAGCGAGCATTTTTCTAGGGAATCGGGTGGATTTCAGGCGTGCGGGGATAATGCACGCGACTCTCTTATTTTCGAGCATGATCTGTGTACCAAGCGATGGTTTTTTGAAGGCCCGCTGTAAAATCATGGCGCGGGACCCATCCAAGTTCCTGCCGGATCTTGCGCGTGTCGATCGCATAGCGCAAATCGTGACCTGGGCGATCAGGAACTAATGTGATGAGATCGGAAGAGCAGCCCATTTCGCGGAGGAGGGTATGGAGAAGATCGATGTTGCGCATCTCACATCCCCCGCCGATATCGTAGACTGCGCCGGGCTTTGCCTTTTCGAGGATCATCCAAACCGCCTCTGAGTGGTCTTCGACAAAGATCCAATCCCGCACATTTTCCCCCGTACCATAGAGGGGAAGCGCTCGCTTTAAAAGCGCGCCTGTAATCATCTGGGGGATGAATTTTTCCACATGCTGACAAGGGCCGTAGTTGTTCGTGCAGTGGGAAAGGGTGGTGCTAAGACCATAGGTGTGGGCATAGGCGCGCACAAAATGATCCGATGCCGCCTTAGAGGCTGCGTAAGGGGAGTTTGGCCTATAGGGAGAGGTTTCAGAGAACTGCCCTGCGTGTCCAAGCGAACCGTAGACCTCATCTGTGGAGATATGGTGAAAGTGCACCTTGGGAAAGCGGCGCACAACCTCGAGAAGTGCAACCGTTCCTCCCACGTTGGTCTCATAGAAAGCGCGCGGGCCAGAAATACTTCGATCGACATGGGTTTCTGCTGCGAAGTGGACGATCGCATCGATTGCATGCTCTTCCAAAAGTTCAGCCACAAGACGTTCATCCCGAATATCGCCATGGACAAAGTGGTACCGGGGATCCGATGCAACCTCTGTAAGGTTGTCGAGATTGGCGGCATAGGTCAGGAGGTCGAGATTGACAATCTTTTCACACGAGGCGATTTTCTGCAGGCCGTAACGGATGAAGGAGGAGCCGATAAACCCTGCACCACCCGTGACAAGAATACGTTTATACATACACACCTGCACTCAAAAGAATCGAAAGCGCCTCAGGGAATGGAAGGGGCTTTTTCCCTGTGAGCGTTTCAAAACGGGTTGTATCGAGCACGCTGTAGGCTGGGCGGCGGGCGGGGCGGGGGTATGCATCGCTATTTACAGGGAGGATCCTGCGGCATTTTGCATCGGGCATGTGGCTTAAGATCTCCAGAGCCGCCTCATAACGCGAGTAGGCCCCAGCCCCTGAAAAATGGAAGATGCCACTTGCATCGAGTAGGGAGAGAATCGCTTCACCGAGATCAAGCACTGAGGTAGGGCGCCCGCGCTGATCCGCAACCACTTGAACCTCTTCCTCTTTTTTTAAGAGCTGAATCATCGCGGAGAGAAAATTCTTCCCCCCCTGTCCAAATACCCAAGAGGTCCGCACGATGCAGGGATCGAAATGGTGAAATAAGACTTCTTTTTCCCCTTCCCATTTGCTCTTGCCATACACATTAATCGGGTTGCAAGCGTCTGTTTCGAGGTAAGGGCGCGCTGCTTCCCCATCAAACACGTAGTCGGTAGAGATGTGAATGAGACGTGCTCTTGCGTGCAGTGCTGCGATCGCGACATTGCGCGCCCCGGCCGCATTAATCGCATGAGCCACCTCAGGTTCTCTTTCGGCCCTATCGACATCTGTGTAAGCAGCGCAATTGATGAGATGGGTCGGTTTCTCTTGAATCACCCAGGTAAGTAAAAGACCGAGATCGGTGATATCCGCCTCATCCCTACCCGTGCCAAAAGCCTCAATGCCCCTTTGCTTGCAAAGCATCAAGAGCGCTTTACCGAGCATCCCCTCTGCTCCTAAGATCCATAGCTTCATTGCATCACCTCTTCAAGATAAGGGCTAAGCTGGTCTCGCTCTGAGAGAATCGGTTCAGAGAGGGGCCACGCAATCCCCACAGTTGGATCGTCATAGCGAAACCCCCGTTCGAGGAGCGGGTCATAAACGGCGCTTACTTTATAGCAGACGTGCGCGCCCATGCTAAGCACACAAAACCCATGCGCATATCCATCGGGAATAAAGAGCTGGTTTCCTTCTTTTCCACTCAGGTAGATCCCTTCCCATTTCCCAAAGTGGGGACTCTCTGGCCGGATATCGATCACGACATCGAAGATCTCCCCTTCGATCACCGAGATCAGCTTGGCTTGACCAGGTTGAAAGTGCATCCCGCGGAGCACTTTGTGCGCCGAGTAGGAGTGGTTATCCTGCACAAAGCTGCATGCAATGCCCAAATCGCGATAAAGGGGCAGGCGATACGACTCTCGAAAAAACCCGCGCGCATCGGCAAAGGTCCTCGGGCGGATTAACTGGACGCCTTCTAGAGAAAGAGGGGTTATCTGCATAGGGACATTGTACTTGTTTCGATTTTTTTATTTCACGGGAAAATGTCGAAATCCGCTAGTGTAGTCACTAAAGTTTTAATTGGAGCCGCGCCCATGATCTCTCTATTTCTCCCCCTCCTTCTCCTGCTCTCCTCCCTACTCCAAGCCGATGAGCCTCAGGTCCATGAGCTCCCTCCACCCCCTCCAAAAGAGGACAAAATGGAGTACATCCCCTGGCTGACAGGACCCCTACTCACCTCAGGCGGCCACGTAATTCCCAACGGCCACTACAACATCGAACCTTACATGTATGTGACGACAAACTACGGAGCTTTTAATTCCCACTGGCATTCCCAGTCCGTTCCCAACTTTTATAATTTACTTTGGTCCATCTCAACTAACATTGGTATCCCGGGTAACTTCGATGTGGCTTTTACGCCCCAGTGGTCTTGGAACCACACCTCGGGCGCATCGAATTGGGACCTTGTCGACATGCCGATTGGCTTAGACTATCAAATTCTCAGTGACACTCCAGAAGACTGGTGGCCAGCGATTAAGCTCCAGCTCAAAGGAAATATTCCCATTGGCAGATATCAAAAACTTCATCCGAACAAGCTCGGAACGGACATAGGCGGCACAGGGAGCTTTCTGCCCGGTATTGGCCTGGTCTTCTCTAATCTCTACCACATTCACAAGTACCATTATCTCTCGATGCGCTATAACGTCAGCTACGTAGTGCCAACGCCCGTTCACGTCAAAAACTACAATGCCTACGGCGGTGGACACCACACGCGCGGCAAAGTATTCCCAGGAGCTTATCTCACTTGCCTCGTTGGCATGGAGTATTCCCTCTCGCAGCGCTGGGTCCTAGCCATGGATATCGATTACACCCACTTCAATAAGACCCGCTTTTCCGGACACAAAGGGAAAACAAATGGGGTACGCAACGCGATTGGAAGTCCATCTGCTGAGAGCTTTAGCCTAGCACCTGCAATCGAATACAACTGGAACGCCTACATCGGCGTCATCGCGGGCTGCTGGTTTACAGTGGCAGGGCGCAATACCACCGATTTTGCAAGCGGAGTGGTTGCAGTCAACATCTACCACTAAAAATAGAAGGTAGCGCCTAGTTGAACACCGTGGATTCCCACATCTCCTTGATTGGAGAAGAAGGTCCCGGTGTTTTTCAAGTGCATGAGCTGGTTTTGTGAGAAGAAAACCGCTTGATTCCAAGCAAGCGCGACACGCACATGGCACGTCTGCCATGACACCCCCATATCTCCTTCGAGAGTAGGCAACACCAACCAAAATGTGTTGTGGATTCCGAGGATCTCTTCCTTATCGAAAGTCGCTTCCGCTTGGTGTAAATAGATCTCTCCAGCAAGAGCGGACACTCCTACGCGACCGAAAAAGTTCCATCTCTTTGCAAAACGCCACTCTGCTCCCAAATTTAAGTAGGGGCCGATACCCCAAAATTTGTTTTTGGTGTGAATCCACTCGGCGGGGTCTGGGCGGTATTCCAAGTTAAATTTCTGCCGGATCCAGCCGACACGCGCCCCAAATTCTACATCCACCCCAAGAGTTCTAGCAAGCTCAAGCCGTCGAATGAGAACGGTGTCTAAAAGTCCTAGATGCAGGCGCCAGTGCATCGTCACGTCATCGACAAAGGAGGGGATCCCATTTTCCAATTGCCAGGTGGGAAGAAAAACCGCCCCATCGTGATGCGCATCCGTATGAGTCTGTAATGACGTAAAGCGCAAAAGAAGCTCCCAATCGTCATGCGCCAGGGCATAACCCAGGCCCAACTTGAATCCAAAATCCCATTCAAACTCAGGATTTTTCGCTTTGGACTCCTCTTCAATCGCATACGTCAGTCCGCCTACATCGGCTTGCCAGTAGAGGACATCGGTCTCCAAGATAAACCCTGTCCCGATCAAACACGAGGGAATCCCACATAAAAGACTACAGCTATTGAAGCTCATCTTTTTCCAATTGCTTGATTTCGAACATCCCCACTGCCTTGCGGATCACCTTGCCCGACTGGTCCATTACAAGAAGCGTGGGGACCCCTCGAATCTGGTAACGGTGAAAGAGCTCTGGCACATCGGCCCCATTTACTTTGAGAAATTTTCCTCTTTTACTCTCAGCCCACTTCTCAAAAACGGGGGCCAGCGTCCGACAGGGGGGACAGTGTGTCGAGTAGAAGTCGACATACACTGAGCTACGTGCCGAGCTCACCTCTTGATCAAACTGCGCCACCGAGCGGATCGGAATCACACCGCGCGTTTCTAAAGTCGCAAGAAACCTCTGGGCCTGAAGGGCCGCTTTTGCCCCATCGCCCGCCGCGGAGACAGCCTGTTTAAACTTGGGATCGGAAACATCTCCCACTGCATAGACCCCAGGAATTCCCGTCTCTTGATCTGTTTTGAGAAGGATATACCCTTTCGAATCGAGTGGCAGCGCATTTCCAAGAAATCGAGTGTTTGGCTGCGAGCCGATTGCCAAAAAGAGGGCGTTCACAGAGAGCTTCTCCCCGTTTTGCAGCTCCAAATCGGTGACTTTCTCCCCATCGCCTACAATCTTCCGAACAGAGGTCGCATAGTGAACTTGAATATTCGGTGTGGAAATAACGCTTTGCAGCCGCTTCGCATCTACTGCTCGAAACTTCTCCTTGCGTACCAAGACGTGTACCTCTTTGGCAATGCGGGACAAATACTCCGCCTCGATAAGGGCGCTATCTCCCCCGCCGATGACAGCTACGATCTGATCTTTATAGAGCGTTCCATCGCACACTGCACAGGAATAGACTCCCTTTTGCTGGTACGTCTCTTCCCCTTCCACTCCTAAGCGATTGGGCACAGCGCCACTTGCAATAATGACCGCATCCGCCTCGTATCTCTTCTTCTCATCTCCAAATAGCTCTTCCGAAACGATCTCGAAGGGGTGTTTTGAAAAATCGACAGAGATCACCCACTCAGGGCGCATCAGGACACCATTCGCCTTTGCCTGCGCCTCAATCTTTTCCGCCAAGAGTGCTCCCGAAATCGAAATTTCTCCGGGCCAATTCTGCACATCGTGGGAAGTGGTGATGATCCCTCCCACATTCCCTGTGAGCACAAGTGGAGTGATCCCCCCACGCGCTAGATAGGTCGCAGCAGTAAGCCCTGAAATCCCTCCACCCAAAATGATCACAGGGAAGTGTTCACTACCACCAAGATTTCCAGTGAAGAACAAAAGTAAGAAAAGGATGCATCTCATCATAAGGCATGAGAGCATACCACAGAGGAACTGTATCGATCAATCAGACTGCATTGTGACAAGGAGAGTTTCTTCGCGCAAAGAGATCATTTCGCGGATGAGTTGAGGAATTCTTCTATGGAAGTCGTTCTTTGGAAGGGTGACAAAAGAGCGCGCGATCTGCTCTTTAAATCCATCATCCCATAAATAGCTTTTCAGAAGATCTCCTATCTGGTGAAACTCCTTCACCTTTTGCCCGATGCCGTACCCAATAACGAGATCGACATTGGCTCTTTCCCAAAATAAAGAAGTACCCGTGTTGTCGATGAGCAAGGGAAGACGCATGGCCATGGCTTCGTTAATGGTTCCAGGACCTGGCTTTGTGATCACGACACTCGATACGGCCATCAGATCTGCTACTCGATCTGTATAACCAAATACCGTCATCGAATTACCCGGATGGAGCTCTAAATATTCGAGATCCCTTTTAAGACGCGCATTATGTCCTGCTAGGATAACCAAATGCGCAGACAAGTTCTGTGATCCGATCTTCCGCGCATATTCATAAGCTGAATCCCCTCCAGCTCCCCCCATTGTAATCAAGATAATCTGCTTGCAAGAGGGTAGTCCAAGCTCTTCTCGAATTTTTTGGGGATCTTTTTCCTTAATAAAATCGGGCCTAAGCGGAAGGCCGATCGTTTCTATTGCGGACTCGGGGATATTTTTACTGACCAATAACTGACGCGTCGTTGGCAGATCGGTGCCGATTGTCACCTTAAAATGGGGATGAGTGATCCGGCTAATTCCTACTGCCCAGTTGCGCAGATCATTGTCTGTGGTGATCAGCAAATAGGGGATATTTGCCTTGCGGGCCGCTTCTGATGCGGGGTAATTCACAAAAGGAATGAGGGAGATCACCAGATCAGGCTGCAAGGTCTCGATGTAGGTCGCGAGCATCTTCTCAAGTTTTTGCGTCCGGGAGCGAAAGATCTTGGGCGCCACATGACGGCACACAAAATTCATGGAGCGGATCCATCCTCTGCGCAGCATCGAGTTATAGATTTGCTCTCCTGAGGGGATCCCCAAAATGCGCAACTGATCAATGGGATAAATCACCCTGCAGTCGTATTCAGAACCTACCAGGGCATCTAGGGTCATCGCCGCAGCGCGATGCCCTCCCCCTCCCATAGAGGAAAGGATCAGGATTTTCTTTTTCCCGACAGCATCTTCCGCATAGACAGAGCTCGCCCATAGGGTCAAGAAGATCAGTAGAAATTTTGCCAAACGATACCTACCCAGGTTCAACCAGACACCATTTCGCAGCATAATGATTGGGCCTAATGCCTACAAGCTCATTTTACATTTTTTCATCTAACTAACCATTAACACCTTACGATCTTCCCCTGTCGGAAATAGATTACAAAATTAAATATTCTGTGCTATTTAATAATCATAACAGCACTCAATTTGGGGATACTCTCTGTGAAAAGACGTTTGAAGTGGGCTCTGTATTTAGCCGCCCCCGCTCTCCTCCTCCTGATCCCTTTCCGCGGAGGGCTCAATCTAAACAATTATTTCTCTCGCATTGTCCTTGAGCCCCAAAAAACGGGGATCACGACCTTTCAATTCTATGACGAGGCGCGCTCACGCCCTCTCGTGACAGAGGTATGGTATCCAATCGATAAGGACGCGCCAGCAGGCGCTGCGACGGGGGTCTGGCTCCGTTGTCCTGAAGCGCGCGATGCTCCCTTAAGCCTGTCCAAGCAAAAGTACCCTCTCATTATGATCTCTCATGGGTATGGGGGCGACCGCTATAATATCTCTTGGCTTGCGGAGGTCTTAGCAGCCAATGGATTCATCGTCGCCGCGATGGACCACTGGGGCAACACATGGAACAATAAGATCCCTGAGCTCTCTGCAACCCCTTGGGAGCGTCCCAAAGATATCACCTACGTTCTCGACCAAATCCTCGAAAACTCGCTCTTTAAAGATAGAATCGACCGCAACCGGATTGGCTTTGCAGGTTACTCCCTCGGGGGAGCGACAGGGCTATGGATCGCAGGGGCACAGGCGCGTGAGATTCAAATCGACCAGTTGAAAGCGATTTGCAGCCAGGAGCTCGAAGGGGTGCTTTCTGCTGATGTGATCGAAGGACTCGACTTTACTGGCGCCTTTCAGTCCTACCGCGACCCACGGGTTTCAGCCATGGTGGTGATGGCTCCTGCGCTCGGCTGCATTTTTGCAGAGAGCAGCCTAGAGGAGATCGAAATCCCCGTCTATATCGTAGCTCCAGAAAAAGATGCGGTCGTACCTACTGAGAGCAATGCGCGGGTTTTTGCGAAAAAGATCGCCAAGGCGTCCCTAAAAATCCTACCCGGCGATGCGACCCACTACGTCTTTCTCAACCGTCCTTCTCTCATGGGCAAGCGCTTTTTAAACCCGAAATATGCGGAAGATCCTGCGCGCATTGATCGCAGCCAGATCCACCGAGAAGTCGCCCACTCCACCGTCACCTTCTTCAACAAGCATCTCTGAAGAGAAGAGCTAGAGAGAGGGATGAGACTCAAGGGGGTCGCAGGGGGTATGCCGAAGGACATACCGCCCGACAGATCTATGGAAACGGATCTCTAACTCTTAGAACTTTCTTAAAAAAGCGACGGTCCCATGACGGCCGGTGAGCTGCTCTCTGCGGTAGGAGAAGTAGTCATCGTGGGCGGCAAAGGTGCAGATCGAGGCAATCTCAATGTGGTGGGGCAAAATGCCGCTCTCTTCGAGCTGACTGCGCGCAATTTCCCATAGATCAAAGTGGGCAGGCTTTGTTTGGAAAGGCCAAAAAGCCTCAGGAAGCTCTTCTGCGTAATTCTTAAACTCCGCATGGTCTGGGCCAAGACTTGGAGAAATCCCCACCAAGAGATCCTCTGGCTTGGAGTGGAACGCCCTTTGCATCTTTTCGACAGTTTTTTGGTAGATATTCTGGACATTCCCACGCCACCCTGCGTGAATTGCAGCAAATGCCTGGTGAATCGGGTCGTAGAAAAGAGCCGCCTGGCAGTCGGCATGCATCACCATTAGGCCCAGGTTGGGTTCATTTGTCATCAACCCATCGCACTGAGGTAATTTTTTCGGTATATCTTCCACTTTTTTGATCTCTGCCCCATGGACCTGATGCGATGTAACAAGCTTTTCTAGGTTTAAAATGGATCGGACCCGGCTGAGATTTTCTTCAACATGCTCCGGATTGTCCCCTGTGTGATCCGCGACATTGAGCGAGTGAAAAGGACCATGACTTGCGCCGCCATGACGAAGAAATACGGCATGGACCAGCTCAGGATGCTCTCCAAATAGTTCAAATTCCAACCACTCGATCGCTTCCCGCTTTTTACGAATCATGTTATCATCCCGAATATATGTCTTCTCTTTGCTTTTTCTCATTGGCGATGAGCTTCGCCAGCCTTTGGATTAGAAAAACGGTATGGCTTTGGGGCGCATTTCTTTTCATCGCCTACGCACTCGCTTTTCAATCAGGGATTGCAACGACCCTGTCGCTCATTCCCGTCGGAACCCTATTTGTCTGCCATGCCCTTTTGAAAAGGGAGATCGCAAAAGGGGCTCGCTTCATGCTTTTTTGCATCGCGACCGGCGTCTCACTGGCTCTATGCTTCCATTTTCTGCCAGGATTTCACAACCAAAAAATTGTGAGCGATATCTGCTTTAGTCCCGACTCCCTCCCGTATACGCTATGGTACAATTTCGACAAACCCTTTATTGGAATCTTCGTTTTAGTGTTCAGCATTCCACTGATCCGCTCCCATAAGGAACTACTGCGCATGCTGAAACTAAGCATCCCAATGAGTATTGCGGGGATTGCCCTACTGATCGGGCTCTCTTGCTATTTTGGTGTGGTACAATGGGAACCGAAATGTCCGCCCTATTTTTTCAAATGGGCCTTCGCAAATCTCTTTTTCGTCGCGATCCCGGAAGAGGCTTTCTTCCGCGGCTTTGTTCAGAGAGAAATCTATAACTGGTTTGGAAAAACCCCTCTGGCAGGTATGGGCAGCATCCTCTTCACTTCCCTGATGTTTATGCTTTTTCACATTCCGTGGGTAGCAAGTGTGCCTTTCTTGTGCCTCGTCTTCGTCGCTAGTGTCATTTATGGAATGATCTACCAGCTAACGAATTCGATCGAGGGGAGCATTCTGTGTCACTTCGGGCTGAATGTGGTGCATCTTCTGCTCTTTACCTATCCAGCCCTAAGAAATTGATCTTACTCAGCGTCTAATGCCGCTACTTCACCGTGAATTGCTTGAGCAGAGCGCATCCCTTCTACTGCTTCGTCTGCGTTCGCACCATTTTGAAATGCAACCATCACAGATTTTCTCTGATCAGCAGAAAGGCTTTCCGTAAACGCATGGCGGTTTTCATCAGACAGCTTTGCAGCGAAAGACTGCTCATCCGCAGACAGTTTCGTCTGAACGACTTGAGGTTTTGCGGAAGCTACCGTCTCGTTGCAGAGCAACTGAGAGGTCATAGCTGTTGCTGCGAAAGTAGCAAGCATTGTTAACGTCTTTTTCATTTCTTTACTCCTTGGGTGTTATTTTACAGGACAACCACCACCAGTGCGCGGCTGCGCCATTGGGGTAGGGGCCATGTTATGCATTTGCATCACTTTTTGAACAGCATCATCTGGGCTCATCATCTTTCCAGATGCATCGGGTTTATCCCCCATTTGCATCGCTTGCATTCTTTGCTCAGGGGTGAACTGGTTGCAAAACGTCATCTTGTTTTGCATAGAGGTCATTTTTGCTGCGAAACTGAGCTCATCGGGATTGAGCTGACTGCAATCCACCGTAGGCTGGGATTGCACGGCAGGGCCTGTAGGCGCTGGAGCTGAAAACGCGAAAGAACTCGCACAAAGCGCAAGCAAACAGATATGAATTCTTCTCATAGGATTCCTCGCTGGTATTTTTGCGACTATAGCGCTGCCCGTTTTTTTTGTCCATTGAAACTAAAATATTTTTTTGCGTTGAGATTCACTGTCTCTCGCAGTATATAAAGCCCATCTATGCGTATCAAACCCACAGTTGGTAGAGCCCTCTTTTTGCTGTGGAGCGCCCACATGCTCCTCGATTTTTTCACAGGGATTTGGCCTCTTTATAAAACGATGGCTGGGATGGATCTCGCTAAGGCGGGACTCATCGGGGGAATTAGCGGCTGCATTGGGGAATCGACGCAGCTTTTTTTCGGTTATTTCTGCGACCGGGGATATAGAAAACTCCTCATGATCCTGGGGCTTCTTCTCGCATCCTCAATTCTTTGGGTCACATGCAGCCAAGGATCGGGTCTTTGCTTTGTCCTTCTGCTTCTTCTCATGCTCGGGTCGGCCTCATTTCACCCTGCAAGTGTGGGTTGGGCGGGAATGCTGAGTCCTGAAAAAAAGGGGCGCAATATCCTTCTATTTGCATCAGGCGGAGCGATCGGTCTTGCCTTCTCCCAAGTCATTTTTACAGGGATCCTTTCTAAGTCAGGAGGTCACGCGCTGATCCTTCTTATCCCCACAGCAATTCTTGTGCTGTTCCTCGCTTTCTATCCGCTTCCTGAGCAAATGAACAACCGGAGTCTCTCTTTGCGCGCATTTCTCCAGCCGCTCCTTAAAAACAAACGCGCCCTTTTTAGCCTCTATGCGACACAGGTTCTCAATTACACTTTGATGACCGCCTGGATCTTTCTCCTTCCCGACCTCATGCGCCACAAAGGGTGCCATCACTGGCTTTGCATGGGCGGAGGGCATCTTAGCTTCATCTTAGGCTCTGCTCTCATGATGGTCCCAGCAGGTCACTTATCTGATAAATTCCATCCCAAGCCCGTTTTACTCATTGTGCTCTGCTGTGCTCTTTTCTCTTTCTATACCTTCCTCATGCTCCCTACGGGATCTACGGCTACAACAATTGGGATGCTAGCGCTCACAGGAGGCCTTATGGGGACAATTAATCCCATCCTTGTCTCCTGGGGCAACAAACTTGTCCCGGAAAGCCCGAGCACGGTGTCGGCGCTGATGATGGGGTGTGCCTGGAGCCTCGCCAGCCTCGGCGCCACCTGGGCAGGTCTCATTGCCAATACCCTAAATACCGATCCGATCCGCACGACTCTTCTCCTGTTGGGAACACTGCTTGCCGTCGGTTTTTTCCTGATCTTGCTGATCCCGCAGCCGATTCCAGAAGATATTGAAAGTTTTTAACCCCCTTAAGTAGGATGAGCTCATGACTGAGCGTCCTGTAGAATGCAGCCACTGCAAAAAACCGATCCACGTCACCTACAAAGAGATTGTAGGAAGTTCGATCGTCTGTACAGAAATGTGCGCCGATTGCCCCGTTCTTGCACAAAAGCTGCATGGGGAAAAGGCTGCACCTACGCTTTCTGAGACGCGTCCTGAAGGAGAAACGGGTCTTTTTTGCGGCAACTGCAGAACTTCTCTTGAAGCAGTCAAAACCGGCAACCCTCTAGGATGCAGTGAATGCTATAGTGTCTTTGCCGATATCCTTGTCTCTGAGCTCGCTTCTGCTGGCAAGATCCCTCCAAAACTAAAAAAAGAGAGCGCCGCGAGATCGAGCCAACCCCTGCATATTGGGAAGTCACCGAGCAAGCCGCTTACCATCTCTCCATCCAGCCGCCTGACCGCTCTCAATGAAGCGCTCAATGAAGCTCTCAAGAAAGAAAACTACGAACAAGCCGCTTGGCTGCGCGATCAGATCAAAGCGCTCACAGAGAAGGGACCCGATGGCGCTGCACAATAATTTTCCAAAGACCCCCTGGGAAGGAGATGTCAACCCGATTTGGCTCTCCACCTCACTTTCTCTAAGACGGAATCTCGCTAAATACCATTTCCCCATCAAAATGGAGAAAGTCGAGCTACAGCAGACGTGGAGTATTCTGCAAGAACACCTGGAAAAAACCCCGGGGATCCTCCTCAAGGCAGAAGAGGTCTCTGCTCTAGATAAAGAATTCCTGTTTGAACATTTCCTCTGCGGAGAGGGGTTCCAAAACACGCTCTCAGGACAAGGCTTTGCGATCGACCCCTCTAGGCCCCTCTTCATCCAAATAAATACGCAAGACCACCTCCACCTGCAACTCATCGATAGCCAAGGAAGTTGGGAAAATGCCTGGAATACCCTAAGTCAGTTAGAAATGGAGCTAGGTCAAGCGATCGATTTCGCCTTTAACCCCAAATTTGGCTACCTGACCTCCGATCCCGCCCTTTGTGGCACAGGGCTTGTTGTGCGCGCGTTTCTCCATCTACCCGCTCTCATCCATATGGAGCAGCTAAGTGAAGCGCTCCTCAAACAAAAGGAGGAGGGGTTTTTCGCTGCGGGAATGAGTGGAAGCCTCGAGGAGCTCACAGGGGATATCGTCATCTTGAGCAATAGTTATACCCTGGGCGTAAGCGAAGAGCAAATCCTGCGAGGAATCCACGCACTCGCAATGAAACTGATGGCTCTTGAAAAAACTCTCCGCTCCCATCTTCAAACGGAATCGAGTGCGCTATTTAAAGACCATGTCAGCCGCTCTCTCGGCCTCCTCCTGCACTCATTTCAGCTGCAGACAAAGGAGGCTCTAGACGCGCTTAGCTTCCTCAAACTCGGCCTCCACCTCGGCTGGGTCACGGGAATATCGGAAGCTGCGCTCAATGCCCTATTTTTTCAGCTGCGTAGAGCCCACCTCCTCCATAGCCTTGGGGAAGAGGAGCTCGCCGATCCCCAGGAGATCGCCCAAAGACGCGCTGCCCTCCTCCACCAAAAGATGCAGGGCGTTGCCCTCACATTCGAGTCATGAAAGCTGTAGCTATTCTCCTCATGGCCGGAACCGGCACGCGATTTCACAGTCACACACCTAAACAATTCCATCGCCTTGCCGGCAAAAAAATCTATCTCCATACCCTTGAGGTCTTTCTCTGCTCTCAGCTCTTTGAAAAGATTCTTCTCGTCTGCCCCCCTTCTTGGGTAGATATTGTGCATAGGGAGGTCTCCTCTTCTCAAGTACATGTTCTCGCCGGCGGAACTACTAGGCAAGCTTCCTCCTTTCTCGGTCTACAAGCGTGCCCTGCAGACACAGAGATCGCCCTCATCCACGATGCGGTGCGCCCCTTCGTCTCACAAGAAATCCTGAAAGAAAATCTCCTCCTAGCAAAAGCCCATGGGGCTGTAGACACTTGTATCCCCTCGAGCGACACGATCGTCTATGCTCCAAGCAAACAGATCGACTCGATCCCCTTAAGAACCCACTATCAGCGCGGGCAAACCCCCCAAACTTTCTCCTATCCCCTCATTCTAAAGGCGCACCTGGCCGCACTCAAAGATGGCATCACCGAAAGCTCTGATGACTGCTCCCTCGTTCTCCGCCTCCCTCATCCTGTGCACATCACCCCCGGCTCAGAGCGCAACATCAAAATCACCACAGAACTCGACCTCTTTCTTGCCGAGCAAATCCTCCGCCTTTCCACCCTCCTCCCTCTTTCAAATACCTCCCTCGAAGGCAAGCGTTACGCCATCACCGGTGGCACGGGAGGCATTGGGAGTGCCATTTGCTCTCTTCTAGAACAAGAGGGAGCCCAGGCAATTCCCCTATCGCGCAGCACAGGGGTCGACCTCACCCATTTTCCAGATGTCCAGAAAGCCTTTGACCAAATCCTCACCACCCACGGCCCCCTCGATGGACTTATCAACAGCATAGGGGAGCTGACAAAGTCTCCTCTCCAAGACCTCTCCCTTGATGCGATCGACTCCCAAATCGCCACTAATCTCACGGCCCCCATTTACTGCTGTCAATGTGCCCATCTCAAAAAAGGAGCCCACATCGTCAATATCGCTTCCTCAAGTTATCTGCGTGGCAAAAAAGATTATGCGATCTACTCCGCTACAAAAGCCGCCATTGTGAACTTTACGCAGGGGCTTGCAGAAGAAAGACCCGATCTCCATATCAATGCGCTAATCCCTCAACGCACCTTAACTCCCATGCGCGTTTGCAACTTTATCGACGAAGATCCCGCCACCCTTCTCCATCCTGACGAGGTCGCAAGGGAAGCCCTCCAGCTCCTCAAGCAAACTCACCTCACCGGCATTGCAGTCGAGGTCCGATCAAAAGGTTCTGCCGAGGTTAAGGGCGAGGAGAAAACCCTCTCGCCCCTGATTCCCGAATAGATTTTGCTGGACAGCGTAGCCAAGACCTACCTGCACGATCCAGCTCTTAGACGAAGCCCAAAAAGAGGGGGTTACGTAAATGAGATTCCCACCTGAATTCCGATCCGTAGCGCCATTGACCCGATTGCGCTCTGCAAAGGCGCCATCGATCTCCACCATCCACGCAAGCAGCCATCCCCCTACACTTGCAAAATTTCTTCCAAATCCAGCCTGATAAAGATACTGATTGCCAAATCGCGTTCCGTGATGGCTTGTGGGAAATTCGACGCCATAGGAAGTAAAACAAAACCATTTCGTCCATGTGCGATTATATGTCGTCCCTAAAAAATACCCCATCGCCCCAAACCCTGTGGGGGGATTTTTATGACTCGAACCTGTGGGAAAAGAGGCATTGGCAACGAGTGTCACCTGGTCGCTCGAAACGGAAGATGTCCTAGAATAAACTGCATATTCGAATTGGACAAATAGATCTTCAAGTCCAGAGGAGTGGCTTCCATTTTCCCGGTAACTGAGCGCAACCGGCACATTGAAAAAAAGGGAGCATGCATCGGTGATTCCATAAAGGATCCCCGGCATCAAATCGATTGAGTGTTTCTTTTCCCCAAAGTAACCATCCCCACCTAAAAACCCCTGAACCTCGCCTTTTCCAATAATATTTTCCCCAAAACTGATGAGGGGTCCTGGTTGCTGCGATACAGGCAAGCCAAAATTCCCTGGGTCACTTCCATACACCCAGCAACTCATTAAAAATGTAAATACCCACCCCAGCCGCATCTGTCCTCAAAAATACTGCACCATGCCAAAGAATTTGGACATTTGCAAGAGCTCTTCTTCTCTATATAATGTAGGCCATGATTCAAGTCGGAGCGCCATTATGTGCCTGCGAGATCTCTAGAAGAGTCGCTCTTCTAGGGGCTTCGGTCTTCTACGCAACCAAAGCGGTATACCATGTCGCTTTGAGCTGCATCTCCCATCTCGGATATCTTTTTACCTTGAAACAGTGGGAACTCCCGAGGCATTGGAGCATCACCGAACTACAAGCGGGCAAAGAGGCGGCATCGATCAGCTATAGTCGCTTCTGCTCCCTACTCTCCCTCCATCCAGAGCGCCCGAAAGGGGTTGCAAACAAACTCGAAAAGCAATTTGCATGTGCACAAAATCAGGCTGCACAAGAAAGGGACAAGGCCTTCCGCTACCTAGAGGCTCCTGCAGACTTCCCCGGACATGCCCACCCAGAACACGTGCCCGGCTATGAGGTGGGCGTCTGCCATTTTATCGGGAGAAGACCCTCGATGGAAGATGAGCACCTCGCAACCTCTTTTAACCTCATCAGCGGGCAGCATACCTACCCCATCCAACTCTTTGGAGTCTTTGATGGCCATGGAGGAGGGGAGGCTTCCCGCTTTGTGAAAGACCATCTCGAAGACACATTACATAAAGCTCTCAGGGAATTCTGCCCAAAAGAGCTTACCGACGAAGGAATTTGGCACGCCTTAAAAGCCACATGTGACAGGTTAGATCGAGAGTTTGGAAAACGCAAATCGGGAACCACCGCCGTCATCTCGATGCTCTTGAATGGGAGGCTATGGACCGCTAATGTCGGCGACTCAAGAGCCATTTTAGATAGTGGAATCCAGCTCAGCGAGGATGCAAAACCCTCCGATCCGCGCTACCTAAAGGGAATCCAAAAACTTGGGGGGAATGTGATCGCAGGGCGCGTAAATGGATGCCTCGCTGTTGCACGCGCCATCGGCGACAATCTAGTCGGCGCTGTCAGTGCGCAACCCAAAATCACCGTCTGCAATGCGCCAAAAGGTCATCTCATCTTGACATGTGATGGAATTTACGACGTCTCTAGCACAAGACAAGTTGCTGAGGCCGTAAGAGCGCATGGGGAACTATCTAGTGCGCAACTAGCTAAGAATCTCGTCTATTCCGCTTTCGCAGCCGGTTCAACAGACAACCTCACTGCCCTAGTCATCAAACTCTAAAGCCCGGGAATGTAAACAAGTTCCGCGTTCTCAATGGTGTACCGTCCATTCCCCTTTACTCCCCTAGCTCCATCAGAATACTCGTAGCTTACACCGCTCCCAAGAGATAACAAATCCCTCTCTGCCATTTCTGATCTGCCCGGATAGGAGTAGTGTGAAGAAGTAGCTAACAGCAGTCCAAGCAAAGAAGCTTTTTTCTTTGCCATATCGATAATTGCTTGGCGACACTGAGGTGTATGGATTCCTTTGTCATAGAGCCTTTCCAAGAAAAGCACTGGCTTTTTACCATCCCATAAGAGGCTCAACTTGGCTCTAGCAAGGATGCGCCCCCTCTCATCTTTGATACATAGCAGACGATTTTTCCCGTCGAGAATATAGCCAAGAAGCCCTTTACTTAACTCAGGAGAGCCATGAACATTTTGGCAGCTTCCAAATACCTCTGTGCCACACAGCAAATAATCGAGATAATGATCTGAGTCTATAGCAATTACTCTTCGGGAGAATTCTTGTTGATGGTTATCAAACGCTTTTAATTGACCCTTAACGTCGTTTAAAAACTCACAAGGAGCAAGTTTATTTAGCACCTCTTCAATATCTTTTAGGCAAATAATTTGTTCTTGTTTAGAAATGGCAAACGAAAGAGCTTGTAGAGCATTTTCAAGAGGAGAAAGATACTCCTCATGGACTTGATCCCCCGCAATGATATTTCTCACGTAGGGAATCGATTTGAGATCGATATGCTGATCTATCAAGAGTTTGGTTCGCAACCAAGATCTCCCATCGAAGTCCTCTACACTTTTTGAATCCAACATCACGTCTTGAGGCTCTAGGGCCTTCTGCCATCTCTTTATAATCGAGCCATCGTAGTGTGCAATCTTCTGTAGATGGGGATTGTCTGCCAGTTGATATCTCTCCTCTTCAAATGTTCCATGGACTACGCCTCGAATATATCTGATGAGATCATGCATCACCTTAGGATCATTCAAGGAAGAGAGCTTTCCGGCATATACCAGCAGCGCGCTTGAATCGCGCTCCGTTACAAAGTAACGAAATAAGTTCGAGATGCTTTGATCATCCTCATTAAAATGCAATCTCTCCTGCAGGAGTTTTTTTGCAAGCTCTTGGATTGGAATGAGAACGGACCCAGAATGTACACTTCTTGTCAGCTCTTTCTCCCCTTCGAGGAACAAGATTGTAAGCAGGGAATAGACGCGATTTCTCAGTTCGGGTTTCATCTGATGAATGCGATTTAGATAATTTGGAGTGTTCTCGCTACTGTCTTTATGAGCACCTTGGCACAGCTGCTCTAACACAGCCTGTTTTACATGTATGGGCAGAGATCTTGAACTGTGCAGCCGGCAAAGCACTTCTACCAAGGGCTGGATTTTTGTTCTTCCCTTAAAGCTAGAAAGGAGAATAGTCTGAATTGTTTCAATTGTATTCTTAGCGACTCCCTCATCTAACAGCATGAGAAGCAAAAGATTTACAAGCCGTCGCTCTGGGGCCTGACCATCTGAGGACTGCTCCAAGTAGGAACCTAACAGCCTCTGACTTTTGCACAAATCTATAAAACTGGGAGTCAGACTGCTTCGAAATTTGGAACAGCGATCTGAGCACAGTATTTCTACAAGCTGGGTCTTTATCATCTGCTCTTGAGAGGGCCTATCTAATGTTGCAGCAAAATAAAGGAAGGTGGCCAGCCAAACGGCATCACTATTTCGCACCTCGCAATCTTCGATCTGAGAAATCTGCTCTATTAACTTTAAAAAGTAAGGATCTCCATTTAGACGAGTATTCACAAAATCTTCTAGCAGTTGTCGAAAGTTATTAGGGAAAGAATTGCTTGCCAATTTTCTAAGAACGGTTCTCATACCATAGGAAAACTGATCCCATTCCAAGAAGCCTTCCGCATACCTTAGGATGTAAATCGATTGAAAAAGACAATAAATGCCAATCTCATTGAGAGCCGCTTGGCTGTGAATTTCAAACCTTCCAATAACCCCTGCCGTATACTCAGGATTGCTCTGTGCACAAATCTTGGCGATTTCTATGCGATCATTTTCATCCCGAATCCCAAAGCTTTCAATCCATGCTGCAGTTTCCCTAGCATTCTTCTGCGCACAAACCTTAGCGATATCAATGAGAGCGTCTTGGTTTTCAATCTTAAAATGTCTGATCCATTGGGCTGTCTCCCCAGGATTTCCCTCTGCACATTTTTTTGCGATTTCTGTGCGCACATCCTCGTCTTCAATCCCAAATCTCTCAATCCATTTTGCCGTTTCCCCACCATCTTTCTGTGCACAAACCTTTGCGATTTCAATGAGAGCTACTTGGTTGGTAATCTTAAAGTTTCGAATACATTCTGCTGTTATGCCGCCACTGGCGCGAGCGCAAATCTTTGCGATCTCTATGCGTGCATGTTCCTCTTCGATCTCAAATTGTAAAAAACTTCTGGCGGTCACATCAGGGTATGTCTCTGCATGAATCTTAGCGATCTCAAACCGAGTATCTGACTTTTGAAGACGATTAGAGTAGCCCGCTTCCCCCTGAAAATATAACTTCATGCTTTCGTCAAAAGTACTCGATCCCCAACTGCCCGACACCTGAAAGTTTCGTGCGATAATTCCACCAATAAGAGAATAATCACATTTTTGGCGTCTCGGTGCTGCAGAAATTCTTCGGTTACTTTGGTTGTGAGAATCTTCCGCTTTGAATAATCTCGGTGAGCATAGTGAGAACTGTGCTACGGCTTGCGTTGAAGTTCCAGAATGACGCAGCAATGCTCTTTGCAAAGGGCTAGTATATCCTAATTGGAAAAACGATCTAATAGTTGTGCTCATGATTCCTTAATAGACGAAATTAACTGAACAATTTTAATTAAATAGACAGGCCGCTACACTACACGCCATTCAAGATTAGTTCCGTGGAAAGTTTGAGACTTGATGGACTCGAACCATCGACCCTCTCATTAAAAGTGAGATGCTCTACCGACTGAGCTAAAGTCTCATAAGTACAAGTGCTATTTGGGAAGCACTTGAAGTGAATGACCCCAAGGGGATTCGAACCCCTGTTATCAGAATGAAAATCTGGTGTCCTAGGCCAGGCTAGACGATGGGGCCAGATATAAACAAGTGTCGCTATTTTATGCAACACCCGGGATTTTTTTCAAGACCTATACGGTCATGATCTCTTTTTCTTTCGCTGTGAAGAGATCGTCCACCTCTTTGCAGCACTTATCCGTAAGGTCCTGGATCCCCTTTTCTTCCTTTTTCATCATATCTTCTGTGATGAGTCCATCCGCCTTGGCTTTTCGAACAAGCTCGTTATTTTTGCGGCGGATGTCGCGGATTGCAATCTTCGCATCTTCTGCTTTTTGCTTCCCTTGCTTGACGATCTGCTTGCGCATCGCTTCGTCCATGGGAGGGACATTGATGCGGATCGATTGCCCCTCTAGGATGGGCTGCAAGTTGAGATTTGCCTTCTCAATCCCCTTGGCAATTGCAGATGCGGTCTGGGGATCAAAGGGGGATACGAGAAGCTGGCGCGATTCAGGGGTGGTGACGTTCGCGAGTTCTTTGATGCGCATCTGCGCGCCATAAACGTCAACAAGCACACCATCGAGCATTCCAGGATTTGCTCTGCTTGTGCGGAGGTTTTTTAGCTCGGTCTTAAAGTGCTCGAGCGCCGCATGCATTTTCTTTTTGGTCTCTTCCGTATATTGGGTCATAGTTATCCTCCGGTGACGAGCGAGCCTACTGCCTGCCCGCAGACAGCTTTTAGCATCGCACCTTTTTCAAATAAATTGAAGACGCAGATCGGAATTTGGTTATCGCGGCAAAGCGCGAGAGCCGTGCCATCCATCACCCGAAGATCCTTGGAGAGCGCTTCTGAGTAAGTGAGGCGTTCAAATTTTGTCGCATGGGGGTCTAAGTGGGGATCTGCGCTATAGACACCATCGACTTTTGTCGCCTTGAGCAAGACTTCTGCATTAATTTCACTTGCGCGTAGCGCTGCGGCCGAATCGGTTGTAAAGTAGGGATTGCCAGTGCCTCCAACGAAGATCACGATGATCCCTTGTTCGATGTACTTGCAAACATGCCCCCAGTTGTAGGGCTCGACAATCGAGTCTGTATTGAGAGCGCTTGTCACGCGACTTTCTACGCCCATTGCAGCGAGAGTCTGTTGTAGAACAAGGCCATTGATCGTCGTGGCTAGCATGCCGATATGGTCGGCAGGCGTTCTAGCAAAGCCAAACGCCTCCGCCTGATTGCCGCGGAAGATATTCCCTCCTCCCACGACAATCCCGATTTGGATATTGAGATCATGAACCTCTTTGACCGCCTGGGCGATCTGCTCACAGGCTTTGTGTTCGATCCCAAAGTTTTGCTCACCCATCAATGCTTCCCCAGAAATCTTGAGAAGCACGCGTTTATAGGCAGGCTTGAGCATTACCCTCCGACTTTCCAGCGATAGAACGCTTGGACGGCGATATTTTTGCCTAGGCGCTTAGCTTCTTTTTCCACAAGAGCGCTGATTGTGAGAGAGCTATCTTTCACGTACTTCTGACAGAGCAGGCAGACCTCATCGCAAAACGCCTTGACTTTCCCTTCGACGATTTTATCGATGATATTCGCAGGCTTTCCCTGTACTTGGCTGCGAGCAATCTCTTCTTCCTTCGCGCGAATATCTGCGGGAACATCTTCTGGACGGAGGTACTCTGGCGACTCTGCAGCGGTGTGCATCGCGATATCGCGAGCGAGCGCTTCGTTGCCAGCTCCCCCTGTGAGCGCGACGAGCACGACGATTTTGCCACCCATGTGGGAGTAGATTCCAAAAGAGTGGTCGGCGCCCTTAGGAAGCACCATGACGCGCTTCACCTGGATATTCTCACCGAGGCTCTGAACGATGAGCGCGCGGCGCTGATCGAGCGTGATAGAAGGATCTTCTCGACTTGGCAGCTTCATGAGCTCGTCTAAGACGGAGATCTTCTTCTCAGCCGCTTGCTCTGCAACTTCACGCATAAAGTCTTTGAACTTTGCGTTCTGTGTGACGAAATCGGTCTCTGCGTTGACTTCGACAAGAGCAACCGCCTGGGCACTTTCAGCAGCGCCGATAAGGCCTTCATTGGCTTCACGCCCTTCTTTTTTGACAGCAGATGCAATGCCCGACTTGCGGAGGTGTTCAATCGCGAGGTTCATATCCCCTGAAGCATGATCGAGGGCTTCTTTGCATTTGCCCATGCTCACGCCCGTGCGATCGCGCAATTCTTTTACCATGTCAGCAGTAACTTTGACGCTCATTCCTTCTCTCCCTCTTCCTCAGATGCTCCCTCGTACTCTTCTTGATCTTTTCCTTCAGCGCCCGCATCGCCTTTCGCGATACCGACATTGAGCTCATTCTTGCGATCGATGATCGCCTGAGTGATCGCTTGGAGGATGATCTTGATACTCTTGAGAGCATCATCGTTGCACGCGATGACGTAGTCGATTGGATCGGGGTCGCAGTTGGTATCGACAAGCGCCATGATAGGAATGCCGAGCTTGCGCCCTTCTGCAACAGCGATATGCTCTGAGCTAGGATCGACGATAATGATCAAGCCAGGAGGCTTGCGCATCGCGCGGATTCCAGAGAGGTTACGGTCGAGTTTTGTCTGCTCTTTTGCAAGAACAGAGAGCTCTTTCTTTGTGAGGCCTTCGCCCCCTGCAGCGATTTTCTTCTCGATGCGCTCGAGCGTCTTAACGGACTGGCGGATAGTAGAGAGGTTGGTCAGCGTGCCGCCGAGCCATCTTTCAGAAACGTAAAACTCGCCGCACTGCTCTGCGCATTCTTTCACAACGATTTTCGCTTGCTTTTTCGTCCCGACAAACAGGATCGACTTGCGTTTAGACACCGCATCTTTCACGGCCTCTACGGCGTTGCGAATCTGTTGCATCGTCTTTGCTAGGTCGATGATGTAAATCCCGTTGCGCTCTTCAAAAATGTAGCGCTTCATCTTCGGGTTCCAGCGGTGTCTTTGGTGGCCAAAATGCGCACCGCTTTCTAATAGATCCTTGATAGTGACTTCTGTTGACTGTGCCAAGCCTTGTCCCTTATGTTTATTGACTGCGGCATCCCCCCACTCAGGAGAGGATTTCGGTCTTGGTTAATATTGTTTTGGAAAAAGCGCCTGATCAGAATCGAACTGACACAAGTAGCTTGGAAGGCTACGGTTCTACCATTGAACTACAGGCGC
>JAFEGI010000013.1 GCA_018240135.1 Verrucomicrobiota bacterium
GTTCTACCATTGAACTACAGGCGCGCTTAAAAGCTGATACACTTTTACCGAAACAACCTTTTTTTTCCAAGAAGAAAAAAAGAACATGGGGGCAATGGTTAGATGTCAAAAAAATTTATCTCGAGGGATAAGAGTTGGAGATCCGTTTCGATAGACATGTCGGATGGTGTGTCCTTCGGCACACCTCCCGCGACCACCTAGGTCCTCATATCGCTTCGCCAAATCGCATCCTCGTCAGGGGGTCGTACATTCGTACGATTCCCCCACGCCCTGGCCGGGCTTTCCTGCGGGTGCGATTTTGCTTTGCGCTCTGAGTCCATTGGCTGCTCGTGCGCTCGTTCCCAGCCGGACTTCGTCTCGGTGGCTGGGACCCTCTTCGCGTCACTCGCAGTGCGATAATGGGAATCCGGAACAAAACCTACCCAGCTATCATATACAGACTTCAAAATACATCTTGATAGGTCTGGCTTTGGATTTATAGCCTGGTTCTGCGAGTGACGCGAAGAGGGCCCCAGCCACCGAGACGAAGTCCGGCTGGGAACGAGCGCGCGAGCAGCCAATGGACTCAGAGCGNNAAATCGCACCCGCAGGAAAGCCCGGCCAGGGCGTGGGGGAATCGTACGAATGTACGACCCCCTGACGAGGATGCGATTTGGCGAAGCGATATGAGGACCTAGGTGGTCGCGGGAGGTGTGCCGGAGGACACACCATCCGACATGTCTATCGAAACGGATCTCTAAGTCTCACCTAACCAATCAAAAAAGGAAACGGATCTATACAAGCTGCTTCTCAAACTTGACCACTGAAAAAATTATGGATAGAGTGGGAGGTTATGAGTGGGAATATTGGGGATAAGACCGGTCGCGTTTTGCATGTGATTACGGTCGGTCTTTTGATGATTTTGGTGCGCGTTTGGTACCTCGGGGTCATCCAGCATGACGAACATGTCGAACGGGCTCGCCGCCCCCAGCGCCGCTCTGTGATCGAAAAAGTCGAGCGCGCTACGATTCGCGATCGATTTAACATCCCCCTTGCTCTCAATAAAATTCAATACACCGCAGCCGTTTGCTATGCCGACATTCGGCAGATTCCAGGGAGCAGATGGGAGAAAAACCAAGAGGGCAAGAAGGTACGCGTTCCCGTCCGCGCCACGTACATCAAGGAGCTCTCCGAGCTACTTGCAAAAGAACTCGACATGGATGCCCAAAAAATTGAGGACACGATCCATGGAAAGGCCTCCCTATTCCCCCACACCCCCTTTGTTATTAAAGAAGATTTGACAGAGAGGGAATACTACCGCCTCAAAGGGCTCGAGAAGGACTGGATGGGCATCCGCACCGAGCAGGGATCGAAACGATACTACCCGGGAGGCAAGTGCGCATCGGATGTCTTGGGGTATTTGGGGGCGATTAGCTCTCGGGAATATCACGAGATCGCCCAAGAGATCAAAGTGCTGCAGGCCTATTTGGCTCAGAGGGAAGAGGGGGAACTGCCCGTTTTGCCAAAGGGGTTCCACAACCCTCTTGAAGTCAGAGAAAGGCTCAAACAGCTTCAAGAAAAAGCTTACACGATTAACGATCTCGTGGGGAAAGCTGGCGTTGAGGGGGCATTTGATGCCGACTTGCGCGGCTACTCGGGGAAAAAGGTCTATGAGATCGACATCAAGGGTAACCTCATTAGGGAACTTCCCGGTTCCAGAGCCCCCCTTGCAGGGCAGAGATTACTCTTGTCTATTTCATCGGAGCTTCAAGAATATGCCGAGCAGCTCTTAGCGCATAATGAAAAGGTGCGCGAGGGCGCTTCCCTTAGCACCCCTTGGATCAAAGGGGGTGCCATTGTTGCCATGGATCCCCACACAGGAGAGGTCCTCACGATGGCCTCCTACCCGCGGATCAATCCGAATGATTTTATCTCCTCGCGCATCCCCGAAGTGCAAGAAGCAAAACAGGCGGGGATCGTCCGTTGGCTCGAGAGCGAGGCGTATGTAGCGGAAATTTGGGATGGCAAGCGCCCTTTGGAAAGAGAGCGGCTTGGGGAAAAAGGGGAATTTTACGAAGAGACGCGCGAGCTAACTCTTGCAAACTATCTCGGGACCATCCTACCAGAAAAAGGGGAGCTATTGCGCGCTGTCCAAAAAATTAAGACGGTGGGGATGGCCCTCGATCTTCAAGAGGAGATGGAAAAGCTGCTTGCGCTTTCGGGTCAGCAGCGGATGCAGGTCGTTCTCTCCGCACTCTACCCCGATTGCCGCAGCAAGCAAACGGTAACAGCTGAGGAAAAGCTGCAGCTTTTGGAAAGCAAGGAAGCGCTCGAGTCAGCGCGAGTAGCTCTTGACCCCATTTGGGGAGGCGTCCGCCACAATGATGATAAGCTGCTCATTTTAGATCTATGTCGCATGCTGGTGTACAAAGAGGCGTTCACCCCTGAGCTCCAAGCGTGCGTGCGGACCATGGATCTCTCGACATACAGAAAACTCTGCCAAATCCTGGCGACATCCCTTGGGAAACTACAAAATCGAGCAAAGGAGGTCTTTCACAAAGACCACTTCCAAGCGTGGAGGGAGACCCACTTTAAGGAATTTCTGCAGGCCAAAAGGAAAGAGGAGAAGGAAAGGAAACGGTATGCAAAACCGTATACTGAATATCTCGAGCAGATCGAGAGGGAGCAATTTAAGGCCTACTGGGAAAATGAACGTCTTCCTCTTGCCTACGCTACATTGATGGAGTCTGATACCCCTCTTAAAGAAGCGCTTTTGGAGCTAAAAGAAGAAGAGAGACTTCCCTTTTTAAAGACAATGCGCTCCTACCAGGAGCTGACCCGACCGCTGCTTGGCAAATACAGGAGTCTGCGCAACCTCTCCGGCGTCCAACTCGAAAAACACCTCGCAGCCGCCTTCTACCCAATTGCGGGCTATGGATACGGGCGGTCTCAGGCCTTTAGACAATCCACTCCCTTGGGATCGGTGTTTAAACTCATTCCCAGCTACCAGGCGCTCGTTGAAAAATTCAACGCGTTGAAACAGATCCACGCCGATCTCAACCCCCTGACGCTGATCGATAGCATGCAGCCCCAGCCGAAAACGGGTAGCAATCAACAGATTTTGGGCTACACCCTATCAGGAGAGGTGATCCGCCGCTTCTATAAGGGAGGAGTACTCCCGCGCGCTCACCCCAATATCGGAAAGATCGATTTGCTCGGCGCTCTTGAACAATCGAGCAACATGTATTTTTCCATTCTTTCCGCAGAGACAATTGAAGACCCGTCGCACATCATTCAGGCCTGCCGCCTTTTCGGTTTTGGGGAGAAGACAGGGGTTGACTTGCCCGGCGAATTCGCGGGAATGTTGCCAAACGATATCACCTACAATCGCACAGGTCTTTACTCCTTTGCCATCGGACAGCACTCCCTCGTCGTCACTCCGCTGCAGACGGCAGTAATGCTCTCGGCAATTGCAAATAAAGGGCATGTCCTCAAACCCAAGATCATGCATGTGCTAGCAGGAGAGGAACCGCTCCGCGAGTGCCGTGATCCTTTTAGAGAAACCTCCTACCGTTTCCAGGACACTTTGGCGCTGCTAGGTATCCATTTTCCCCTCTTTACCGCAACACAAAAAGAGGGAGGAAACCCTTATGTTTGGGCCAATGAACCGGAGTTCAAGCGCACACTACCCATGCCGGACGGCATTCGCAAACAGCTCATTGAAGGGATGCACCGAGTGATCGTCGGCCCGAAAGGGACCGCACGCCCTCAGATCATCCGCGCCTTGTACCACAATCTCGAGTGGCGAAAGAATTACTCCGATCTACTCTCTGAATTTATCGGAAAAACGGGCACCGCTGAGATTTTCTATAAGCCGTCGATCGATGCAGAATCTGAGGCGAAAATACAAAACCATATCTGGTTTGGAGGGGTCGCATTTGCGCATGAACCTGTGCAGACGTGGGAACATCCTGAACTGGTCGTGGTCGTTTACCTACGCTTTAGCGAAGCGGGGGGTAAGGAAGCAGCACCTCTTGCTGCACAAATTGTCACCAAGTGGCGCGAGATCTGCGCACGTCACGGCAAAACAGGGCATATCGTCTTGAAATAGGCGATCGTCGCAAGTAGCCCTTCCTTAAGAGCGATTTGGGGCTGCCACCCTAGAATAGTTCGAGCGAGGGTGATATCGGGTTTGCGCTGTTTCGGATCGTCGCTTGGCAAAGGATGATAGACAAGTGGAGAGGAGGAACCCGTTAGGGAGATGACGTGCTCTGCGAGCTCTTGGATCGAAAATTCCACGGGATTCCCTAAGTTGACAGGTCCTGTAAATCCCTCCTTGCTTTCCATAAGAAGGATCAATCCATCGATGAGATCGTCTACAAAACAAAATGAGCGGGTCTGCGTCCCCTTCCCATACAGCGTGATGGGCGCATTCTGAAGCGCCTGAACGATAAAATTAGAGACGACTCTTCCATCATTGGGATGCATGCGCGGCCCGTATGTGTTAAAAATCCGTGCGACTTTAATCGGAAGTCCATACTGCCTGTGAAAGTCAAAAAAGAGGGTCTCGGCGCACCGTTTTCCCTCATCGTAGCAAGAGCGAATGCCAATGGGATTGACATGTCCCCAATAACTCTCTACCTGGGGATGCACTTCGGGATCTCCATAGACCTCACTGGTAGAGGCTTGCAAGATCCGCGCGCCATTTTTTTTGGCAAGCTCCAACATCTGGAGCGCTCCATGGACATTTGTGCGCGTGGTCTGTACAGGATCGTGCTGGTAATGCACAGGGGAAGCAGGACAGGCCAGGTTATAGATGAGATCAATGGAGAGATCGAGAGGAGCGCAGACATCTTGCTCGATCAGCGTAAACTGGGGATGGTCCAATAGATGGGCGATGTTATCGCGACTGCCTGTATAGAAATTATCTAGGCAAAAGACTTGATCTCCCCTTTCAAGGAGGCGATCGATGAGATGGGAACCCAAAAAACCCGCTCCTCCTGTGACAAGAATTTTAGAGACTGTCTGCGAATTTAGGCTTCGTTGATTTTCGGGATTATTTTGGCCGCTTTTCAATCCGTTTTTTGGAGTTAATATACTCCTTGCGATATTGACCCCAAAAAACGGAATTGAAAATCGGCTCAAAAGAACCCGAAAATCAACAGAAGCTAAATCCGCAGACAGTCTCTTACACATTAAAACACCTCTTCGATTTGAATAAACGCCGCCTTTGAAGGATCGTACTGTGCAATCTCGCGCTGCGTCTCTTTTTGCACAGAGATGAGCTGGATATCTGCTAAGGGCAGGGGATCACGGCTCCGGAGCAAGATACAGTCGTAATGGCTCTTCATCCGCTCTAACATATTTAAAAATAACGGATGTGCCGCCCACTCCTGGGCATAACAGGTCGTGCCTCCACTTGGCAAAAATTCCACACTCCCCTCTTTCCGAATCGGAAGTTCTGTAGTTTCCCCTTGAAGGATCTGCCAGAGCCCGACACCTGAAGAAACCACTCCATCAAAGACGTAGTCGATCAAAAGCACTTTCCATCCGCGCATATTGAGAAGTTCTGCAAAAGACCGAGAGTAGTCGGGGTAAAATCCTGTCACAAGTCCCACGACAAGGGCTCTATCCACCTTGCGATGGGGCGCAAGAAAATTGGCAGCTTCTCTAAGCGAAGAAATGTCTTTGGTGCCAAGCTCAGCAAGACGCGTGCCACTCGATGCGCTCAGAGTGCCACATGTCCGATATCCGAGAATTTTCAGCTGCTGCAAAGTCAGCGGAAAGCCCCTAATGAGATAGCGGCAAAACGCGTAAAAATAGGTGATTAGTGCACCGAAAAGCGCGGCGAGTAACCCTCCAATGAGAGGGTGGATTCCACTGGGTTTAAGAGGTGGCACGGCCCAATCGAGCGGCTTGGAACTGGCTTGATAGAGATGCTGGCTGATGTTTTTAGATTCGGCAAGCTGCGAGAGCCCCTCAACCATCCGAATCCCGAGCTCTTTTTTGAGAAGGAGGAGATTTTCCCTGCGCCATTTGTCAGGTAGCGTGCTAATTTTGCTGTTGACCTCTGCAAGCTTTGTCTGCAAGAGTCCCCGTTCCGCGCCAAGAAGAAGACGCGTCGCTGCGCGCAGCCCTGCGAGCTTTTCCTCTAAAAGACCCATCCTCACGCCTGTGAGATCGATGGTCTGCGCTAGATGTTGTCCCAGAAATCTCTTCTGCGTTTCCAGCGCTTCTTTGAGACGCTCCTGTTCTCTTTGGCTCCGGTTGTTTTCATCCTCGATCTGAAGAGAAATGGCGCTCGCCTTTTGAATCAGCTCATGCAAGACGGGATCGGTGAAAACCGCGCCAAGTGAGCTGATCTCAAATCCTGGATCAAAGAGATGAGCGCGCAAAAACTGGAGCTGACGCAGCTGCGCTTCGAGCGTATCTTTCTCGTGAGTATATTCCGCTGTGAGCCTCTCTGCAGTCGCAAGGTCCAACCCAAGTGTAGAAGGTGCCACCGCCTGGATGGGATCTTCTTCGAGTCTTTTCAGTTCGAGATCGATCTCGAGCAGTTTTGCCGTGTACGCATTTTTTGGCTGGGAGAGGAGCTGCATCTCTTGCTCCAAGCCCATATACCCATCCACCTGGGCGTGTTCTTTGAGGTAGGAGACGTGTTCGACAAGCGCCGTGTCGAGCTCTTCTGTTAATTGCTGCTGCCGCTCTCCTAGATAGGCGCGCTGCGCCTGGCAAAGAGCCTCATTTTCCCGCTGCATATGGCGCTGGTAGGCGCGCATGAGCTCGTTGAGTAAACTTGCCGCGAGAGTCGGACTTTGTGCTTGATAACTCAACGTCAGTAGATTTTTATCCTTCTTGCCAGATCCTAAGGCGAGCTTCCTCCGCACCTGATCGATTACAACGCTCTTTGGCACCATTTTGAAAGGAACCTGTTTGCCGTATGCACTTTGAGGAATCCGCGTCAAAGTAAAGACAGTGTGATCAAAGAGAGAAAAAGGGATGCCAATCTCTACCTTCCCAATCCGCTTTTTTTTCTCATCGAAGAGATCGCAACTTTTTTCATCTAGGGGCTTAAGGTAAAATCGGAGGTCTTTTTCTGTAAAAGAGCGCACATCTGTAAAGGCAAAGAGATCGTGCTTCCCAAAAGAAAAAAAGCTGTGGTGCTGTCTGATCTGTAGACCAAGGCGTTCAATTACTTCGCCGAGTAAAGTGCGCGAGGTGATGAGTGCAGCAGCGCTCGGCTCTGCCGCCGAGGGAGAGAGGAGTTGAAAAGCCTCTTTCATCTGCTGGGCAAGCTCACTGGATTTTGGAGCCTGCTGAAAGCTCGCCTCTGCGACGTAAGAGGCGGGCCTTAAGAGCAGAAAGGCAAAAACACTAAGCCCACACCAAAGAGCGGAAAGGGCAATGCGCCGCTTGCACCTGAAAAATAGGTGTACGAGATCTTCTCCTGTTACAATCAGCGCTTCTGATTTCACGGAACGTTGACTCCTACACCTTTAATCCCCTTGGTCACTAGATCAAGCGCAATGAAAGTGGGGAGAAGATCATTGACAAAGCGGTTCCATTCAGAAAGGGGCCGCGCGGCGACGTAGACGATATCTCCCGGGATGAGAAGCATGCTATCATTGGGCAGGCGCACGACATGTTCCCAATGCAATGTATAGATCTTTGGATGGGCAATATTGCCCCGAATGACCTGAATGTAGGAGCGATCTCCTGAAGAGAGAATCCCCCCCGCCTCTGCAAGCGCCTTGCGGAGTGTCATATACCCATCGGGGAGGTCGACAACGCGCTCCTTGCCCACCTCGCCGAGCACCATGAGGGTCGACGCTGACGGCTCTGCAATGTACACTTTATCGCCTCCGCGCATGACGACATTGTGCTCCATATCCCCCTCTTTCATGAGCTTTGTCATATCGACAGGGAGAAGACAGTTATCGCGCACGACGTAGCTCTTAAATAGGTTGGCATTCGGAGGGACCTTTGCAATAGAGAGAGCTTCAAACAGCCTGAGCCGTCCATCCACAGGAATACTGGGCACTTGCACAAGACCTGCCAGCTCCACCTTCCGCACGACCCGATCTTTATAGGCGATAAAGAGATCGACATCGCGGATCTCTTCCCGATAGAGCGCCTGAATTTTTTCCTGCGCTTCTTGAAGAGTCAGCCCTTCCACGGGAACAGGCGCCAAATCGGGAAGATAGACTTTTCCCTCGCTAACCCGAAAACCCACCGTGTCGCCGATGGATCGGACGGCTGTAACGAGATCTCCTCTAGTCGGATGATAGAGGGCAATTTTGAGCACATCCCCTTCATTGATCACATCCTTATACTCATCGAGCATGCTCGACGAGAGTTCTTCAGACTCTTTCCCTTCCATTTGCAAAATAGAAAACTTTCCTTCGCGAATCCGGTAGGAGTCCATTACAAATTCTTCCGCACCCACCACATCGGGACCTCGGTAAGGGGGATTGGTACAAGCCGCCACAAACAAAAGTAGGAAAATCTGCCATTTTACAAAGGCGCGGAAAAAGGATCTCATGCTAAACTCACCCCTAAAAGGAGACATTTTTTGGCTCCTCTATCAAATAAGTCAATATGAAACGCATTTTCATTACAGGGATCGCAGGATTCATCGGGTTCCACCTAGCACGGGCGCTCCAAAATCTAGGCCACTACGTCTGTGGCTGCGATAATTTTAACGACTACTATGACCCTGCCCTAAAAAGAAGTCGCGCGGCTCTTCTCGACCTTCCCATTCTCGAAATCGACATCGTAGACCAAGCAAAACTCGAAGAAGCCCTTGCCTCTCACCAAATCACCCACTGCGTCCATCTCGCTGCCCAAGCGGGCGTCCGACTAAAAACACCTGACAGATATGTGCACAGCAACCTCGTCGGCTTCACCTCCGTACTGGAAGCGATCGCCCGCAATAGACACATCAAGCTCACCTACGCTTCTTCCTCATCTGTCTATGGGCTCAACAAAAAAATCCCCTTTTCAGAAGAGGATCGGACCGATTCTCCTGCGAACTTTTATGGTGCCACGAAAAAAAGCAACGAGCTCATGGCGCATGCCTATCACCACCAGCATGGGATCTTTGTCACGGGCCTACGGTTTTTTACCGTCTATGGACCTTGGGGTCGTCCCGACATGGCCTACTACGCCTTTGCTCGATCGATTCTCGAAGGGCACCCGATCCCCGTCTTTGAGGAAGGAAGACTCCAGCGCGACTTCACCTATATCGATGACATCATCCAAGGGATCCTCGCCGCAATCGACCTCGAGGCCCCATGCGCCCTCTTTAATCTCGGCAACAACCAGCCTCAAACTGTCCTTGAGCTCATCCGACTGCTTGAAAAACACCTGGGGCAAAAGGCGCTGATCGAGTGGGTTTCTGCACCAAATGAAATCCCCATCACTTATGCAGACATTAACAAAAGCAGGCAGGAGCTGGGCTTTCACCCTACCACTTCTCTCGATGAGGGACTGAAGACTTTTGCACAGTGGCTTCTCGCGCAGCCCAGCCGATTGCAAGAGCCGCAAGTAGTCCTGCTCCCATGAGGTAAAACCCAGGAGCTGCTGCAAGGCCCGTCTTTTGATAGAGCCAAAGGCAAATGGCAGGGGAAGGCCCGCCGATGAGCTGGGAACCAATTGCCGATCCAAGCGAGAGAATCGTATAACGCACACCTGGGGGAACCAGCTCATGCGCCCATGAGTAGTAGGGCGCAGCAAATGCCACACCAAGACAAACTATGGTGACGCGCACAAGGATAAATACTCCCCTGCCCGCCCCCTCCAAAAGAATGAAAAGTGGAAGCGCCACCAAAGCAGAACCCAAGGCTGCAAGGCGCATCCATTTCTCCGCGCCACTTCGCATTGCAAGCCATCCAAAGAGGGGCAAAAGCAAAAAGTCGAGAAGGAGCAATAACGTATTGATCCCCATCACATCGCTCATCTGCAAATCGGTCACAAGAGGCGCATAGCCATTCATAAAAGTGAAGGAGAGCGCATAGGTCGTGTAAGAAAATCCTGAAGCGAAAAGGATGGCGAGAAAAGGACCTTTATAGGTGAGAAGTGCCCTCCAAAATTCTCGCGGGTAGGGACGAACGGAAGAGAGGTATTCCACCCCTTCCTCTACTTTTAACCGAAGGAATAGCCCCATCACGGAAGTAGCCCCTCCAAGCCAAAAGAGCAGGCGCCAGTTCTTTTCCACGTTGCTACAATAGGCAAGAAGTGTCACGGAGCCCGACGCAATCAGAATCCCTGCAATCGCCGAGGTCCCATAAAGGGCGCTCATCCAATGTTTCTTCTTGGATTCTGTGTGCTCAAGGAGAAATACGGCGCCCCCCATCCCCTCTCCCGCCTTGCAAAAATTGAGAAAAAGACGGAGCAAGGCAAGTAAGATGGGGGCATAGATGCCCACATCTCTGTAGGAGGGAAGAAATCCCATACAGGCAGTTGCAATTCCCATTCCAATTAAAGAAAAGCAGAGCGCATGCGTCCGTCCATATCGATCGCCAATCCATCCGAAGAAAAGAGACCCCAGCGGCTTGGCCACAAGTCCGAGTGGAAGGATGCAATAGGTCAAAATAAGATCTGTGATCTGATTGCCCGTATTAAAAAATACAGACGCGATGAACGGAGCCACTAACCCGAAAAGAGCGCTATCGTAGTTCCCTATTAAATTGCCAATTATCCCCGATACCTTATTACGCAAATTCATACTCAAATAGGGTAGCTGAATCGGGAAAAACGTTGCAAAATTAAAAGAAATTTTACACTTTGAAAAATATGCTAAAGTATATTTTACCATTCCTTCTCCCGTTTAGCGTTCTACTCGCAGAGGAGGCCCCTTCCCATTTGATGGTCGGTCCTGGAATTTTCGATGTCGACCAACACCGGCCCCGTTTGCTCTGGAGTATCGAATACCGCTGGGAAGTTCACTGCCATCACCTCCGTCCTCTTGTCGCCGCTTTTGGATCTACTGACAAAAACGTCTATGCTTGTGGGGGGCTTGGCTATGATATCTTTATGGGGAAAAAGTGGGTTTTAACGCCGAGCTTTGCGGCAGGCCTTTACTACCATGGAAATGGGAAACATCTCGGATTTCCAATCAACTTCCGCTCTGCCCTTGAACTTGCCTATGTCTTCAAAAACCAAGGGCGCATCGGCGCGCAGTTCAACCACATCTCCAATGCGCGGATGCTCTGGAAAAATCCCGGGGCGGATACGCTCATCTTCTTCTACGCCATTCCATTTGGAGGGAAAGATGCCCCTAAAAAAGGGTAAAAGCAAAAAGGTCATCTCAGAAAACATTCGCGAAATGATCCACGCAGGTCACCCGCAAAAACAAGCCGTTGCCGCTGCGCTCTCCCTCGCTAGGAAATCGAGCCGCAAAAAGAAAAAATCCTAGCACGAATTTAATAAAAGAATTACCCTTCCAAGGTTCTATTCCACCTTGGAGGAGACTTTGAAAAATCATCTCAAATGCGTCATCGCCGTTTCTCTTTTTTCCTTAGCTGCTCATGCAGACACTTCCACGAATCCCCGCTCGAATGCAGATATATTTCTCTCAAGCCCCGCGCACACCTTTGAGCTCGAGATCAACTCATTGATATTAAAGCCTACCGGCGGCGATTTGCATTATGCTGCAGAAGCAGTTCCCCTTCCCTTGCCATCTCCCCATTGGAAAATTCAGGATATTCATACCGATTATCACTATGGGTTTGACATCGGTCTACGGGGAATCTTTCACAGTGCGTACACGTTTCTCTCTCTCAATTGGGAGCGCTTCCATGCCTCCGATTCTGCTTCCAAAAAGGTCTCTTCTAATAACATGATTGGTCCCTTTTTTGAAATCGGCCCTGACGCGTCCGTGTACAAAAAAGCCCATGGCAATGTTTCATTTCATTTTGACGAAGTGAATTTAGATTATGGCATTTTCATGAACTTTGGAGAGCGACTCCAAACCAATCTATTTGCCGGAGTGAGTTTTGCGCGCATTAAGCAAACACTCACTTCGAAATACTCAAATTATAGCGGTTCCATTCGACGCACGATCAAAACCCCCTCCTCTTTTATGGGGGCTGGCCCACAGCTCGGCTTGGAATTTGGCTATAAGATCGTGGAAGGATTTCATTTGAATGGAAAGGCAAGAGCGTCTCTTTTCATAGGAACACAAAAGAACCACACTTCCTATAAGTCGTTTGACCCAGCCCTTGGCGGATTGGGAATTACACCTCCTAACAAACAAAGCACTCAAGTCAGCAATGCCACGCAGATTGTGCCGGGTCTCGAAGGAGCCTTAGGCCTTTCCTATGTGTTTTCTTTCCGCAAGCACTATATGGTTAAACTAGAAGCGGGTTATCAAGCCCAGGTTTACATTGATTCCATCCAATCTGTCGACATCGGCAGCGAGGTCAATACACCTCCTGTCGCGCCGGATACGGTCGGCGTCTTTGCACGTACGTTTGAGAAGCACCTCAATAACTTTGCTCTTTCAGGCCCCTACGCGCTCATCGTCCTAGGATTCTAGATGGGCAAAGGCTTCGGGGAAAAAATCGAAGAGATCGGATGCAGTCATGCAGTAGGAGGTGAGAGCGCGCGCAGCGGCTTCTCCCGCTAGACCATGGAGTGTAGCTGCGAGCCGTGCCGCCCGCTTTTCAGAAAGACCTGCAGCAAGAAATGCTGCAATCATCCCAGTAAGAACATCTCCTGTGCCCGCTGTGGCCATGCCGGGATCCCCATGAGGCAAGATCTCTGGAAGCTCTCCTGGTGTGAAGAGAAAAGTCGGTGCTCCTTTGAGCACGAGAGTCACTTTTTTCAAATCGACATACGCCTGCACTCTATCAAGGAGAGAACGGGCGCTGTCTTCTAGGAGCATCTCCATCTCGCCGTGATGAGGGGTAAGGATCGTGCGTTTGGGAAGTTTCCATTTGGGATGCTTTGCGAGAAAATAGAGCGCATCGGCATCGACCACTGTGGGAAGAGAAGTTTTGGCGAGGAGAGTCTGGATCTTTTTCTTGGCATCGAGACTGCGTCCAAGTCCCGGTCCAATAAGTAGAGCCTTAGCGCGGAGAGATTCTTCGGCGATCCGCCTTTCACTATAGGGCTCTCGGATGAGTTCATAAGGGGCTGAGCTAAGAGCGATCTCCATTTTTGGAGCGTGGAAGAGGCGGACGATTCCAGATCCCGCTCTAAGGGCCGCAAAGCTAGAGAGGATCGCAGCACCTGGCATCTCTGGAGATCCCGCAACGGCGAGGACATATCCCGCCTGGTATTTGTGGCGCGTGCGGGATACTTTGGGAAGAGAGGGATTGGAGGGAAGATAGGCAACCGCCTTAGCCTCTGCAATCTGACTTTCGTATAGTCCAAAGGGAGCCGCAACGAGCTTCCCCACATGCTCCCATCCTTGGTTAATGAAAAAGCCGATCTTGGGCAGCTCGAGAAAAAGGGTTTGGGTCGCATGGATGGCAAGAGTTTCCACTTTGCCCGTATCCCCTGAAACTCCTGACGGAATGTCGATGGCAAGGATCGGACATTTAGAGGCATTTGCAACTGCGATGGCATGCGCTAGCATCCCTTCTGCTTTCCCGTGAAACCCCGTTCCCACAAGTCCATCGAGGATCACTCCTTGGGGAGCGAAATGGAACTCTTTGGGCTCTGTTTGGATGTGGACGATGCCCCCAGCTAGAACGAACTGATCATGCATCGCTTTGCAAAGAGGGGAGCAGGAGGATAGAGGGTAGATCTGCCATGCAGTGACAGAAATTCCCGCCTGAAGCAGCAGCGCTCCTGTTGCATACGCATCGCCCCCATTATTCCCTTTGCCGACAAGCAAAGTCACATGGGGAAATATCTGCTCCTCTTCGAGGTACTCAGCGGTGATCGCTGCAAGGGACCTCGCGGCCTGCTCCATGAAATACTCAGATGAGCCGCTTAACTTCTCGATCCGCGCCATCTCCGTGGCAGTGACGACCTTGATCACAGATGTTCCTCTTTGATGACGCGCTGCAGCAGAGCTTTTACCGCATCGCGGGGATTTAAGTTCTCATAGATGATCGAGTAGACAGCCTCTGCAATGGGAAGGGCGATGTGGGCTTTGTGCGCAATTTGGAGTGCGGAGACACAGGTATATGCTCCCTCTACAACCATCCCAATCCGCTCTTGTGCCGCCTCAGGATCGAGTCCCTCGGCAAGACGTCTTCCATACATGTAGTTGCGACTGAGTTTTGATAGACATGTCACGCATAGATCCCCCATTCCCGAAAGTCCATTGAGAGTTTCTGGACGGCATCCCTTCGTGACGGCAAGCTTGCGAATCTCGTGTAGACCGCGCGTCATCAGCGCAGCTTTCGTATTGTCGCCAAAACCCAAGCCATCAGAAATACCGCATGCGATTGCAATGATGTTTTTCATCGCCCCCCCAAATGCCACCCCATTGATATCGCCATTGGGGTAGACGCGGAAATAGGGAGTTGCGAACAGTTCGACGACCTGGTGCATGAGCGCAGGATCATAGGATGCGGCGACGACCGATGTGGGCAGCTTTTGCACCACCTCATCTGCAAGAGATGGGCCTGTCAAACAGGAAATCTTATCTCGCATCCCTTCGCCGAGAACCTGAAGAACGACCTCGTGCAAAAGAAGACCGCTATTTTGCTCAATTCCCTTTGAGGTGATGACGATAGGGCAAGTGATTCCTCCGTAGGCGAGAACCTGTTCGAACACGGGGCGAATCCCCTTGGAAGTGACCGATTCGACAAGAAAATCTGCACCTTCAATTGCAGCTTGGAGATCCGATGTAAAGGTCAGGTTGTCATCTGCTTTGAAACGGGGGAGTTTGGGGTGCTCCCGCTTTTTGGACAACGTTTTTGCAAACTCGGGACTTGCAGTCCAGAGCGCAACCTGATGCCCTTTTGCAGCTAGCATCGCCGCTAAACAATATCCCCACGCTCCGGCACCCAAATAGGCAATGCGCATAACTCTCTCGTTATTTTAGAGGGAAGATAGCAGATTCTTCAGCGGATGACAATGCCCTCTTTACAGTTTCAAGACTATTGGGTCCCGTCGCATTTTTTAAGGGAGCATAGACCTTCTCGCGGGGATAGACAAGCACGGCTGCACTGTGTGCATAGGGGAGCAGATCAAATAGGAAGGTCTCGCACTTCCACATCCCTTGCTTGCGCGCGAGATGCAGCGGCATCTCTTTGGGAAGGCGCGTGAGAAAGTCCATCGAAAAACAGAGCATGCCCGTGTGCGCAATGGAAAAGGCGGCGTGGTTTTCTGGAAGCTCAGAGTATTCGACAACCCCGATTTTTCCTCCGCTCTCTCCGATCACTCCCATCTTCTCATCCGGCGCTAGGCGCTCAATCGCTTTGAGCACACAATCTACCCCTTTCCGTTTTGCAAATCCAATGAGTTCGGGATCAAAAGGATCGGCCAGAGGATTATCGACGGGAATCACACTCAGATACTCCACTCCCAATCGTTTCCACTCCTGCCAAATCCCCGACTGCACAAAACGGTGCAATGCAAGGCCATTCCCATCAGGCCCTGCCAAGAGCTTCCCCTCCGCATCATACGCATAGTTGCCGCGATCGTCGAGGAAAGGGAGCATCCCCTGCTGAAAGAAAACCGGCTGGGCTTCAAAGTGATTGTCTCTAAAAAAGCCAAGCGTCGCATCATGGTTAAGCGGAGAGGTCATGATCGCAAGAGGATGAAGACGCCCGCAGCGCCTTGCCCTTTCCGAGAAGAGTTGGAATAGGCTCTTTCCCGAGCAAGGGGTCACCACAATCGCCCCTTTTGGCCCCGCACATCCCAGGCGGGTCGCTTGTCCGCCCGCTACGATGATGCAGCCGACCTTCCCCTCCCGGAGCAGCTCCTCACCTAGGAGACGATCGCTCTCTGATCCTGAGCTTTCATAGGTAGAAAGTGGGGCGAAATCGGGCCTTCCAGGGGGATGGAAAAGCAGGGCGCGCTGTCTTCTGTGAATAGGAGGGAAAAGCGCATCCATTACAGCATCGACTCCGATCTGCGCTGTCTGTTCATTGGGTCCAAAGAGAGGAATATGCTCAAGCAGGGGATTGGGTGAGGAGACATTTTGTTTTAAGACACCCTGGCGTGGATCTGCCCAGAGAGACACGATCCGGATCGGTGTTGCAATTGCGAGGTAATAGGTAATCGAAAGCAACCCTGAATCGGGCAGCACCAAATAGCGGCAGCAATTTTTAATCAGGGAGAACATCTCAAGAAGTGATGTCTTACCGCGCAGATCGATGACACCCTCTTTTTCAATCGGAGGGTGCGCTGCAAATCCAAAGAGGAGCAGGGTGCAATTTTGCTCCCTATAGAGCTTGTCAAATAGCTCTAAGTACCGCTCGAGCGGCCAGTTCTTCTCGTACCCATACGCAGTTTCTGTTTGCACTTGAAAACCCACGTACGTGCGTTCTTTGGGCAAAGAAAACTTCTCCGCAAGTGCATCCCAGGAGGGATCCCACCGGAGCTTAGGGATTAACTTGCCCAGTTGCCAACGCACCCATTTTGTTGGATCGGGTTTTTCAATGATCACATCGTAATCGGCAGGCGAAAGGAGGCCGTCTAATGTGGAGGGCTCTCCTCTTTTCCAGTGGGGGGCGATGTGCACGGTGATGTCGGGGAGCATCGCGAATGCAGGAGCTAGATCTCTGCGCGTGAGAAAAGAGATTTTTGCTGAAGGGATCTCTTCTCGAATTTTATGGATGATGGCATAGAGGCCAAGGGGCAAATCGCCCAGTCCGCGGTTCCAAAATAAGAGAAAGCGCGTGTGCCCCTTCTTCCTAGCGCGGGAGAGGATTTTCTCAAAAGGGTTTGATCTGAAAATCATAGCATCCGCAAAGAGCGCTTGCCGCTCAAAATTTTGACAATCGCCTCATAGACCTCCCCTGCCTCAATCTGCTTCATGCATTTGAAGTCGATCGGACATGTCCGCTGATAGCAAGGGGAGCAGCTTACATGTTTATGAACCACCACTCCTGAGCGGTAGGGACCTGTCACAATTTCACTTGTCGATCCAAAGAGAGCGACAATCGGCGTGCCCAGGGCATCTGCAATGTGCATCGGGCCGCTGTCATTTGTCAATAAAACATCACAGAGGCTAATCAAAGCAGCGAGCTCACGCAGGGAAGTAGCCCCTGCGAGATTGACAACACGGGAAGGGAGCCCCGCGCAAATCTCGTTGACAAGAGAGACGGTCGCCGAGTCGCCAAAATAGACAACATGCACATCGCGCTCTTTGATGAGGCGACTAGTGACATCGCGAAACCTCTCAGGAAGCCAACACTTAGCGGATCCATAGGTCGCCCCCGGATTGATCCCCACAATCACAGATCCTGGGGAAATGCCATATCTGCTGAGAAGCTCTTGCGCCTCTTCCACCTCTTTGGGAGAGACGTAAAGACGAGGCGGCGTATCAGAAACAGGTATTGCAAGAGGCTCAAGAAGCATCTTATAAGTTTTGACCAGATGCTGGCTTTGCATTTTTTCAGGGAGGGGAAGGGGATGGGTGAGAAGGAGCTTGCGTCCATTGCAGTCGTAGCCGAGCCGCTCTTGCACATTGCCAAGCCAAAACCACCAGGCGGAAGAGAAGGAATGCGTGAGCAAAATGCCCAGGTCATATCCCCCTTTTCGCAGTTTTTCGATCACATTCCGCTTTTCACTTCGCCTGCCGAAGCCACTAGTTTTGCTGAAGCAAAATAGCTCGTCGATCTGAGGATCTTCTTTGAGGAGTTCGCAAATAGGAGAGCGGCACATCGCCGTGATGCGCGCTTCTGGATAGGCTTTGCGCAAATCGGAAAGCACAGGGGTTGCCATGACGAGGTCCCCAATCCAATTCGGCATCCTCACCAGAATATTGCGCGGCTTAAAGCCCTCCAAAGATTTGCTTGTACGTAATTTCAAGACTTTCCTCCAGTCTCCGAAAATACCAATCTGAGCCGATTTTGTATACAAAAAGACAAACCTGAAGATATGGTTAGTAAGGTATGGGCAAAAAAATCATTTTGGGAATCGATCCCGGCACGCGCATCACGGGATATGGCGTCATCGAATCGTTAGGGAGCAGCCTCATCCCTCTCGACTTTGGGGCGATCCGCCCTCCCGCTACAGCCCCCATTGAAGAGCGGTACCAGATCCTCTTTCAAGGGGTGGAGAAATTAATCGAACGCTTTTCTCCCGATGCAGTCGCCGTCGAGACCCCTTTTGTCTACAAAAATGCCCAAAGCGCGCTTAAACTCGGAGGAGCCCTCGCGGTGATCCTACTCGCTCCCACCCTGCGCAACATCCCCGTCTATAAATATGCTCCTAAAAAGGCAAAACTTGCCCTCGTCGGCAAGGGAGGAGCGAGTAAAGAGCAAGTGCAAAAGATGGTCCAGCTCCTGCTGCGCCTTCCCTCTCTTCCCGAACCAGAAGATGCAGCGGACGCACTCGCACTTGCCGTTTGCCATGCCAACGGAATCGGATTTCAAACCAAGGTGGAATTGTGTACGAATATATCAAAGGGACGCTAACAGAGGTCACCCCTCTTCGCGCCGTGATTGAAACGGGAGGGCTCGGGTATTCGATCCTCATCCCATTCAACCACTTTGGAAAACTCCCCCTCCCCGGAGCAACCGTCCACCTCTTTCTCTCTTATGTCGTGCGGGAAGACTCCCAAAGATTATTTGGATTTTTGACTCGCCATGAGCGGGACCTCTTTGAAACCCTGATCGAGATCTCGGGGATTGGCCCCAAAATTGCGCTTGCCCTCATCGGCCATATGGAGAGCGACCAGCTCAAGCGCGCAATCAGCCAGGGACAAACCCAAACCATCTGCAAGATCCCAGGAATTGGGAAAAAAACTGCAGAAAGACTCGTTGTGGAGATGCGCGACAAAATCAAAAAAAGTTTCTCTATAGCAGAAGGCGTCTCAGAAACAGGTCTTGTGGGAGATGCCATCAGCGCGCTCATCAACTTGGGATATGGCGCGCCCCAGGCGGAAAAAGCGATCCAAAAGGCTCTGTCCCAATGCGAAAAAGAGCCTCACCTTGCCACCCTCATCACCGCCGCGCTCCGCTCTATCTAAATATAGGGGAAATCGGGTATCCTTTCCCCTATGAAATTCGTACATAGGGCATACCAGCCAGAAGAGACGATCGCGGCGATTGCAACACCCCCTGGAGAGGGAGGCGTTGCCGTCATCCGCATTTCTGGAAAAAGAGCTCTCGATGTCGCCTCTCAAGTTTTTTCTGGACAGATTGCCTCCATCCCCTCACACACCGCGCGCCTTGGGAAAATTGTGGATTCAAGCGGCGAGGTGGTCGATGAGGTCTTAGCTCTTGTGATGCGCGCGCCGCGCTCTTACACAGGAGAGGACACCGTCGAGATCCACTGCCACGGGGGAGCGCTCATCACGCAGCGCGTGCTCGAAACCGTGCTCAAGGCGGGCGCTAGGGCTGGGGGGCCTGGCGAGTTCACCTTCCGCGCGTTTCAAAATGGCAAACTCGATCTCGCCCAAGCAGAAGCGGTGCAGCAGCTCATCGGCGCGAAAAATGCGCTCGCTGCAGGAGCGGCTAAAGAGCAGCTCAGCGGCAAATTATCGAAAAAAATCGCCTCATTTCAAAATCGCCTCACAGACATCGCCGCAATTTTAGAAGCATGGGTCGACTTTCCCGAAGAGGATCTCGCCTTTGAGAGCATGGAGAGCATCCTTGCAAAACTTGGCGACATTTTACAAGCAATGGAAGAGCTCGAAGCCACGTTCCACGAAGGGAAGCGGATCTCTCAAGGGATTACCTTATGCCTTGCAGGCCCTCCGAATGTCGGCAAGTCCTCGCTGATGAATGCACTCCTCGGCAAAGACCGAGCGATTGTGACCCCCGTGGCAGGAACGACCCGCGATCTAATTGAAGAGGACCTGCTCCTCGGAGGACTCCACTTCCGCCTCATCGATACCGCTGGGATCAGAGCAACGGAGGAGATCGTCGAACAAGAGGGGATCCGTCGCTCAAAAGAGGCGATGGACAGATCCGATCTCATCCTCCTTGTCCTAGACGGCGCCTCTCCCCTTTGTCCTGAAGGAAAACGGCTCGCAGAGGAAGCTCCTAGAGGAAAAACCCTTCTCATCTGGAACAAGATCGACCTTCCCCAGCTTGCCCATCACCTCCCCTTCCCCCATACCACGTCAGTTTCCGCTACGCAAGGAACAGGCCTTGCAGAGCTCAAAGCCACTTTGAACCAGATGCTTTGGGAAAAGGGCCCGCCTACAAAAGAGGAAATCGTCATTACAAGCGCAAGGCACAGGCAAGCGCTCAGCGCCGCCTGCGAAGGGATGCGCACCCTCATTGCAGGGCTAAAAACGGGAGTTTCGCCCGAGTTTGTCTCCTCAGACATGCGCCATGTCCTTATGGAACTTGGCACCATTATTGGCACCGATATCACGGAGGATATCTTATCAGCGATCTTCTCAAAGTTTTGCATCGGAAAGTAAAGGCGATCTCTCAGATTCTCGACACCCTTTTTCCCAGTCCAGGTATTCCGCTAGAGCACACAGATCCCTACACACTGCTCATTGCCGTGCTCCTCTCTGCGCAGTGCACAGATGCACGCGTCAACCAAGTCACCCCCGCACTCTTTGCTAAAGCGAAAACTCCAAGAGAAATGCTCGAGCTGACCATTCCAGAAATTGCAGCGATCATCCGCCCCTGCGGGCTGAGCAATACCAAAGCGCGGGCGATCTGGAACCTCTCGAAAATCCTCATGGAGAAACACCGCGGCAAAGTCCCTGCCTCCCTGGCAGCTCTTGAAAAACTCCCCGGCGTCGGCCATAAGACCGCCTCTGTCGTCCTATCTCAAGCGTTTAGGAAGCCCGCATTTCCCGTAGACACCCATATCCACCGGTGCGCGAAACGATGGGGGCTAAGTTCTGGAAAAAATGTCGTCCAGACAGAAAAAGACCTCAAACAGCTCTTTCCCAAAAAGAATTGGAATAAAGTCCACCTCCAGATCATCCACTACGCCAGAGCGTATTGTCCTGCGAGAGGTCACAAAGTAGAAAACTGCCCTATCTGTAACTCGACTTTGTACATTTTTTGACGACCTAGAAGAGAGCGCTGCAAAAGAGGATCATGCAGCCACTTCTAGGAGAAAATTTTGACCAGTACAGAGAGTTTCAGTATAGAGTAGAATTTTTCTTAAGTTTGGGATACCGTGTTTATCTGCACCCAAATACCATGAGCGATTTTTCATCAGAGTACAGCAATTACATTATCTACGTCGATGAAAGCGGGGATCATAGCATCGCATCGATCAATTCTCGCTATCCTCTTTTCGTCCTTTCTTTTTGCATCATTCAAAAGGAAGTATATACGCATAGTATTTCTCCAGCGCTTCGCAAGCTCAAGTTCTCTGTTTTCGGCCATGACATGGTCATTTTTCATGAGCATGAGATCAGAAAGAAGTTAGGCTCATTCAGTGCATTGGGGAAGGCACAAAGAGAGCGTCTTCTTGAGACTCTATCTAATATCATTGCACAGTCAGATTTCACGATTGTCCCCATTATCATCGATAAATTGACTCTAAAACGCTTTGGGCTGGATCTTCCTCACGTCTATCATCTAGCCATGCGCCTTGGCCTTGAACAAATATATAAGTTCCTTTGCTCCAAGGAACAAAAAGATCTGAAAAGCCACATCATTTTTGAGGCTCGCGGCCGTATGGAGGACCTAGCGCTAGAAGTTGAATTTAGAAGAGTATGCGACTGCCAGAATTCTCTTAAGAAGCCGCTTCCTTTTGAAATCATATTGGCTGACAAGAAGACGAACTCTGCCGGCCTTCAATTGGCAGATATGGTGGCCCGCCCTATTGGACTTTCTGTTCTTAGACCAAATCAATCAAATCGGGCTTTTGATATCCTTCGCGAAAAAATCTATCGGGAACAAGAAGAGCTTTTTGTTTACCCCATAAAAGCGAAAGGCCCCGAGGCAGGCCTCGAGGCACAGACGCCGGTAGGGTAGTCCCGACCCATTTATACCTTCATTCTAAATGAGAATGCAATTTTCAATCACGCATTTTCAAAATCCATAGCTCTTTAGCGGTACAGTGATGGCCTATTTATGACAGCTGACAACATTTTTCTTCGTTTGACTGCATGACTTAAGAGACTGTCTGCGAAATTAGCTTCTGTCGATTTTCGGGTTCTTTTGAGCCGATTTTTAATTCCGTTTTTTGGGGTCAATATCGCAACAAGTATATTAACCCAAAAAAACGGATTGAAAAGCGGCCAAAATAATCCCGAAAATCGACGAAGCCAAATTCCGCAGACAGTCTCTAAGTCTTTGTATCATAACGCTATGAACAGACTGACAGTCTCTAAGATCTCCCCATCGATTGACCGAGGAGACCGCGCGCCTCGATCTTCTCTATGGAAGTTTGAATCAGATCGGCATCAAAAACGATTTTCTTAGGCTCGAAGAGAAGGATCAAGCAGGAGCCGCCAAAAGAGAAATACCCCTTTTCCTCTCCTTTTGCGTAGCGCTTGCCCGGGGTGTACGTCTGCACGATGCTCCCCACATGTGTCGCACCGACCTCGATGTAGAGAATTGTCCCGAACTCCTCTGTCTCAAGCGGGGTGATCATCCGCTTATTTTCACTGAGAATCTCGATATTCCATTTGAGCGCCATCGGATTCACAGAGTAGAGCGGTCCATTGATCAGCTGCGCCTCTTTGGGGATGCAATCGCAAGGGAAGTGGAACCTGTGATAGTCGACAGGGCAAAGACGGGCAATTGCCATTGCTCCCCCTGCATACTTTTGCGCGAGATCGCGGCTTTGAAGAAGATCTTCGAGAGAAAACTCTTTCCCCTTCACCCAAATCCCTTGACTCTGCGTTCCATCGGGAAAACACAAGTAGCGCGCATCTGCTGGTAAAACGGCTATATCCTTACCCAGGTCCACAGGTCGTACTTCAGGTTTTAGGTGGCGGATGAAAAAGTCGTTAAACGAGCGAAAGGATTCAGGAGGATCTAAAAACTCACTGGCATCGATGTGAAATTTCTCAATAAAAGGGAGCACCTTGCGCCGGCTCCGCGTGCTCTTTTGCATCATGCCGTAGAGCTTCGAGAGGACTGGAAGATGGGCGAGTAGGGGAAGAATCAAAAGAGAGATGCATCGGGAAAGAGGACCGTTTCCGTAAAGGAGTTCGATAAAGAACTGTCCATAGACCTTCTCTTTCTCTAGCTGCTTTGTCTTGCGGTCTCGGTAGCGAATTTCACTCATTTCTTTAAGGCCTTGAAAGGGCTGTTTTCCCAGCAATTGAGGAGAAAAAGCTTAGCTCCTCGAGATAGGCATTTGGAAATAGATGCTGGATATGGTTTGCGGAGATCATCTCGTAAATTTGGCGGGCTGTTCGCACCATCTCCTTGGCATGCACCTTGGATTGATTGCCCTGAACGAACTCCTCCTGCTGCTTTTGAAAATCGAGCATCAGCGACCGGAGCTGCTTTTGCGTCTCGAGCTGCCTCGTAGTCACGAGGATCAAATCATCGACGATCGCCACCTCATCGGGGCCCTCGATAACCGCCTTCGTCTCGACAAGAGGGGTCTCGGGGATGCGCAAAGAAGGAGGGATCGTGGAAAGACAGAGGAACAAAAAGCTGAGAAACTGCATACGGACAGGATAGACAAAAGCGGTTTGTCTGTCAAAGCACTCGTTTGCGACGCCGCTCCTCTTTCAAAGATTTTTTAATCAGCGTGAGGATTAGGCTCAAGGACATGTGCACTCCTATTTGAAACCTATCCCAGTAAAATTTTTCGTCGATTTTTTGGATTATTTTGGCCATCTTTCGATCCATTTTTTGGGGTCAATATCGACACCAGCATATTGACCCCAAAAAATGGATCGAAAGATGGCTCAAAAGAACCAAAAAATCGACAGAAACTTTTTACTGGGATAGGTTCTTCTCCCTCCTGTTAACAAAAGCAGGTATTTTCGTCACCTTTCGTTCCTTTCCTATCCCAAAAATTGCAATATAACTATACTTAGGCTCTTAATACAGATGGGGAACAGCATGTTTGGCTTTTTAAAGGCAATTTTTGGCACCGCTCAGGGACGCTTACTCAAAAAGTACAGCAAGATCGTCGCAGAGGTGAACCGGTGGGATGAAAAGTTCCGCGCCCTCACCGATGAGGAGGTCCGCGCGAAGACGGAGGAGTTCCGCGCCCGAGTCGATGGGGGAGAGCCCCTTGATGCCCTCTTGCCGGAAGCCTACGCCGTTGTCAAAAACGTCTGCCGCCGCCTTTCGGGAACCGAGGTCCACGTCTCTGGATATGACCAAAGATGGGACATGGTCCCCTACGATGTCCAGATCCTCGGCGCGATTGCCATGCATCACGGCGCCATCGCTGAGATGCAAACCGGTGAGGGGAAAACCCTTACCGCTTCTATGCCTCTTTACCTCAATGCCCTTACCCGCAAGCCTGTACACCTCGTCACGGTGAACGACTACCTCGCGCAGCGCGACTGCGAGTGGATCGGTGCGATCTTCCGCTGGCTGGGCCTCACCGTCTCCGCGCTGACGAGTTCCACACCCCACCACCTCCGCAAACAGGTCTACGCAGCGGACATCGTCTACGGAACCTCTTCTGAGTTTGGGTTTGACTACCTACGCGACAACTCGATGGCTCAGAGCAAAAATGACCAGTGCCAAAGAGGCCACTACTTCGCCATGGTCGATGAGATCGATTCGATTCTGATTGACGAGGCGAGAACGCCCCTCATTATCTCTGGCCCCTCTGCCGTGTCTCGCCAGATGTACGATACCCTTAAAGAGGATATCGCCAACCTCGTCAAACACCAGCGCGATCTATGCAATCGCCTAGCCACCGATGCGCGCAAAGTCCTCGAAAAACTCGGCCTACTTGCCGATACCCCTCCCTCCCAGCTCAAGTTGAGCAAACAGGAAGCCGCCGAGGAGAAGGAAGCCTTCCGCAAACTCTGGCTTGTCGGCAAGGGAACTCCTCAGAACAAGATCTTAAGAAAAATTAAAGAGAACCCCCACCTCCGCGCAGAAATCGACAAGTGGGATGTCTACTACTATGGCGAACCGAATAAGGAAGAGAGGCTAGAGACCCTCTCTGAGCTCTATATTATTGTTGATGAGAGAGCAAGTGAGTTCGAGCTCACCGACAAGGGGATCCACCGCTGGCTTGAAGAGACGAAATCGAAAGCCACCTCAGACGATTTCGTGATGCTCGATCTCGGATATGAGTACGCCCAGATCGATCACCACCCCGAACTCTCTGAGCAAGAAAAACTCCAAAGAAAAGTGGCTTTGCGCGAAGAAGATGCAAGGCGCAAAGAGCGCACGCATAACCTAAGGCAAATGTTCCGCGCCCACCTCCTGATGGAAAAAGACATCGACTACATCGTCGCTGAAGGGAAAATCGTCATCATCGACGAGAACACAGGCCGCCCTCAACCCGGGCGCCGTTTCTCCGATGGACTCCACCAAGCGATCGAAGCGAAGGAAGGCGTCGAAATCCAGGGCGAGACGCAGACCTACGCAACCATCACCTTGCAAAACTACTTCCGCATGTATGAGAAGCTCGCGGGGATGACGGGAACTGCGATGACTGAAGCGAACGAGTTTAAAGAGATCTATAAGATCGAGGTGATTGCAATCCCCACCCACCGCCCCTGTAAACGGGAGGATGCGGATGATGAGATCTACATGACCGAGCGGGAAAAGTACAACGCGATCTTAAAAGACATCCTAGTGACCCATGCGGCGGGTCGTCCCATCCTCATCGGAACAGAATCTGTCGAAGTTTCAGAAAAGCTCTCCCGCATCCTCAAACAAAATAAGGTCGAGCACACCGTCCTCAATGCGAAGAACCACGCCCATGAAGCGGAGATCATCGCCGATGCAGGATCTGCAGGTGCAGTGACTGTCGCCACCAACATGGCAGGACGAGGAACCGATATTAAACTCAAACCGGGCGTTGCGGATCTCGGAGGTCTCCACGTCATTGGAACAACCCGCCACCAATCGCGCCGCATCGACCGGCAGCTGCGCGGACGCTCTGCCCGCCAAGGGGATCCTGGCTCCTCGAAATTCTACGTCTCCTTTGAAGACTCCCTCATGCGCCTTTTCACCTCACCGCGCATCACGAGCTTCTTGCAAAGGTTCCGTCCACCAGAAGGGGAGGCGATCTCTGCAAAAGTGCTCAATAAGTCGATCGAAACCGCGCAAAAACGGGTCGAACAGCGCAACTACACCATCCGCAAACATACCCTCGAATACGACGATGTGATGAACAAACAGCGCGAAGAGATTTACGCATTCCGCAATGAGGTCCTCCACACAACCGATATGGTCTCTCTTGCAAGAGAGCTGCTGGAAAGCCTCTGTATCCAGATGTGCCATACCTTCTTTACCTCGCGCAGCGCAGAAGGGGGATGGAATCCAGAGGGGTACCGCCAGTGGCTAATGACCCACTTCCCCCTCACCTTCGACGCAAAAGAATTCGATAACGATTATCTCAAGATTGAAGATATCGAGTCGCTAGCGAGCAAAAAAGTGATCGACGCCTTCACTCATAAAATTGGCTACGAGGCAGAGAAAATCGCAAAAGTGCAAGCAACGCATCCTGAGACCGCTCCAAAGCAACCCCTTCCAGAAGAGATTCTTGGCCAGGTGATCCGCAGCATCTTGATCCGCAATATCGATCGGACGTGGCAAGAACACCTGCTTCATATCGACCATCTCCGCACCGAGGTCCACCTGCGCGCTGTTGCCCAGAAGGATCCTCTCCTCGAGTTCAAACACGAGGCTTTTGCCCTATTCGACTCGCTCAGCCTGCGCATTAAGCAGGAAATCGCGCACACGCTCTTTAAGTTTGAAATGGTAATCCCAAGTGCTGAGCCGCGCCCACGCGCACCTCAGCCGCCAAGACGTCCTCTCATCGATCTCTCCCTCATGCCTGAGCTCGAAGAGGTCGCCACCACTGAGGACGACGAAGAATAAGAGCCTCTCACTAGAGAGTGGAGGCCTTCTTATATCCGAAAAGCACGAGTGGCAAAGCGGAAAGGCAGTAAACGAACCAGTAGCTGCTATCCCATTCTAGAGCCAGCTTCCCCTCATGAGAGAAGAGGAGTTGCAAAAGCCCTAAAACCAGAAGATTACTTCCTACTGCGAGAAATAGTGTCGGCCAAAATGCGCCGACATGTCCTTCGCGCTGCACCTCTTCTGAAGGAGGAACGGGAATACTAGGAGCTCCCAAGGAGGGAGAAGCTGTGGTAAATCGTTTTTCTTGCATAGGAGGTGTGGGTTCAATGTGTTTCAAGGGTTTTTCTTTTGCCGAATAGGGCGGTGTGTACAAGGAAGAGAGACTCTCAGAAAGAGATTGATGGTGGAGCTGGGTCGTACTCTCTAAAGCAAATGCGCCTTTCTGCTCTGCTCTGCAGTAAGGACATAAATCTGCGTCATAGGGAATTCTCCCGTCACAGCTCGTGCACATTTTTTGACGATCTTTTGGATGCATACCCACCAACCTTTACCCCATCTTGTCACAGGTTTAGGAAAATTATCTACCGCTTTCTGCCGAGTGCAGAATAGGGAAAAATTTCGCATGTTCAGGGAGTTTCCATAGTCTCATCTGATCGGCGGAGAGAACCACGCGTAAAGGCTTTGATGTCCCTGAAGTCGGAAGCGACTCCAGAGGGTTATCATAAAGTTGCAAGCATTTTAGATTGGGAAGAGAGGAAATCGAAAGAGAGGGCAGTTGGTTTCTCTGTAAAGAGAGTTTCTGGAGCGCATTCAAGCAGGAGATTTCAAGTGAACAGAGTTCATTAGAGCTCAAGTCAAGCTTCAAGAGGCTGCGCAGGGGAGGCGCCACAAAGACTTCGAGTCTGTTATGATACATGCCAATTGCTCCAAGCAAAGGGAGTTCATCAGAAAGCTCTACCTCGCGCAGCAAATTGAAAGAAGCATATAGGCTTGTCAATCTAGGCAACTTCGGCAGCCTTAATGCTGTTAACTGATTAAAAGAAAGTTCAAGCACCTCTAATTCTGCAAGTTCGGGAATAGTAACCGATTCGAGAGCGTTGCGATCGAGAAAGAGGGCATATAGCTTAGGAAAGCCTGTCGCATGGAATGCGATCAGCCGATTGTGATTTAGGAAGAGATTTTTAAGGGAAGGCATAGGAGGCAACACAAGAGATGCAAGCCGGTTCTGAGATAGGAGCAGCGACTCAAGAGCAGGAAGTGGGGGTAAATCAAGAGACTCCAGCTGATTATTTTCAAGATAGAGATGCTCAAGGCGAGTAAATACGGGAACAGTGATTCTCTTAAGAGCATTACATGAAAGATCGAGTAAGATTAAGTTGGGGAAATAGTTCCCAATCTCCCTAGGAAATGCCTCAAGGTCCAAATTAGACAGGTTGAGCAAATCAGATTCCAATAGATGCTCTCGGTTCCTATCCAGCCAGGTGCGCATTTTCTGCATTTTTACATCGATTCCATCGCCCTCTTGAAACCCACAAGTCTCCGGTGAACATCCCTCTATGCGCTCTCCTTCACAAATCTTGCACAGCGCTTCCCCTTCTTTTAGCTGAAGCTCTTTGTCGATTAATTCTGCAAAAGACACCGGGAGAATTTCTGGGATATGCAGGCCATGGTTTTTAAAAACTTTGTATAGCTCCGTAAATTTCTCCAAAGTGGTGAGCGCCTTCTCATTGATCGAGGCGGCAATTTCCGCAACGCGCGGTAATTCCTTTTCACTCTGCAGCAGCCCCTTCCAATCGTCGATCAGACCAAAACTTAAGATTTCCCGAATGGGGTCATTGGGGATACACATCCAAGACTGCAATTCGATGCGAAATGCCTTTTGTTGCTCGAGATCCGCTGCATTCATTTCTCGTAACCGGGCAGCAGTCAGATAGCCCCTTATATAAGGATTACACTCAACAAAATCGAACATTGAAACTGTCATGATAATTAAGAATAAATATTTTTATAAGAAGATTTTATAAACATCAAAAATTAAAATCAAGCCAGATCCTGTTCTCCTAAGAGAGGTTCTTTGCCAATTACTGCCCTATCCGCTACAATTTGAGGTAAAGGAGAATTTAACTGCATGGAAAGGCAACAGTTTGATGTCGTGGTCATTGGAGCAGGACCTGGTGGGTATGTCGCAGCAATTAAAGCTGCCCAAGAAGGCAAAAAGGTGTGTCTTATCGACAAACACTTCCTTGGGGGAACCTGTCTCAATGTCGGCTGCATCCCGACAAAAACCCTTTTAGCAAGCGCCCATGTCCTGCACCAAGTCAAGCATGCCGCAGATTTTGGGATCGCAACGGGCCCCGTTTCTTTTCAATACGCCCAGATGAAAGCCCGCAAGGATGGGGTCGTCGAGAAAATGCGCAAAAGCCTAGAGGGGCTCTTGCTTGCGAATAAGATCACGATCTTGAGAGGGCATGCGGAATTTATCAGCCCAAGAGAGATCAAAGTCAAAGGGCAAGATAATGCGCTGCTCTATGCGGAAAACACGATTATCGCCACCGGATCTGAACCCCTCGACATCCCCGCATTCCCCTGCGATCACGAGCGGGTCTTCAATTCCACTTCGATTCTCGAACTCACCGAACTGCCGAAAACGCTAGCCATCATTGGCGGAGGCTATATCGGGTGTGAGTTCGCTTCTTTATTCGCCGAGCTCGGTGTGCAGGTCATCATCCTCGAGGCGCTTCCCTCTATTGTGGCGCTTCAAGGCAAAGCCATTGCCGAGGCCTTGACAAGAGCCTTTGTCAAAAAGGGGATCGATATCCAGACGGGTGTCATGGTCGAAGGGATCGATCGCGCAGGTGAGGGTCTTAGCATCCGCCTTAAAGATCGTCCTCCCCTCGTCTGCGATAGGGCGCTTGTATCGGTAGGCCGTAAGATCTCATCCAGCGGCCTCTCTTTGGAAAAGGCGGGGATTGCGGTCGGAGAGAAGGGAGCCATTCCCGTGAGCGACAAGATGGAGACAAGCGTCCCCGGAATCTACGCCATCGGCGATGTCACAGGAAAATTCCTTCTCGCCCACGTCGCATCCCACCAAGGAATCGTCGCCGCAAGCAACGCAGCGGGCAAAACCGCTTTCATGCACTACGAAGCGATCCCCGCAGTGATCTTTACGGATCCTGAGATCGCCACCATTGGCCTCACCCTTGAGCAGGCACAAGAGGCTGGCTACAAGGCGGTAATCGGGAAGTTCCCCTTCCAGGCTCTTGGCAAATCGGTCGCTGCGATGCAGACGGAAGGCTTTGCGCAAATGGTCGTCGATGAAAGAACAGGGCAAATCCTAGGCGCTCAAGTCGTGGGCAATGAAGCATCTAATCTGATTGCAGAGATGGGGATTGCAATGACAAATGAGCTCACCTTAGACTGCGTCATCGATACGGTCCACGCCCACCCCACCGTTGCGGAAGCATGGCTTGAAGCGGCATTACTTGCCAATGACACCCCTATCCACTTTCCTCCCAAAGTGAAGAGATGAGCGAAGAAAAGCCAGTAAAGGTCAATAAGCTCCCGATCAACCCCGAATCCGATATGCCGATCCGGGGGAGATTCCCCTCTTGGCTCCATCGCAATTTGCCAAAAGGGGGTAACCTATTTCAAACCGGGGGGATCCTCTCCAAATACCGGCTCAACACCGTCTGCGAAGAGGCAAAATGCCCCAACAGATTCGAGTGCTACTCCAATAAGACGGCTACTTTCTTAGCCCTTGGCAAAGAGTGCACGCGCAACTGCGGCTTTTGCGCCATCGACTTTTCGAAGACCCCAAAAGCTCCCGAAGCGGATGAACCGGAGCGGATCGCCCTCTCTTGCAAGGAGCTCGGCCTCAAACATGCGGTGATCACCATGGTGGCCCGGGACGATCTGCCCGATGGGGGAGCTGGCCATATCGCCGCGACGATCCATGCGATCCGCAAAGAATGCCCGGCCATCACTGTCGAAGTGCTCACCTCTGACTTTTCTGGCCAGGAAGAAGCGCTAGATAAGGTTCTCGCCGCAAAACCCGACGTCTTCAATCACAACATCGAAACAGTCCGCTCGCTTAGCCCCCGCGTGCGCCATAAAGCCACCTATGATAGGACTCTTTTCGTCTTAAAAAAAGTCAAGGATTCTGGCCTTGCGGGATTTGTGAAGTCGGGTCTTATGGTCGGACTGGGCGAGACACCAAAAGAGGTGTGCGAGACGATCGACGACCTCCACGCTGCCGGCTGTGAGATCATCACCATCGGCCAGTACCTTCAGGCCGACCACCGCAAACTCCTCGTGAAGGAGTTTGTCCCTCCCTCCCAGTTCGAGGCCTATGCAGAATATGGCCATAGTCGCGGAATTAAAAAGATGTACTGCGGACCTTTTGTTAGATCTAGTTACCACGCTCACGAAGTTCACATTAATTAAATTAATTACAAACTAATTCCAATCTCTGTTATATAAATAATTTGAATAGAGAGAGGAACCGGCTGTGCCCCCAGATGTCTCTAAAAATAGAGATCTATCGGGCTCTGTTGCGACGATTATTCTCGCAGGAGGGCAAGGGACGCGCCTATTTCCACTCACCCAGCACCGCTGCAAGCCTGCAGTCAGTTTTGGGGGACATTATAGGCTCATCGACATCCCGATCTCCAATGCCCTTAATGCCCAGATCCACCGGATCTTTGTGATCTCTCAATACCTCGCTAGCTCCCTCCATGAGCATATCGTCGAAACCTACCCCCTCGACCCTTTCCGCGCGCTGAAAATCCAACTCCTCAGCCCGGAAGAGACCCCCGAACATAAGACATGGTATAAAGGAACAGCCGACGCCGTCAGGCAAAACCTCCTCCATCTCGAATCTGCTCCCGTCGACTATTTTCTCATCCTATCTGGCGATCAGCTCTACAACATGGATTTCACCGACCTCATCACCTTTGCAAAACAGCAGGATGCGGATCTGACAATCGCCTCGATCCCCGTGGAGCAACAAGAGGCCAAGCGGATGGGCCTTCTCAAAGTCAACGCATCCCATCAGATCGAAGAATTCTATGAAAAACCCTCCGATCCCACCCTACTTAGCCGATTTTCCCTATCGCAGGGTGCCCTAAATGGGCACGATATCTTGCATCCTGAGAAGACCCATTACTTAGCCTCGATGGGAATCTATGTCTTTAAGCGCGCTGCCCTTTTCCAGCTGCTCGAAGAAAAAGGGGATGATTTTGGAAAAGACCTCATCCCCATCCAGATTAAAAAAGGGAAAGCTGCTGCCTATGTCTATAAGGGATATTGGGAAGATATTGGAACCGTTGCCTCCTACTACCAGGCGAATCTCGCCTTGATCGACCAAAACCACTGTCTCAACACCTACGATGAGTTCAATCCCATCTTTACCCATCCCCACCACCTTCCAAGTCCCATGATCAAAGGGACCCTGATTGAAAGGGCGCTGATTGGCCAGGGATCGGTCATCGCAGCGCAAGAGATCAAAAACAGCGTCGTTGGCATCCGCGTTAACATTAAAAAAGGGACCGTCATCCACGACTCTGTCATCATGGGAAATCTCTATTATGATGCGCCCCATCACCACCACCTTCCTCTTCCCAAAGAGTTCTCCATCGGGAAAAACTGCCGCATCCAAAAGGCCATCATCGACGAGCACACCTGCATTGGCAACAATGTCCAACTCACCAACGTCAAAAAACTCAAAAACTGGGATGGCGATGGCATTTATATTCGGGATGGGATTATCATCGTGACGACGGGGACAAAGGTGCCCGACGGCTTTATTCTATGACCATCTGGGCTCTTTCTGACCCTCATCTCGCATTTGGCGCTCCCAGTAAATCAATGGAAGTCTTTGGTCCCGACTGGAAAGACTACGCTGAGAAAATTGCCACCCATTGGAAACAGCAGATCGCGCCAAGTGATCTCGTCCTCATCCCCGGTGACATCTCCTGGGCGATGAAACTCGAAGAGGCCCTCATCGATCTCAAGTGGATCGATGCCCTTCCTGGAACAAAACTCCTCATCCGCGGCAATCACGATTACTGGTGGAGCTCTAAGGCAAAAATGACCCCCCTGCTCCCACCGACGATCCACTGCCTGCACAATGACGCCTTTGTCTGGAATGAGGTCGCAATCGGCGGCTCCCGCCTATGGGATACCCAAGAGTACAACTTTAATACCTACATCACCTTCCAAGAAAATCCGAGAGCGCGCATGAAAACTCCTGAAGAGCTCCTAAAGGAAAAAGAGGAGGATGAGCGGATTTTTGCAAGAGAGCTCGAGCGGCTTAAACTCAGCCTATCTCAACTGAAAAAAGAGTGTAAAACGCAGATCGCCATGACTCATTATCCCCCCATCGGCGCCGACCTTGCGCCTTCAAAGGCATCGGCAATTCTCGAAGCGCATCAGATCGATATCTGCGTGTTTGGGCACCTGCACAATGTAAAGAAGGGATCTCTTCCCTTTGGGGAGGCAAGAGGAGTGAAGTACCTCTTTACCTCTTGCGATTATCTCGACTTCATTCCACTAAGAGTCTGTCCATGAACTAAGGGTTCGTCAATTTTCGCTTTCTTTTGAGGCTTTGTTGCACAAATAGGTAGTTTTACCACAGAGACGGGAAACCACAGAGAAGAAATTTTCAAATTGCCTTCTTAGAAACCGCTGTTGAAATTAGGCTTCGTCGATTTAAAGTATGAATTTCCTCTCTGTGGGTTCCCGTCTCTGTGGTAAAATTCAAACAACAGACTCTAAAACTCTTCTGAGTGGAGCTTCTTGAGGGTGTGGTCAGAGGGGTCGACGGGACGGTCGGCGGGGATCCCCTCGCGCTCTTGTAGCCAGCTGGCGATGCGCTTTTCTTCCTCTTCCCTGTCAAGGCACCGGTAATACCGCGCAATGTGAGAGAGCAAGTATTGAAACTCCTCTTCTCTTGCGAGAAGGGGGAGAGATTGCTTCACAGAAATTTGGAAAAGGCGGATATCCCCATGATTGACCAAGTGTTTGATCATCTCGAGAAGAAGCTCTAAGTCGGGCTCTTCTTGCAGCTCAGACAAAAGGCGCTCAAAGAGGATGTTGGACTCTTGGATATCGGTGAGAGAAAAAATCCGGGCCCTTAAAAGACTGATCACCCGCTTGTCTAAGATATATTCAGAAAACGCATCTAAAAGCTCTGAAGCGCTCGTCCCATCTCGCCGCTCGATCTGGTCCCCGATATAATCGACGATGAACTGCTCCAAATCGTGCGCACAATATAGGGCGACGTTAGCAAATACCTTTTGCGGATCCCCTTCGACATCCGATGCATCGTCGAGGATATCCTCTAAAAGAAGGAGCGCATTTTCCAATAGCCCCTCATCGGGAAGCGTGCCTTGATCGTAGAGATCGATGAGCTGATCGAGCTCATCGCAGAAAATCGAAAGACTGAGCCGATCGGGCAAAAGGCGTCTCCAGAGTTCGAATAGGAGAAGATAGGCCTGATCGTGCCCCTCGATATTCTCCTCTTCCGTCCAAAGACAAGCGGCGAGCTCTTCTGGGGTCTCTACCGAATCGGCAAACAGGGCAAAGGACTGCTCATCGACGCGAATCCCCAATGTATCTAGGCGCGCGAAAAGCAGAGGCGTTGGAATAGAGCGCACATCCTCAACCTGCCAAGGAGCCACGTCTAAGGAGGGATCCTCCAAGTAATTGATCCTGAGCAAATTGTATAATGCTCTGCCTTGCAATTCCATCTGTAATACTCAGCTTTATTTTTGTAAAAACAATCTTATCCCGAAACATTCAATTTGTCTAGAAATTAAACAATATTCATGAAAAAATGCCTCGTATGAAAAAAAGAGCGTTCCTTCTTCTTGAGCTGCTCATTGGGATCTTCCTGATTGGACTCTGCGCGGCTCCCCTGGCTCGGCTTCCTCTGAGAGCGCTGCGGGAGGAAATCAAGAGCTGCTACCGCCTCCAGCTCAGTCGCCTTGCCGACGTGCAGTGCGCAGAAATCCAGGCACAGCTCCTGCGCAATGAGATCCCCTGGGAAGAGATTTCCACCCGCTATCACAGCCGCAAAGCGCGCGACCTCCCTCCCGTCCGCGTTTCTCTTGGCGCTCTTGGCAAAATGCAGTTCAACTGTAAGTATGAACTCTACTCGACGGGAAAAGTCGATCCAGATGGAACGGAGCTTCGTCTTACTACTCTCAAAATCTCCTTCCTAGAAAAAGGCCTTCCCCTCTTTTTGGGAAGAAAAAAGGATCGATCCACCTTTACTTATCAAATGCTCCTCAAGAAAAATCCCGTAGAATAAAATCACATTCCGCTGGCATAGAAAAGATTATGCCTACGCACAAACCTTATATTTCCGCGAAAGATAATAAAACTCGCGAGTTCACTTTTCGCGCAGTCTTTCTCGGCATTCTCCTCGGACTGATTTTTGGCGTGGGGAACGCCTACCTTGGCTTGAAAGTAGGAACCACCGTCTCTGCATCGATTCCCGCAGCAGTGATGTCGATTGCCCTCTTGCGCGCCTTTTCCAAACACGTCTCGATTCTCGAGCATAACATCGTGCAGACCATCGCCTCCGTTGGAGAGGGATTAGCAGGTGGCGTTATCTTCACCGTACCTGCCCTCTTTTTACTCGGAGAGCCCCCTGCCCCATCCCGTATCTTTCTCTTAGCCGCTCTCGGAGGCATTCTCGGCATCCTCTTTATGATCCCCATGCGTCGCTACATCATTGTCCACGAGCATGGAAAACTCCCCTTCCCTGAGGGAACCGCATGCTCCCATATCCTGCTGTCAACCGAGTCCTCCCAATCAAAAGCGTGGCTTGCCCTAATTGGCATCGCTACTGGAGCCCTCTACCGCGTCCTCTCTGGCGCGCTCTATCTATTTAAAGAGACCCCCTCCTGGGTTATAAACTCCTTTCAACGCACAGCAGTGAGTATCGATTGCACACCTGCTCTTTTAGGGGTGGGATTCATCGTAGGCCCGCGCATCTCCGGCATTCTTTTTGCAGGAGGCGCGCTCGGCTGGCTTGTGCTGATCCCATTGATCCGTTTCTTTGGCACGGGTGAGGTGCTCCAGATGCCTGCAGAGGGGATCTGGTCCAATTACATCCGCTATATCGGTGCGGGCGCACTGATTGCTGGAGGATTCTTAAGCATCATTAAGATCCTGCCGATCATCCTCAAAACGCTGCACATGGGATTTAACGAGCTATTTCAAACCAAAGCGCGCTCTGATCGGATCTTGCGCACCGAGCGGGATATCTCTCTCCGCTGGCTACTCATCGGATCGGCGCTCATCATCTTGACCCTCTGGCTCTTTCCCGGTCTACCGATGAACTTCTTGACCATTGTGCTACTGGCACTTCTTGGCTTCTTTTTCTCTGCAGTAACATCCCTTACGGTCGGAATTGTGGGGAGCACCTCGAATCCCGTTTCGGGAATGACGCTCACCACTTTGCTGATCACCTGTCTTGTATTTGTCACCCTTGGATGGACAGAAAGGGTTTATCTCATCGCCGCTTTAACGATGAGCATCGTGGTCAACGTGGCCATCGCCCTTGCAGGGGCCACCTCTCAAGATCTCAAAACGGGATATATTCTCGGAGCCACACCCCGCACGCAGCAGCTCAGCGAAATTATCGGCGTCATCCTCCCTGCGCTTGCCGTTGGCGGTACACTCTACCTTCTCAACACAGCTTATGGATTTGGATCTACAGCGCTCCCTGCGCCGCAGGGGACAATGCTTGCCCTCATTGCGCAAGGGGTGATCGAAGGGAATGTGCCCATGACCCTCATCCTCATCGGAGTGGTCTTGGGATTACTTATCGAAGTGTGCAAACTCCCCGTACTCCCATTTGCCATCGGCCTTTATCTTCCCTTCTCGCTATCTACGGGAATGCTCGTGGGAGGGCTGGCCTCCGCATTTGTGAAAAAACACGACAGCCATAAAACGGCCCATGACCGAGGCACTCTCGCTTCATCGGGACTCGTTGCAGGAGATGCATGCATGGGGGTACTCATCGCGCTCATGACCGTCGCAGGATGGATCCCTGCAGATGGGCCCTCGCTGCTGCCCGACTGGTTTAGCTTGGCCTGTTACGGGTTACTGACTTATGCCGTATGCCATTTTGTCCTAAAGCCTCCTAAAAGTCTGTCCTCTAACTAAGAGACAGTCTCTAAGACTTAAGCAGATGTGAGCGTCCCGTGGAATGTCCAATACAAATAGGAGAGTTTCCAATACTGCTCGGGCATGCGCTGCTTCAACGCTTCATTATTCAAAGCGGTTTCCATATGTTCGCGCGCAAAGCGTATCCAATTATCAACAGCTTGCGTGCGTAGAGCTGCCGAACCACGCAGCCGGTCTGAAAAAAATAAGGCATCCAAAGCGAAAGCGAAATAACTGATTGCGACTTCGATATAAAACTTTTCGTGTGCATGTCCCTGAAGAGAGGCTCCTAAGTAGGTCGTACCAAATTGAAGCTTGGGGAGGGACGCCATTTCCGCACGCAGCGCCATATTGTGACGCCGGGGATCATGCACATCAGAAAAATCCTTCTCAAAAGCAGCCTTCAAGGAACTATGCCAGTCTAAGGATGACGCTTGGCCCAAAGAGGACACGCCTTTGCAAAACGCCTCAATTGTTTTTAAGGACTCATTAGGCCTGTCTCCAGATAAGACGGCTATTGCAAACTGTTGCAGAGCAAGTCCATATGCGTGAGCTCCTACTGGCTCAGTATTCTTAGGCGAATAAAAAGGCACCGCTTTATAATTACAGCCAAATTTAATTTTGAAATAGTAATTGCCTATTTCATTAATGATATTTGCAAGGCATTTTTTTAATTTGTTCTTATCTTTAACTGAGCCCTTGCACGCTAAAAGCTCATCTCGCTTTCTAAGAGCTTGAACCAAGAGGGGTTCCGTGATGACATGGGCTCCAAGTGAATAGGTCTGCGTCTCTAGGGCATTACCCGCGCTAGCTAGCTCTAAAAGTTGATGGGCAAGAGCGGTTAGGGTCATTTCAGAGGGCGCACTTGGTGCGGAAGAACTAGAGGATGAGGACCCTATGGAAAGACGCTTTCCCGCTGGCTCGCTCTCATCTTGGAGTGCACGTGTTGCAACCCTTGAGACCGCAGAATCTGTTCCATGCGATGTGACCGGATTGTATAAAGCATCAAAATCTGAGTAGAGCTCATCATGCCCACGCTTTCCTAAAACACTAACATTTAAATGAATGCAATTATCTGACATAATTATAACCTTTTTTTATTAATATTATATCATAAATAAAAGCGAACTTCAATTATATTAAAATTTTTAAAACAAGAAAAACTAACCGCTAGAGACAGTCGTCTGATTCGGGGCACTCTTTTGAGCCGCGCATCCATTCCGCTACTTTTTGAGCATTCAAGACGCACGCATTCTGTAACGCCAACTCCTTGTCTGGTTCAAGTCGTGCACAGGCAGGAGAGGTTCTAAAGGCATTTATAAGAGGAGATTGAGAAGCTTCTACTCGCTTCTTAACCGCTGCACTCAACGCCCCTGCTAGCTTAGCGATGCGATCGCGACTGCCGTCCATAGGATCAGGAAAGTCCTCTGCAAATGCTCTACTGATCGCTCTAAGTGCTCCAAAAGCATCCCCTGATTTCAACACAGGGAAGTTTTTACAAAATGCGGCAATGGTCTTTAGATCAGCATTCGCTTGCGTTCCTTGCATTGCTGCAGTTGCAAACATGTGAAGAGAAAGCCACTTTTCCCAACTCACATGCGCTCTGCACTCAGGAACTTTACTGCCCGGCCCCTTTGCATCGCAAGGGAAGTGGATTTCAAAATGCTGTGTTCCTATTGTTCTGATGAAACTAGCAAGAAGCCCCTTTAAGTTAAGCACTCGCTCCGGAAATTGGCATTCCAAAACCTTCTCTCTTTGCCTAAGCGCGCCGGCTAATTGTAGATCCGTAATGCACATTTCTTTGAGCATGTAGCAATGTGTATGCGCAAATCCCGATTCGGCGCTGAAACGGGAACGCTTCACAGCTTCCTCTGAATTCTGATCACTGGGAGAAGAGTGGTCCCGCTTTACTAAAATACTGATTGAAATAAAAAACCTATTAATTTTGTCTGAATTTATCAAAACAGCACATTGCAATCAATATAATAATAATTTTACATATTCTCTCTTGGAAAAAAGGGGGGTTTTCTCCATGATTTTTGCATGCGCAAGAAGTCCTATCCCTTTACTCTTCTTGAGATCGTAATCGCGCTGAGTCTACTGGGGCTCGTAATGGGCACTCTCTTCTTTTCCCTAAAACAGGTGCTCCTCAAAAATGCAGCGGGTCAAGCGCTTAAGCAAAAGATCTTGCATCTTGAGCTCTTCCGCAAAAGACTGCACGATCTTCTCCTGGAAGCAGATAGGGTATACTCTGAGCCGAGTAGCGGGTGCATTTCCTTACTATTTTTGGAGGAAGAGGAGGAGGAGAGCTCGCTCTATCGCCCCCACCGGATGGGATTTTTATACCGCAAGGGGAACCAGATCTATCTCGGATGGGAAAAGCAGGAGGAGACTCTTCTGGACAATGTGACGGAATTTACCTGGAAGCTCTGTGACAGAAAGGGCTACTGGTCCTCTGAATCTAGTGCGACGAGTCATCCCGTTTTGCTCATCCTCACTGTGGAAATTCAGAAGGATCCCTTTTCCTACGCATTTTTTTTAGACAGGCCGAATGACCCGATTATCTACCGGGGGCGCACAAAAATATGAATATTTTGCCTCTCATCTTCGCGTTTTTACTGATCTTTACAACGCTTGCCATGACGTTTTTGAGAGAGGTGAAAAGCTTTGCTGTAATCGAGGATTCTCTTGAATCCTTCTACCGGGCAGAGAGGGTCCTAAATAACGAGATCGTCAAAAAGAGTTACAAAAAGAATAGAGGAAAAACGCTGACCAAGCGCACAAGTAAAGGCAGGCAGCAGCAAAAAAAGGAAACCTATCGCTCCTTGCGCGATCGGTATCCCCCTTTGGAAAATTCTAAGTTCAACATTTGGAAACTCGTTGAACATCAAGGAGAGCCCTCTACCCATCCTCTCTTTTCCCCTTTAGCGAAACTGCTCGATCTCCTCTATTACAAGACCTTGTTTGCCAAGGAAAAAGAGGGCGCGAAACTCTCCTCGCAAATTGCAAAAGAGCTGCTCGCAGCCATTGCAAAAGCTCCCGAGGACACCCCTCTATCTGAACTCCACCTTAAAGATCCTGAACTCGATAAGCTCTTCTACTACATGGCAAAAGGGACCAATCAGTACGACCGGGAGCGGGGGATCCCTCCGCTCGAGGATTTTCTTAGCTATGAAAAAGAGATGGCGACAGTCTATGTGTGCTATGCAGCGCTTCCTGTTCTCGAAGCCCTCTTTGGACCTCAGGTGGCAAAAGCAGTTTTCCGCAAGGAGCAGGATTTCTGGGCGGAGAATAAGAAATATGCGCCTTGCAAGAAGAAGGAGTTCGAGGAGATTTTGCAAGCGCAGCCAAATAAAGGGGCTCTTTTTGCTCAGCTGCAACCCTTCTTAAACCATGCAAGAAGGGCAATCTACGGACCTGTAATGGGAGGTAGAGATCCTGCGACCGGTCTTGGGGTTAAGATCGATTATTAATGGGGAGGTTGATGGAAAAGGTGGTGCCATAGCCCGCCTCAGAGCTCACTTCAATCGTTCCGCTGTGCTTTTCGATGATCGTTTTGACGATGGAGAGGCCAAGACCCGCTCCACCGAGTCTGCGCGAGCGGGCTTTATCGACGCGGTAGAACCTCTCGAAGATATGGCCAAGATCTGTAGCGGGGATTCCAATGCCCCGATCTTGAACCGTGATGTGAGCGCGCCCTTTTTCCTCGCGGATGACGATCTGAATCTGTGCAGGGCTACTTGAGTATTTTGCTGCATTGTCCAGAAGATTCATCAGTGCAAGCTCGAGAATATCGGGATCGGCATCGACAGTGATCGACTCGGCATTCTTTTCAATGGTGATCTCCGCCTTTTCATACACGGAGAGGACGAGTTGGCGGCAGGTCTCTGCCATGGCCACTAAGTCGCACTCTTGAAAGCGGGTGGTAGGGAGATTTTCCAGATCGGCGAGAGTAAGCAAGCTTTTGACGAGGGTATCCATCCGCTGACAGCTGCGCACAATCTTTTCAGTAATGGCCGTAACCATTTCGCGGGGAAGCTCGGGGAGGTCTTGCAAGGTTTCTGCAAACCCCTTGACGATGGTGATGGGCGTGCGGAGCTCGTGAGAGGCGTTTGAGACAAAATTCTTGCCCATCTCCAGCACTTTTTGGTGACTCGATTTGTCTTGCAAGATGAGAAGGGCGCCATGGCGGCGGGGTACTGCTATAAGATCGAAATAGACTTTTCTCTTCTCTTCATGAGAAATGGCATCGGTTACAGCGCACTGCTGTTTCATGCAGATTTGGATGAGTTGCAGACACTTTTGCAAAAGGGGGGTCGAATGGGGGAAAGATTTTCCGATTCCGCCTTGTAAGCTGAGCATCTCTAGGCCCATCCGGTTGATCAAGCGGATGTGGAGCTTTTCATCAAGGACCACCACCCCTTCCCCTAGGATTTCCAAAAGGGCTTTTTCTTCTGCACGCTCTCTTCTTAACGTCCAAAAAAGGTAAACGCTCAGGGCCCCTACAAGAAAAAGAGCGATGCTCACTTCAGTCCTTTGACGCTGTAGATCTCTACGGGTTGATCAAATCCTTTGAAGGTCATTGGGGGCAATGCCTCATATGCGATCTTCTCGCGGACCAGCGGCTCGCTCAGTGTATCTTTTGTGATAAAAATTTGCATCCCTTTTGCTGCAGCGCACATGCGGAAAGCGAGGTTGACGCCGCTTCCAATGACGGTGTAGTTGAGTCGATTTTCTGCGCCCATGTTGCCAGCTAGCATTTCACTTGTATGGATCCCAATCCCCATCTCAATCGGAGGGAGATGCTGAGCTCCTCTCTCCTGATTCCACTTCTCGAGCACGGCGATGATGTCTAGAGCGCTCTCGATAGCGCGAAGGGCGCTATTTTCTAGAGGAATAGGGACTCCAAATAATGCCATCGCCTCATCGCCGACATATTTGTCGATCACCCCTCCTCTTTGATCAATGCAACTCGAAATTTTCGTCATGCATGTGTTGAGCAGCGCGATGATCTCTTCGGGACGCATCTGCTGAGTCATATGGGAAAAGCCGCGGATATCGGCAAAAAGCACCGTGAGTCGCTTGACCTCTCCGCCGAGACTGATCGATCCCGCTAAAATTTCCTCTGCGATCTCTCGAGAGACGACTTTATTGAGAACCCCTTTGACTTTTTCTCTCTCTTGCAACCCCTCGACCATCGCTCGGAAAGAGCCGCACAATATGGCGATCTCGTCGTGCACTTTGGGTATTGGAAGCGCCGCTTTTACCTCTTCGTATTTGCCCGCGATGATCCCTTCTGTTGCATTTGCCAGCTCGATGATGGGCTTTGTGATGCGTCTGGAAATTTGACTGACCATGAAAATGGCGACGAGAAGGACGATAAATCCGGTGATGTGAATGTTGAGCAGAATCGAGTTGATCACATGCTCGCTGCCCTCTTCGAGGTCATTTAGAAAGGAAAACTCTTTTGCCTCGGAATTGAGGAGGAAAAAATGGAGGTCGATTTTCGGAAAGGGGACGATATGAAGAAAAAAGAGATTTTCCCCTTGAGATGAGATGATCCCGCTTTTTTTCTGTAGCATTTCAGCAAGGGGAAGATCTCCATCGATTGGAATCCTCTCTCCTTGAGGGCTGACGCCGCAGACCCATTTGCCTCCATGGGCAAGGAGCGCGGTTTGATGGAAGGCGAGGACGAGCTTCTGGAGCATAGTGCTGGCATCGATCCCCAGTGTGAGATACCCTTTCCGCTCTTTTCCTTGACTTTCTACAATAAACTGGGCGGTGTTCCCCAAATAGAGCCAATTGGAATCGGGTAGATCGATGACTGCAAGAGAGTTTGCAAGGCCAAGATCGGCGTTTATAGGGGCATGCTGGGCATAGTAAAGGGCGTCGTCAAACAGTTTTTTAGGGCGAAGCACTCCTTCGGTGCGCATCGCACAGCCGCGCTGCTCATCTGAGGAGAACAGACAGGCCCCCTCGGGAGCAGGGAAAGCAAAGAGGTTATCTCCCAATGTGCCGCTGTTAAAAAATGCGGTGATGAGCCAGACGAGACTCAGCTGGGTGTACCGCTCAGAAATATCGATCACATGTCTTTGCATGAACTCTTCAGCAGGGCGGCTCGAGAGAACTGCAGCCGCACTCGCCGCACCGCTTGCGCACACATCCTCGGGGATTTGTGGAAGCGGACCGGGACTTAGTGTTTTAGCTCTTAGGCTCATTTGCGCCCGCCGAAACGCTTCAATAAAGGGCTCAACGAGAATCTCATATCCCGATGTCCCCGTTACCGGGAATGAAGTGAGAGTTCCATCTGATAAGGGGGGAGATACTGCCATTTTCTGGGGATCGAAGAGAAGATAGTACTCAGGAATCGTCCCGTGGAGAGTTTCGACTTGCTCCTGTGAAGCAGAAGGGCGACTGAGCCCATAGGGAACGCGGACACCGAGGTAAGGCTCTACGCGCCCCTTGAGATAAACCCACGTGAGGCCGGCATCGATCGGGGTGCGCTCTGTGCTGAGCAAGCTCCCCTCTTTGAGTGTCACCGATGCGGTCACATCTCCTTCATTGGTGTTTTGGAGAAAGTCGATCCACCGGTTGTCGAAAAGCAGATCGGCGACATCTTCCCACGTGCCCCTTTCTGCATTGACACGCGTAGGGCCAAAGCGGAGAATTTGCGGTTTAAATTGCAAAATATCGGTCAGTGCCGAGTCGATTTCGGCATGGTTTTCAAGAAGGGATTCTGCGAGAAAGTTCTCGATATCGAGTCGTTTTTTTTCGCTGATTTCTAGGATCTTTTCGCGCATGGCCCCCTGCGCCTGAGCAAGTTCCTTGTGCATCACACGGGAACTTGTGACAAGGGAGATGAGGGCAGTAGCCAAAAAAAGACCGCTGACCCACAAAAATAGGCGGTAGCGCAAACTCACATGTTACCTAGAATAAAAATTCTCATGCCCTTTTTCCGTAATGACAATGGTATCTTCATACCGGACGCCCCCTTTTCCCGGAAGATAGAGACCCGGCTCTACAGTGATGACCATCCCCTTTTCTAGGAGGACATCTTTATCGGCATTATCCCATTTGATGCGAGGAAATTCATGCGTCTCAAGACCAATGCCGTGGCCTAGGCTATGAAGAAATAATTCCTCCACTTTCTCCTCCTTAAACACCGCGCGCGCAGCTAAATCGAGCTCTTTGAGTGCGACGCCAGGCAGAGCGCAGGCAAGTGCGCTTTTTTGCGCGCGCTCTGTGATCTCATAGAGGCGCTGAATTTCTGGATCTGCCTGTCCGAAGAAGAGAACGCGCGTCATATCGGAGCGGTAGTGTGCGACCGTCGTGCCAATGTCGATCAGGACGGTATCCCCTTTTTTTAAGGAGACATCCGCTGAGCGGTAATGAGGCATCGCGCTATTTTTCCCAAAGGCGATGATCGGCTCAAAGGCCGGTCCATCAGCCCCTTTTTCTAAGCAAAAAATCTCAAAGGCTTTCGCAAGCTGCCTCTCTGTGATCCCCTCTTTCAAAAGAGAGCAGATCTTTTCAAAGCCCTGCCAAAGCAGCGCAGCACTTGCGCGCATCTTTCCAATCTCCTCCTCATCTTTAATGGCGCGGAGAGTGCGAAAAAATGTCGCGAGAGGGACAAGCTCTGCAAATCCTTGCCACTCTTTGCGGAGCGTATCGAAATGGGCAACAGAGGTCTCTAGTGCATCGAGGGCAAGTTTTTTAATCCCTTGTCTTTCCCCGAACTGCCTTACCTCGTGTTGTCCATCCAAAAAAGCGGGCATGGGGGCTTTTTCTTTTGCAACTTGGATATATCTCCCATCGACAAAGAGTGCGGCTGCGTCCTTATGGACGAGGAGCTTTCCTAGGGAGATGTCCAGACCTGTGAAGTAGTGAAGGTTGGTCGGTGTTTCGATTAAGCAGGCATCGCATCCCGTTTCTTTGATACGACTTTGTAAAAGCAGGAGGCGTTTAGCTGCAGAAGGGTTTTTGAATGGCATCTTTCCTCATATGAAATGTGATGGCTTTTCCCAAAGGACAGCGCGTTGGGCACTCTGTTTTAAGCAATTCTTTGACAAGAGCGAGTCCGCTACCGAGATCCGTTGGAGGGTTTCCCCTTCTCGCCGCGCGCGCAGCAAAGAGTTCGAGGTGCACCTTTTCATCCAACAATTCTTCAATCAATGCGATCACCTCTTTCTCTTCCAAAAAGGGAGGGATCGCTTCGATAAGAAATGTCGTCTCGCCTATGCTGCGCATGTGGATTCCCAGCGCTCCAAGTGTGGCCACCCTACTTGCAAGGAGCTGAGCTTCTGCCTTGGAAGGGGAATACGTGAGGGGAAGAAGTAGTCCTTGGCTTGCAGGGGTCGCTTGAGCGTTGCGCATGAGCTGTTCGAAGCGGATCCGCGCATCCGCCCCACTCAGATCGATCCATAGGATCCCATCGCCAGGGGAGGGGAGCAGAGGAGTGGGAGCACTTCTGGCATCGAGGAGGAGATAGTTCTCAAAGAGGCCAATGGGCTCTAAGAGATATTCAAAGAGAAGGGGGGCAAAGGACTCAGTACGGGGAGTTTCGCGCAGGAGTAAAGGTTCTGAGAAAAAAACCGGAGGCAGGTTGTGGAAAACGGGATCCTCTCTTCTCACATTCGTTCCAAGAGCTTCATTCACTGCACCATGAATCGCGTAGCGCAAGAGCCCTTCTTCGCGGAGGCGAATCTCTTTTTTCTGAGGATGGACATTCACATCGACACGGTCGGGGGCAATCTCCATATGGAGAAGGTAGATCGGATGGCGATCTGTAGATAGACGTGTCCCATAGGCATCGCGCAGCGCATAGGCAAGTGGCAGGCACTGAACAGGTCTCTGATTGACAAAGAGGTACTGCCCGGTCCGGTTGTGGCGCGTCATTTCTGGACCTGCGATCCATCCCCGAATGTGGCACTGCTCCTCCTTGCAATCTAGAGGGAGGAGACTAGAGGCAAACTCTGCACCTAGGACGATACAGGCGCGCTCTTTAAGTGCCTCCAGCAAATCCCCTCCGGTAACAGCCGGACAGGAAAACAGCGCGCGGTCTTGCTGGATGAGCTCAAAACCGACGAAGGGATGAGCAAGGGCGAGTTGGGTCATTGCCTTCGTGATCTCGGCAGAACTTGCGGCGCTACTTTTTTGAAATTTTTTGCGCGCAGGCACATTAAAAAATAACGATGTGATCGAAAGCGTCGTCCCCTGCGCTCTACCGATAGGAGAAATCCCGACGATTTTGCCTCCATCCACCTCAATTTGCGTTCCGACGCCCCCTTCTTGGGCTGTGGTGAGCTTTAGCTTCGAAATCGCCGCGATCGATGCGAGGGCCTCGCCGCGAAATCCCATCGTAGCAAGGCAGAGCAGATCGTCTGCATCCCGAATTTTTGAGGTCGCATGCCGCACAAGGGAGAGCTCTGCATCCTGTGCACTCATCCCGATTCCATCATCGCTCACTTCGATCTTCTGGAATCCGCCCCCCTGTATCGCGACCACAATCCGCCTAGCCCCTGCATCAACCGCATTTTCCACAAGTTCCTTGACAACAGACGCGGGATTTTCGATCACCTCGCCTGCTGCAATCTGGTTGATTGTCTTTTCTGATAGGAGATGGATAGAATTTGAACGCATTAGTCTCTTTTTCGAAAGGAAGCGTCGTGCTAGGCTTACCTCTTCAGAGGGAGATCATGCCAGAGAGCGCATTTGCAACTCAAGTCGTGAGAAAACTTGTCGCTTCAGGCTATCCAGCCTACTTTGCAGGGGGCTGGGTGCGCGATTATCTGATGAATCATCCCTCAGATGATATCGATATCGCCACGTCGGCAAGCGTCGAAATGATTCAGTCCCTATTTCCCAAAACGATTCCCGTGGGCGTCGCTTTTGGGATCGTCATCGTCGTCGAAGAGGGACACCAGTTTGAGGTAGCCACGTTCCGCAAAGAAGAGGGATACCTCGATGGGAGGCGCCCCACGCGGATCGATCCTGCCACCGCTGAGGAAGACGCCAAGCGGCGCGACTTTACCATTAACGGGATGTTTTGGGATCCTCTTACAGATACGCTCTACGATTATGTCGAGGGAAAAGCGGATATTGAAAAAAAAGTGATTCGCGCGATCGGAGATCCTCACCAGCGTTTTCTCGAAGACCGCCTCCGGATGATCCGCGCCGTCCGCTACGCCACGCGCTTTGGCTTTACCATTGAGCCTGCGACCTATCAGGCAATTCTCTCCCATGCTGCAAGCCTCCTCCCTGCAGTGGCAATGGAGCGAATCTACCAAGAATTCCGAAAAATGTCCCAGTTTGCGCGGTTTGATGAAGCCCTGGTGCTTTTACATCAGCTTGGCCTGCTTCAAACGATCTTTCCCGAACTCAAAACGGTCGGCATTGCAGAAATCCAAGAGCGTGTTCAGCCGATTGGGCGTCTGCCGAAAGGGACTCCTCTGATTGCGGAGCTGCTCGAGCTTTTCCCCGGAAAATCCCTCGATGCCCTTCTCGAGCTATGCGATTACCTAAAACTCTCCCGCGTCGATCGGGAGATCGCCACATTCCTCCATCACGCGCAAGGGATCCTATCGATGCCGATGGAGTGGCAAAATCACCTTGAAAAAATCGAATGGGCCACCTTCTATGCCAGCCCATACGCCCATATAGCCCTAGACATTGCTCGTGCGCATCACCACGACATCTCCAGTCATCAGCAAAGGCAACTCTCTTTAGCAAAATCGATTGAAAGAATCCGCTCTAAAACCCCTATCGTCCGCGCAGAGCACCTCCTCTCTCTGGGAATTGTCCCTGGAAAAAAAATGGGTTTACTTCTGAAAGAAGCAGAGAGAATCCAGATCAATCAAGAAATAGAAGAAGTAGAGGGGATTCTACACTTACTTAAAAATTCCCCTTTGTGGAATACTTGACCCAATGCTCAAGAAACTCTGCATCACTTTTGCCCTTTTGCTCTTTGTCTTTTCGATCTTTGTGGGGATCGACCGTTTGGCTCACCGCAGGTCTAACCACTTTGCTGCAGACAAAATTCTCAACCTTCACCCCTATTCTTCTGAGTGGGATCTCCCCACCCCTTCACCAGAAGAAAAAGAGGAGATCGACCGGATCCTGAGTCAAAAATTCACCTATCTCGACAAAGGATCTCAGTCCTATGTATTCATTTCAGAAGACAAGAAGACGATCCTGAAATTTCTCAAGCAACATAAGCTAAGCTCGAAGAGCTGGCTCTCGATGTTTCCCTTCTCTTTCAACCCCTATTACATCGACTCTCTTGCCAAAGAGAAGAAGTGGAAACAAACCTTTGATGCCTGTAAGACCTCTTATCTCGAGCTGAAAAAAGAGACCGGCCTGATCTATGTCCATCTCAACCGCACGCGCGATTTGCACAAGAAAGTCACCCTGTTTGATCAAGATGGGAACGTCCATCATATCGATGTCGATAGGACGAGTTTCTACCTGCAAAAACGGGCGCAGCTCATCTACTCTCGCATCTCAGAGCTCATGCACCAAGGTGACGTAGAGCGCGCGCAGCAGATCATCACATCCGTCTTCTCTCTCATTGACGATCTGGGCCGCAAAGGGGTCGTGGAGAATGACCCGATCCTGCGCAAAAATTTCGGTCTCATCGACGACATCGCAGTGCAAATCGATGTGGGTAGACTGCGCATCGACCCTGAAATGCAGAAAAATCCCCTCTACAAGGATGAGATTGCTAGCATATCCAACAGCTTCCGCGTCTGGGTAGAAAAGAACTATCCCGCTCTAACTCCCCACTTCGAACAGACACTTGAGAAATTTACAGAGCGTGATTGATCACCTCTTGCGCTTCCTGTTGAATAATGACGGATAGCTCTGGGTAATAGGCTGATGCCCAGCTGTCGAGTTTCTCAGCCACTTTCATGATCTCTTCGCGGAAATTGGAAGGGTACTTCATCGAGCTATCTGGCGTGAGAAAGCTGCAATCGATCTGCATGGCTCTATTCCCGATAAACCCAAAATTATTCCGCAGACTGAGATGCTCTGAAGCGAACCCTTTTTCACAGCGCGACGCAAAGAGGTGGAAGAAAGAGTGCACAGCATCCCGCGCATCCTCCAGCATCCCTGCAGCACAGAGCTCTGCCAACCGGTCATAGACCTTTTGCGCGCGCCTTTGCACAACAAACTCAAACCCATCGAGATCAATGCGGTATCTTCTTCCCTTGCTATCGATTAGGGTCACCTGAGAACGGAGACTTCGCGTCTTATTGAAATGGAGAAAGAGCAGGCCGGTCTCAGCGCGTAGATTCTCATAGGCATCTTTATAGCTGGTAAAAACCCGATCGGAGAGAAGCTCCTTGCTTGCCTCTGCCTTGTCTCCATGAAAAAGGGAAAAGGGAAAGCGTTTGGACCAGGATTTGGGAAGCAGGTTCTGCATCTTGAAGAATTTGAGGACATACTGGCGATCTTCACTGATAAAGGCGTAGCACTGATTGCCAGCAGCCATATAATAGAAAACCTGAGGGAAGACCTTCTGCGTTAAGATCTCGCTCTCCTCATGGCTGAGAGGGGGGATTTCCCATTCTTCGCGATAGCCCATTGTGGAGGAGATTTTACCGAGGTTGAATCCGGGACTATGGCAGCAGAAGAAGAGGCCCCCGCTGAGCAGCAATATAGGAACTAGCAAGGGAAGGAATGCGCAGAAAGGAGGCATCTTGCACTTCATGCCCTGTGAGCATACCACCTCCCCCCATATTGCAAGAACTTTTTTCTTTAGGGAAATAAGAGTTCAAGGTCCTTTTCCATAGATCTGTCGGGCGGTATGTCCTTCGGCACACCTCTTTTTTGTTTTTTGATTGGTTAGATGAGAGCTTCAGATC
>JAFEGI010000014.1 GCA_018240135.1 Verrucomicrobiota bacterium
GTGAGAAGGGTAGCAACTTGGGTTAAAACAAATGACACACCAATTAAAGCATCCATCGAGGTTCCACTCGTATCCGACACGAGAGACTCCACATTTCAAGCAGAAGCAAAACCCGCTACAGATGCTAAATCAAATCTGTACAAATTTGATCAGAGCTATTCACCAAGAGATGCGGAGTTTGGATATAGCAGGGTGATGATACTCGCAGCTAGCCATATGCAAGAAGGGGTCCATCCTGAACTCAAGCAAATTAATAAAAATGAATGGGAAGTGTTGCCAAGTCTTAAAGAACAGGCAACAGCTTTAAGCCGCTTAGACGATGCGACCTTAGAGCAAGCGATTCCCAAAACAGAGGGTAGAAGACTTAAGCGCTTCTTAGGGCTTAAGAGAGCAGAGTCCTCCCCTGTCATGACTCTTCAGCAATTTAAATCCCTGCTGCTACAAGAAAATCCTAGTGAACAAAATAAGGAAATCCTCTCTGAAGCTTATACGAATTTCATCAACAACCAAAAAAAAATGGCAGATTCGGGGACTGTGACCTTTTCGATTGATGAAACCCCAATCTGTAAACTTACGAAGGAACAAGCCTTAGATGCCTATGAGGCATTTTTGAAGGAACCCCAAGAGAAGCTCGATGACTTCATGACCCAGCTGAGAAAGTTGAACCCCACTATCTATTCGCAGGTTCAGCAAGAAAAGAGGTATCAAGAGCCCCCATCCCCACCAGAGTCCAGCAGCTCTTCTTCAAGCTCATAATAACATAAGAGCCTATCCATGAACTAAGCTTGTCTGTCGATTTTCAGTATAATCTGATTTTCAATCAGCCACTTGATGTTAATATGACAATTTCGACATTAGCAGAAAAATAGCGCGATTGACAATCTCTAGAAATTCTAATTTGTTTAAATTAATTAGGTTTTTTTGATAAATTAAGGATAGAAATAATCAGGTAATGCACTATGTCTATTGAGATGCAACCACCGACTGGCGGCTCCCCCAACAACAAGGGCGCCTTTATCGATGCAAATGGGTTCTTGGTCAAGTACGAAATGTACAAATGCTCAGATCAAGGGAAGGCTTCCCCACTTGCACTTAATTCGGATGCAGAAAAGCTCATCAAAGAGAAAGTCCCTGATTTGCTCCAACAATTTGAATCAGAAAAAGAGATCGAAAAATCTAAGCCATTTAATGTAGTTGTTCAGATAAATGCTTTTGAAGCACCAGCTATAAAGGCTACTGCCAAGCAAGCAGAAAAGCTGTTCAGGTTTACTAGTGAACCAGATTGGTCTCAAGGACAGGGATATCATCGGAGTGGGATCCTTATAGAGGATGCGTTTCGTGATCTCGCGGTGGAATGTGCAAAGCCTCCTAGCGCGCAAGAGGTTCTTTTGGAGCGAGTAGCGATCTTAAAAAATGCGGATGATCGATTTTTGGAAAGGGTCATTCCCAAAAAATGGTTCGGCCTAGTCAAAGAAGTCTCCGTTTCTGAACTTAAAGCGCTAATTAGTAAAGTGGAAGACAAGGAACCTCTTACAGAAGCAGAAAGATCAATAATCAACCGCGTTCTTGGAAATCCCGCCACCCGCCAAATCGAACCTGCAAATCCATTTGGCCTTTATGCTCATAGAGTAGCTGCCTTAAAAAGAACAGATCAGAGGTTATTAGAAGAGGCTATCCCTAAAAAATGGTTCGGACTTGTTAGAGAAATTTCTCTCACAGATCTAAGAGCGCTATTTGTCAAAGTGGAGACCAATCAACCAATTACAGATGCAGAAAAGGGGTTGATTGATCGAATTTTCGAAAGAAACCCTGCTTTTGCTGAGAATATTCAGCATTTCGGAACGGAAACCAAGCCGATGATAGGCTTTGCACTTGAAGAGACACACATTCCCTCCCTGAGCTATGAAGATGCCATGAGGATCTATAATGAGCTCACTCAAGGACACCCAGATGTCCTAAACGACTTCATGCGGGTGCTTCAGGATAAGAACCCGGGCGTATTTCAACGGATTCAACAGAATCGGAAGTAGTTTCCCAGTTAGTTTCTAAATTACTATATTTAAGCGATTTGCGTTAATTTATTTTAAATCTTTAATTAATATCGTAAATTAAATTAATAAAATGCTATAATAAAGCTTAAACTAATACAACTATAGGTAATATTATGGCATCAGTCAGCGGTCCACAAAATAATAGTTCTTTCGGTCCCTCTAGCGGAGTTTTCCAAGGCGCTAACGGTAAGTGGTATAAGTACGTTGTTGAAAATGCGCAGGGACAAAGAATATCCCTAACGGATAAGGCTAGGGCGCTCATTAATGAAAAAATCCCTCAGGTATTACAAGAGATGGGGAAAGGGGCAGGGGTCAAAGAGGCGACAATCTCTCTTACGCCCACAAAACTATCAGGAAACATCAAAATCGTAAAACCTGAGACTCATGTTACTACAGAGAGCGGTTCAGTCCAGTTTGCCGGAATCGATCAGAGCAAGCAGAAACAGATCAAAAGTCAGCTTCAGGAATTAGGCAAAGAACTAATGCAGACCCGTGCGATCGTTTCTCCACCATCCCCTCCTCAACCAGCCCCTGTAAAACAGATCGCTGCTCAAGCTGTCCCCTCTAGAGAAGCTGTTAAAGCTCTTCCTCAGCCAACTGAAAAGAGCCAATATCTAGTATCTCAATGCTCTATGCTCTCAGCACTAGACGATAAGGAGCTGAAAGATGCAATCCCTACTAAGTGGCTTGGGCTGCGCAAGCAGGCTAGCGTCCAAGACTTCAAAAAACTACTCGAAGCTAAGCAGGTAACCACAGATGAAGAGAAGCTTATCAATAAAGCTTATGAGAACGCGATAAAAAAACAAAAAACGCGACCTGTAGCTAAGCCCGCGCAACCAGTGGCACAGGAGCTTACAATACAGGATAAAGCTAAGCAGCTGTTTAGCGATTTAAAGATAGCAAACTATCTCCCAGCAAATATCGATCTACCTAAATTTAATGATATGCTCCATAACGTAGGCCATGGGACGCGGACCCCTACGACTAAAGATCGAGAAATCATTGAAAGTGCATGGAAAAAGAGGGAAGAGGCCTTATTAAACGAACCTTTCCATGAGATGGAAGTGGCGGCTGAAGAACCTGCTGCTGCGCAGATTTCTGTAACAGCATTGCCAGAAGAGGCGGCCTACATTGAAATTACCGAGCTACCTCCGAGCTTTACAGATGAGCAGGTTGCTGCATTAAGTGATGAAAAAAAGGCAGAAAAATTTGTGGAGCTAATCGATTCAAATAATCCTCTTGAGCTGGCCGAATTCTTAGAAATACTTTCCCGCAATCACCCCGCTGTTTTTGGAAAGATTGCAGGGCAAGTTTACCTTATGCAAGAAGAAAGAAATAAAAGTAATAACCTAGGGGAAGCAGTTCCTGAAATTGAAGATCCCATTCCCAAAGGCTCTAAATTTACTGACTTGCAATGGGGCGAGTGGAAGATCACATCTTTGCTAAATGATCCAGTCGCATTACAGGGTTACTTGAAAGACCTAATGAGATAGTTTTAGTAACCCTTTACAAATCCTGTGGGGTTGGTATAAAGTACGAGAGGACACCAGATGGTGCCCTCTCGTTTGCTTTTGGGGGATATGCAGTATCGGACCAAACTCTACTTTGCCTTGATCGGAATTGCTCTAGTCAGCTCGCTGTCGGGCTTCGGGATCCTTTTCTTTGAGCTTAAGAAATTCACCCTCCTCGATGAACAAGTAAAGGCGATCACTGTCGCTGCGACGACAGCTTCTCTTTTAGACGCGGAATTGCTCAAGCAATTGCATGGGGAAGCAGATCAGGGGGGGGCTGCCTATCAACAGATCAAAGCCTCTCTTCTTAAAGCCAGGACGGCGAACCGGCGCCATAACATCTACATCAACTACTTATATACCTTAAGGCCAAATCCCCAGAATCCGCAGGAGCTCCTCTTTTTAGTCGATGCGGAGGAAAATCCCAAGCTCGCAAGTAAGATCCAGGATGTCGATCAAAATGCCTATGTGAGCGATGTGCTTATGCACCTCGATGAGTACTACTGCCCTGGCAAGTTTATTTCAGATCAATGGGGAACTTGGCTGACGGGATTTGCACCTATTTATGATGAGGAGGGAAATTACGTCGCCACGGTCGGAGCAGATATCTCGCTCGATCGGTATCTTTCCGACTTGAAAAAGCTGCTGCCGATATTCTTTTACGGGTTTGCAGCGGCTCTACTTTTTGCATTGGGTGGGGCCTATTTACTTGCAAGGCAAGTGACCCTTTCCTTGAAGAGCTTGCTCGATTGCGTCCGGGAGATCGGAGGGGGCAATCTCGAGTGCAAGGCCAATTTGCACACACATGATGAATTTGAGGAGCTGGGAAGAGAGATCAACACGATGACAGAGGGACTCCAAGAGAGGGAGCGGCTTAAGCTCAATTTCGCGCGCTATGTCTCTCACCATGTGATGGAAAAGATTTTACGGGCGGAATCGTCGACAAAACTCGAGGGAGAAAGGCGCAAAATCACTGTTCTTTTCTCCGACATCCGCCAGTTCACCCACCTCTCTGAAGAGCTGCCACCTGAAGCGGTGGTCGCGCTTCTTAACGAGTATTTCGAAGTGATGCTGGAGGTGGTCTTCCGCTATCAGGGAACGCTCGATAAGTTCATTGGCGATGGGATCATGGTAGAGTTTGGCGCGCCACTGGATGATCCGCTGCAAGAGGAGCATGCGGTCGCAGCGGCCATTGAGATGCAAAGTGAGTTGATTAAGCTCGTTGCCAAATGGAAAAAGGAGGGCAAGCCAGAAATCGCCATGGGGGTTGGGGTCCATACGGGATATGCAATTGTCGGCAACATTGGATCAGAGAGGCGCTTGGAATACACAGCAATTGGCGATACGGTCAATGTCGCAGCGCGGCTAGAACAGTCGACTAAGCTTTTGAAGAAGAAGATCTTGATTAGTGAGACAACTCATGAGGCAATTCGGGATCGGTTTGCATTTAAGAGTTTGGGGCCGATGGTACTTGCCGGCCGCAAAGAACCGATCACGGTATACTATGTCGATGGAGAGGGTGTATGAAGGGAAAAACCGCGCTACTTGCCTTAGGGCTCATGGTTGGTGTCGGAATTTTTCTCCTTCCACAAATTCTCTCTACGGACTGGGGCAAAAAGGAGATCGCACGGCAAATTGGAAAGCGGACCTCCTGCCAGGTGTCTATGGAGAGCCTCTCCCTTAGTTGGATGGGGCCTCAGAGCATTCAGGGCTTAAAGGCGACACGAGAGCAAGATGCTCTCAGGCTTGCGTGTCCAGAGATCACCACGGATGCTTCTCTCTATGGGTTAATCTTTCAGAAGAGAGTAGGCCATTTGAAGATCGCCTCTCCTTCTCTTGAAATGTCAAAAGCACTTACGAGATTGTCGTCGGCAAATCGGGGCCCGGCGTTTTCGAGGGCGGGGATGCTGCCTATCTTGGGCTTTGGAGGACTATCCTATTCCCTTCCCCTTCAGGGGCAGGTGATCGTTTCTGAAGGGAAAGTAGCTCTTACGCCTTCAGGGGTATCCCCCATTGCATTTGATGGGATATCGTTACTTCTCAACCTATCAGAAGAAGAAGCGAAATTTCAGCTGATGGCAAGCACCAGCCAGGGAGCGATGCGCGGCAAGGTCGAGATCGACGGCTCTGCAACGAAAAACGCGGGCAAGGCTGATGTGACGCTGACAGATCTCCCTGTCCAAGGAGTGGATCAGTGTCTTTCCCTTTTAAAGCCAGAGTGGAGTGGGCTTTTCGTAGATCTTCTGGGAGACAAGCTGAGTTCCAGTTCAAGTTGCCAGTGGAACGCAGAGGCTTTTTCTCTTAATCTAAGTGCGCGCTCGCCGCTACTGAGCGCTCAGCTTGAAGTGGCGACGCAAGGGGAGAACGTCTCGCTGCAAAAGCCAGGAACGCTCTCCTTGATGGCAAGCCCTAGTTTATTAAAGCGTTTTTCCCTGCCTGCAGATCAGCCGCTTTCTCTTCAGATCGATGTGGCTAAGTTTTCCTCTCCTTGGAAGGATTTTAAAGAGGCTACGTCTGATCTGACTCTCCTCTTTTCAGGGGGAGATCCGATTGGAAAGGGGAATCTGCGCATCCAGACCGCAAAAGACAAGTGGCAGATTAGTTTGTCCTCCCCGCTTGTGACAATTCCCGAAATGCAGCTCCAGATGGGCAAGGAGATCGCCCTGCTCTCTCCTGCTCCGTTTACTAGCAGATGGAGAGAAGAGGCAAAGGGCACTCTACGCTGTTTGAATATAACGTGGGAGGCGGGGGCTATTGTGCTCATGCAGCCGCTCGTCATGGATCTTGTAACTACAGTAAAAGAGATCGAGCTGAGCGAACCTTTAGCGGGGACGTTGCAGATCGAGCCAACGCGCATTCCTTTGGATTCCCTTAAAACCTTCTCTTATCGGGGAACATTTGTCGCACCGAGGGTGGCCCTTAAGGATCAGCCTGTTTTGGAAAATACCTCTCTTTCCTTTCGGGTCGATTCGAAGCAGAAAGTATTTCAGATTTCCTCTCAGCTGGGAACCGGAGGGCTTTTAGGAGATCTCTCCTTTCTAACAGGGAGCTCTCAGTTTAACGCGAAGGTCGAGGCGCAAAACCTCTCTACTTCTTTATTGGAGCCTTTTATCAAGAAAAAGGGGCTTAAAACTGTGGTTGGACCTGAGTTCAATGGAACTTTGGTGGTCGACAGTTCCCCTAAGATGCAGCAGGGCTCGTTCAAATGGACAAGCTCTCTTCTTTCAGCTCAGGGAGGATTTGTACTCGATGAGAACTCTTTGCAGCTACAGGGAAAAGAGGCGGGGATCGTATGGACTCTCACACCTGAGGGGTATGCGGCTCTGGATCCGAGCTCCCCTTTCTCTTTGAAAGAGGCGAGCACATTACAGATTGAATTATCTCGCCTTGTGCTACCAGCTAGTCCTCAGATCACCTGGGATCTAGGTCAGCTCCAACTTCAGGCAAATGCAGTGGCAGGCTCGCTTATCTTTAGCGATAAGCGCTCCACGGAAGGGATCGAGCTGAAAGACACCCGGTTTCGGGTAGAAAGTAACCCGCTCCAGCTCAGTTTGAGCACAGCGGTCATGCAGGGGACAAAAAGGGGCTCTTTATCTCTTAAGGCAGCGGCGTCAGAACTATCAAATTTGAGTCAGCTCAGCTGTGATGTGGAACTAGCGCTCCAGCAGTTTCCCACACGGGCGCTTGATGTGTTAGCAAGGGCGCAGGGAAGAAATGACTCCCCTTTTACTGCGCTTTTTGGCGGGACGATCGATATGACTGGGCGGCTGAATCTGAAGGAATTTACAGGCCCGATTTCTCTTTCGATCCAATCGCAGCTAACAAGGGCATCGATGAAGGGCAAATTCGCAAGTGGCGCCCTGCTTCTCGATGAGCCGATTCACGCGCAGATGCAGATTACCCCAGAGGTCAGCCGTCTTGTTTTGAAGGAGGTCAACCCGCTCAATATTTCTCAATTCTACTCGAAAGATCCGGTGACCGTCGAGATCCCCGCTACCGGGTTCTATCTGCCGATCTACCCGAAAAACCTGCAGAAAATGGCCCTTCCCAGTTCCCGAATTGAGCTTGGGCAGATTTATTGCCAAAGTGAAGGCAACTTGAAAACGGCTCTTAGCATTCTCAAATCGAAGCAGAGTGGAAGAGAGCTGATGGTGTGGTTTGCGCCGCTCGATTTCTCTGTGCGGCAAGGGGTGGCTAGTGTCGAGCGGACAGAGATCTTGCTGGCTGACACATACGATATCGCAATTTGGGGAAATTTCGATTTATCTAAGAACTATGTCGATATGTTACTGGGTCTGCCGGGCGAAACGCTCTACAAGGCGTTTGGGGTGAAAAACCTCCCTGAGAACTACGTCCTCACCATTCCGATGCGCGGGCCTGCAGATAATGTCGAGGTCGACACGGGAAGCGCCACCTCAAAGATTACCCTTTTGCTCGCCTGGCAGCATGCAAATAAGGCGACGGGTATCGGAAAAACTCCAGGAGGGGCGATCATCGGCGGGCTCATTCAGACCTTCGCGACCCTTCCCGATAGCGATGCAAAAGTCCCCCCAGCAAAGCGCCCCTTCCCCTGGGAGGTGCGCCGCTCCAAAACCTCTGACGAGCCGCGCCATAAAGGGCGCCACTTCAAACAAAATGACAAGCCCTGGAAGCAGATTCTTAAAGTTGTAAAATAGACGTTACCTCATCATAATTGCTAGGTATGTCTACAACGGCTGTGACATTTCGTGCTAGGTGGGATGCAACAAGCCAGCATCTGCGCACACCAGAGCCAGACACTCTCCACAAAGTGACAAGAGTTTTTTGGAACGTTCTTTCCGTTCTCATCCCGGTCATTGGGATTTGCCGCTTAGCGGGTTATCTCTTAGGACGCGTTGCCAATCGCCTCCTGCTTCCAGCAGCTCACTACATCTCAGATGATCAAATCAGAGCATCCAGAAGGCATTTTAAAAATGCTTGGCAAAACCCAGGAGCGCAATATATCGTCGAGGAGCATCTGATCCAAACCCCCGACGGGGCTATATTAAATGCCCACTTGCTGCGCCACCGAGACGCAGGGCCAGATACCCCGACTGTGATCCATTTCAACAAAAATTTTGCGCTCAGCACAAGCGTGGTAATTCCCTGGGACCTTCCGACACCTTGTAATTTTGTCTTATTTGACTATAGGAAACCCTATGCCGGAACCAACGATTTGATTGTCGATGGCTCATCGATAGTGCAGTGGGTGCGGGAGGGTCTTAAAACCTCTCCAGACAAGATCCACTTCTATGGCGCATCCCTTGGAGGCGCGATTGCGGCAGAGACCCAGGCCTTAGATCCGGAGCATCTGGTCGGGCACCATCTCAACGAGCGCTCCTTTGCCTCTCTGGACGCAATGGCAGGGTGCGTACTGGGTCGGATTTTGAAATGGCAAGGGTATCATTTAGATGCGGCAGGAGCTTTCCAAAAGCTGCGTGGGAAAAAGTGTATCGTCTATCATCCCCATGATGAGGTGATCCCCTACCGGGCGAGTTTACATCGCGCCGTGCCCCATGCGGAGGCGGTGCGCCTCACTCCCCTTCCCTATGATTCCGGTCATAACACGCCGCTGTATCAATACCATGCTGAAACCCAAAAATTAGGTGAATTTTTATGTTCTCGTTGATTGCTTGTTCTTTATTTATGTTGGGGGATTTGGATCTTCCCAAAGAGAAATACTCCACGCACCAATATGAGAAAATTCAAGAGGGATTGAGTCACCTGGATGAGAAGGTGCGCGTTGTGAGCTACAATATCCTGTTTAACCTCTACGATGACCAGATGGAGGAGAGCTACCGTATGCGTTCTATCCAGGCGTTGCAGACGGAGATAAAGAGCTATGTGGAATTTTCTATCGGAAAGAGCGGTTTGAACCTTTACGTGAGGCAGATGCTCTTGAGCTCAAGGATTTGAAAACGGGCAAAGAGTTTGCCGTCATGAATAGCCACTTCTCCTTTTCTAATGTCAATCTTAGGGAGAAGCAGGCGCATCGAGTGGCTAAAAAGGTTAGGGAACTCTCTTCCGACATGCCTGTGATCTTTATGGGGGATCTCAATACATTCCCTCAACGGCTCGATCAACCCAGATTCCCCTTTTACGATGGAGATTACATCCACCAGATCTTAACGGCATCGGGCCTAAGGGATGCAAAAGAGGTCTCACTTCTTGGTCATTTGGGACCGATTGGAAACTTCACAAATGCAGAGGGAGAGGTTAAACCTTTTCAGGGGACAGGAACGCCTGGGGTGTTTCTCGATCATATCTATGTGACAGAGGGTATTCAAGTGCTGATCCATGTAATTAGCTCAGATCGAGTGGATGGGCTCTTCCCTTCTGATCATATGCCTATCGTCGTCGATGTAATCGCTTCGTAGAAGGCGTCACTAAATGCATCCAGTGAGAAAGGCTGCGCTTTCTCACTGTCTAGAAAGGAGCGGATCGCGAGAAGGTAGGCTTCATACTCTTCCTTAGGCATATTTTTCAGGAAGTGGTAGAGCGCATCCATAGACGTAAAGGCAGTGCGGTCGATATAGCACTCTTTGGGGATATGGGATCCAATATTGGGAGCGCCCCAATAGATGGGAACCGTTCCAGCGGCAAAACAATCAAAAATCTTCTCCGAGATATAGCCAGGCGTCCCTTCGCAGTTTTCATAACAGATGGCGAACCTATAGTCTTTGATGGCGTCGATTTTGTCTGCTATGGGACCTTGATATGAGGGCCAATGCGCGCTATCCCACCGCCTACCATAAAAGGCGAATCCCGTTTCACCCACCTCTTCGAAGAAGCGGATGGCGGCGCGCCTCTCTGAGTAGAGTTCTTCTGGATATTTGCTCTCAAGGTCTGTGGAGACGAGAGTGCAGAGTTTTTTCTCCTCGAAGGAGGGGATCTTCTCTAGCATGGGTCTTAGCGCTGGGTAATTGAACTTGAAAAAGCGCTTGTTATCGACGAGGGCGTCGTGGAAGGTGTAGACTCTAGAAAAGTTCTCGAGAAGATCGGGGGCATACATTCTGTGTAGGATTAGAGGAGGCTCCCACATGAAAAGAACGAGTTTTTCCTTGGGAAACCCCTGAAAGTCAAAGCGCCTTGCCTCTTTAGAAGTGATGTTGAAGAAGACGATCTTTTCGACAGGATCGGGGATGGAAAGGTTGCGCAGATAAGGGATCTTGCGCCAGGTCCGTTCCCACCATCCCTTCCCCTTCCATCCTTTGGGGTAAGTAGCTAGATCGGTGACAACGACTTTGCCATCAAAGCCCCGCTTCTGAAGCTCCTGCGTGTAGTATTCCTCCGAAACGGGGAAGTTGGTCACAAGCTGGACAATCTTCTCAGCAGGAAGTGAAGCGCAAAGAAGCAGTGCTAGGCAAGTGTAATATCTTTGCACAGATAGACGTCCTGGATCGCGTGTAAGAGCTCGATCCCCTCTTTTAGCGGTTTTTGGAACGCTTTACGGCCTGAGATGAGACCCATACCCCCTGCGCGTTTGTTGATAACCGCTGTCTGCACAGCCTGGCCTAGGTCGTTATCCCCAGAGGGACCACCAGAGTTGATGAGGCCAATTCTTCCCATGTAATCATTGATCACCTGGTATCTGCAGAGGTCGATGGGGTGGTCGCTACAGAGTTTGGAATACATCGCCTCTGTCTGCTTTCCAAAGTGAAGGGTTTGGAATCCCCCATTATTAATGGGGAGCTTTTGTTTGACGATATCGGCACCGACTGTCACGCCGAGATGGTTGGCCTGACCGGTGAGGTCTGCGGCCTCATGGTAGTCGACAGAGAGGGTCTTAAATGCAGGGTTGCGCAGGTAACACCAGAGGATACAGGCCATCCCTAAATCGTGCGCCTCAGCAAACGCTCTCGAAATTTCGACAATTTGCCGATCGCTCTCACTAGAGCCGAAATAGATCGTCGCCCCTACAGCGACACAGCCCATCTCGTGCGCTTCCTTAACGGTTCCAAAGAGGATCTGGTCGTATTTGTTGGGATAGGTCAGCAGCTCGTTGTGGTTGAGTTTCATAATCAATGGGATCTTATGCGCATATTTGCGCGCAATCGTTCCAAGAACCCCGCGTGTGGTGGCAACCGCATTGCATCCGCCTTCGATGGCAAGCCGGATCAGGTTTTCTGGATCGAAGTAGTCGGGGTTTGCCGCAAAGGAAGCGCCGGCTGTGTGTTCGATTCCTTGATCGACGGGCAGGATCGAAAGATAACCCGTTCCCCCCAGCCTTCCGTGGGAAAGGAGGGCTTGTAAGCTTCTAAGGACGCGGATATTCCGATCGGAAGGGGCGAAAATTCGGTCGACCCAGTCGGGCCCCGGCGCGTGGAGTTTCTCTTTTGGAATAGTTTTGCAAACATGCGTCAGCAAATCCTTCCCTTTCGAACCCAGCCACTTTTCAATTTGCGCTAAGGACATCGGTACCCCTCCTTAAAATAGAAAAGGAGAGCTTATACCAGATCCTGTAAATTAGTAAAGTTCCTGCTCGATCTCTTCCAGGCTTTTCCCTTTAGTTTCCGGGATGTACCGGAAGACAAAAATAAAGGAGAGTGCGCAGATCGCGCCAAAGAGAGCAAAGGTACCCGCAGCTCCTAAAGAGGTGATGAGATCGAGGAAGGTCAAAGAAACGAGGTAGTTGAATACCCAGTTTGCAAATGTCGCAAGTGTCATCGCCTTCCCACGCACCTTTAAGGGATAAATCTCTGACAGAAGCACCCAGGTTACGGGACCGAGTCCGATTGCAAAGAAGATGAGATAGCTCATAAGGCTAATTATGGCGATGGTATCGATGAGAGCGGAACTTGTAAAAAAGGCGATCGAGAGAAACCCAAGACTAATTGCCATGCCGGCGGTGCCCACTAAAAGGAGAATGCGGCGCCCCGCTTTATCGAGCAGCTTCACAGAAACAATCGTGGCAAGTACGTTTACAATGCCGAGGCCGAGTGTAGCGAAGAGCGCCCCTGCGGCTGAGGTAAATCCGGCCGATTCAAAGATTTTTGGAGCGTAGTAGATCACCGTATTGATCCCTGTGATCTGCTGGGCAATGCTTAAACCAAGGCCAATGAGGAGCACAAAACCGATCGGCTTCTTGAAAAGGGTTTTCCACCGACCTAGACGATGGGGATTTGAGGAGCGCTCCATTTCACTCAGGTGCTTTTTCCACTCTTTATCACCGCGCATCTTCTTGAGAACGCTAAGAGCTATTTCCCGCTTTCCCTGTTTTAGGAGCCATGCAGGGGTTTCAGGAAGAATGAGAATGGAGAGGAGCTGAATGAGGGCGGGAATCACACCCATTCCAAACATCCAGTGCCAATTGCCCTCAGCGGAAAAAGCATAGTTCACAATAAAGGAACTTAAAATTCCGATGGTGACTGCGAGCTGATAACACGAGACGATGGCGCCGCGGAAATGGGGTGGAGCAATTTCGGCAAGATAGAGTGGGGCGATGAGGGAGATCGATCCTACAGCGATCCCTGCGATAAACCTGCCGACAAGAAGAGCGGAGTAGGTCGTCGCGACAGAGAGAAGAATTCCCCCAACGACAAAGAGGGCAGCAGTGAGAGCCATCGAGCGCCTGCGTCCGATCCGATCGGCAAGGGGACCTGCGATAAGAGCTCCAAGCAGCGCGCCGAGAAGAAGGAAGCTGACGACCATGCTCTGCTCAGCAATTTGCAGATCGAAGGATTTGGTTAGAAAGATCAAAGCGCCGGAAATAATCCCCGCATGGTATCCAAAGAGGAATCCTCCAAAGGCACCAATTACAACAACGAAGATGAGAAAACCTGTACACTTCTCTTTTGCCATCTCAATTCCTATATTTTTTTGCACATCAATCTATGGGGTATCCCGACCTGTTCAGTGAGCTCTCCTTCTGGTGCATATCCCATTTGCTGAAAAAACTCTTCGACCTCAGGCCTTGCATGGACGTAAAGGGCGTGAACTCCCTTCTGCGCAAGCTGCTCTTCAAAGGCATGAAGAAACTGGCGACCAAATCCCTTACCTTGATAGGAATCGCTGAGCGCCATTCCAAAAACAAGGCCACTTGAGGCATCTTCGGGATGAAAACAGACGCACCCGACTACCTCTTTCTTTTCCAAAGCGAGAAAATGGAGCGAGTCGAGCTCTCCTTCGACCCACTCTGAACCGGGGGGCATTCCAAGGGGTTTGCGGAGGATCTCCCAGCGAAGCATCCGCTCTGCCTCGTACTCCTTTGACCCGGGCTTAGTAAATTTAAATTTAATCACAATTCTGATGTCTATCAGGAAGTAGACTCTCAGTCAAGATATAACCATAAGGATTTAAGATAGGAACCCTCAGGGTGGTAGAGGGAGACGGGATGATCGGCAGCGAGGATGTGCTTACCTACGATCTGAACTGTGCGGCGCGCTTCGAGTGCTGCTTGGAATACTACCTGCTGGAAGAGGGTTTCATCGATGAAATGGGAGCAAGAGCTGGTGAGAAGGAGGGATTTAGGTGGCATTTTCTCCAGTGCGCGCCGATTGATCTCCTTATATCCCCTGCAGGCTTCGTGGATATCTTGTCTTTTCTTGGCAAAGGCAGGAGGATCGAGGATCACCAGATCAAAAGGGAGTGTTTTTTGGTTCAAATAATCAAAGACATCCTCTTCGATCACTTGATGACGATCTAGGGGCATGTGATTGAGAAGGGTCTGCTCTTTGGCAAGGCGGCAGGCAAGGGGACTGGAATCGACGCTCGTGACCTCAGTCGCGCCTCCTTGCAGAGCAAACAGGGAAAAGCCCCCTGTGTAGGAAAAGCAATTGAGAACCCGCCGGCCCTTTGCATGGTTTTTGATGAGCTGACGCATCTCTCTTTGGTCGAGAAAGAAACCAGTCTTCTGCCCTTCTACAATGGGAATGAGGAAATGAAGTCCATTTTCTTTGACGAGAATTTCGTGTGGGCACTCCCCCAAAACCGCTCCAGAAAATGGAGAGAGCCCTTCTTGATGTCTTGCAGGGGATTGCGATTTTTCGTAGATCCCGCGGATGGGGAGCTTTTTTCGAAGAGTTTGGATGAGCCTGTCTTTTAGCCGCTGCATCCCGCAGGTGTGGATCTGGATGACAGCCACTCCATCGTAGAGATCGACAATCAGTCCAGGAAGGCCATCCCCTTCTGCATTGATGAGCCGGTAGGCGGTTGTGCTCTCCTTATCGATCACTTTTTCGCGCAGAGCGATCGCAGCATCGAGGCGTTTATCTAAGATCTCTTCGATCGATTCATCGCTAAACGTGAGGACGCGCCCAGCTAAGGAGTTTTCTCTATGGAAGTAGGCTTTAGCGAGAAACTCCCCAGATGCGCTATAGATAGGGAGAATCTCCCCATTTTCAAAGGAGGGAAATGTATCTATAGCTCCTGAAAAGATCCACGGATGCCGCTGCAAGAGCGCTTTTTCTTTTCCCGGCTTGAGGATGACTTTAGACATGGGCCATTAGCCGCAGGCTTTTTTTCTTTGCAAGCGCCGTCCCAATCAGGTCACAATCGGCAACGCCTGTAATCTCGACGTCATAAAGTTCCCCGAAGGCGGTAACAGCCCTTCCATCTGTGATGATTACCTGGCCGTCGATTTCAGGGCACTGACCATAGAACCTGCCACGCATCAGGTAAGGAGAATCGGGGTGATACCCTTCCACAATCACAGAGAGGGTTTTGCCAATGTACTTTTCACTCTGTTTGCGCATAGTTTCCATCTGGACCTTGGCTAGCCTTTCATATCGGGCTTGCTTGATCTCTTCAGATAGGTGTCCAGGCATACTCGCTGAGGGGGATTCCTCTTCGCGCGAGTATTTGAAGATCCCCACGTTATCGAGAGGGTAATCTTGGACGAATTGAACGAGCTCTTCGAATTGCTCTTCCGTCTCCCCGGGGAAACCGACCATAAGAGAGGTGCGGATCACCACATTCGGGAGCTTTTTGCGGAGGGTTTCGATCGTGCTAATGATCTGCGCGCGCGTTGTTTTGCGGCGCATCGCCTGGAGCATCGTATCGTTGATGTGCTGAATCGGCATGTCGAGGTAGGGGCAGATTCTGGAATCGCTGACCATCAGATCGATGAGCTCTTCTGTGATCTCATCGGGATAGAGGTAGAGGAAGCGGAGCCAGTAGTCCCCTTCCACTTGTAAGATCTCCTTAATCAGGTGCTCAAGCTTGGGTTTTTCCCTCCGCTCTTTACCCCAATCGCCGAGGTCCTGAGCGATGAGAATCACCTCGCGCACACCTTGGGAGCGGAGCGCTTTGAACTCTTTTAACACCTGCTCAACGGGTTTACTGCGTAGAGGTCCCTTGATCTTAGGAATAATGCAGAAGGCGCACTGTTTAGCGCACCCTTCGGCGATCTTGAGGTATGCGTAATTTTTCGGAGTGGAGAGCTGACGCGGAATCTCGCCCCATTCGAGGTAACTACGCGCAGAAGAGACAGCCTCTCCAGATTCAGAGGACTGAACTGCATCGAGGATTTTTTCCATATCGCCAGAGCCAAGGAAATAGTGCATATCGGGAAACTCTGCCTTGAGCTCCTCTTTGTGTTTTTGCACCATGCATCCCGCGGCGATGATCTTTGCCCCTTTTTTCTTCCCTTCAAAAAGAGAAGCGATCGCATCAGTCGATTCTTGCCGGGAAGCGGCCAAAAAGCCGCAGGTGTTCACCACGTGAAAATCGGCTTCTTCCACTTGGTCGGTCACCTCATATCCCGCTTTGAGAACAATGCCGAGCATGACCTCTGTATCGACGAGATTGCGCGCACACCCTAAACTGACGAAGTGGATCTTATTGCCCTGTTTCTTGAGTCTTTTCATAGGCGAGCAGCATACAGGAAAATGGGTCTAATCTGCAAGAGAATCAAATAGGTATTGAATTTTTTTATAATGCGGATCAGAATCTTGATACATGATGCAAAGCAAAAAATGGCTTATATCTGGCCTGTTTCTCCTTACGATTTCAGATTTTGCGCTAGCTAGCAACGCGTGTTGTGAAAGACCCGAGCAGGGGCCGACTGGGCCAGCAGGTCCAACAGGTCCGAGAGGAGAAAGTCGCGGTGGGGTAGGTCAGACGGGACCGACTGGGATCGCAGGAATAACAGGACCACCTGGTGCAATGGGCGATACGGGGCCAATGGGTTTTACTGGTGCCCATGGGATGACAGGTGCAATGGGCAGTACAGGTCCTATAGGCCCGACAGGTCTAGATGGATTTACAGGCCCAACAGGTCCATTTGGAATGACAGGAGAGACCGGACCAACAGGAGAACAGGGGCCGACAGGTCCTACTGGAATACAAGGAAGTACGGGACCGACGGGACAGAGAGGTCCTACAGGATCCACAGGTCTAACAGGGCCTACAGGCCAGACGGGACCCACTGGGCAGACGGGACCGACGGGGCAAACCGGATTAACAGGTCCGACGGGCGCTACCGGAGCCACAGGCCCTACGGGTCGCACGGGACCTACAGGAGTGACAGGCGTTACGGGTTCTACGGGCCCTACAGGAGCTAGCGGCGCTTCGGGCCTAAGAGGTCCTACGGGCGCAAGTGGCGCTACAGGACCGACTGGATTGACGGGAGCCACTGGACCTCGGGGCAATACCGGTCCTATAGGTCTTACAGGGCCCACGGGACCCATAGGTCCTACGGGCATGACTGGCTTCATCAATGACCCTGGACCCACCGGCGTTACGGGACCTACCGGACCCACGGGGATGGGGCCGATAGGCCCTACGGGTCCCTCCGGCATTCAACAAGGAGATACTGGGCCCACAGGAGGAACAGGTCCTACGGGATTAAGAGGTCCGACAGGACCAGATGGGGAAACAGGACCCACGGGGCCAACAGGTTCTACAGGACTGCGCGGTGCAACGGGACTTATAGGGGCAACTGGACCTACAGGACCGACTGGCCTAACTGGAATGACGGGACCTATGGGGCCAACAGGAAGTACGGGTGTCACAGGTCCCATAGGATCGACGGGAGATACAGGATTCCAAGGGCCTACGGGACAGACCGGATGGACAGGGCCTACCGGCCCCACGGGACCTCAAGGGATCCAGGGATTTACAGGAGCTACAGGCCCTACTGGTGAAAGGGGCCCGACGGGATTCACAGGAGACACCGGGGCTACAGGACCTACGGGAGTGACAGGCCCTATAGGCCCCACAGGACAGACGGGTGTAATGGGACCGACAGGCCCTACTGGACCCACAGGGATAACGGGTCCCATGGGAGCTACGGGACCAATGGGAGGAACAGGTCCAACAGGATCTACAGGTCCAACGGGCAGTAGAGGCCCTACTGGTCCAACAGGACCTACTGGTCCAACAGGGCCTGAAAATACCTTGAGTAGTTTTACGGAATTCCTATTTAGTGCCACTGAAAGCACTGCCTCGGTTGCCAATAATTCTCCTATTTCAACTGGACTTTCCATCCGTGTTGCTTCTCCCAATTCTCAAGTGACCCTATCCTCTGGAGTCTTTACGGTCCGTTCACCAGGCCTATATTGGATTATTTTAGGAGCTGCATCCCTTACAGCTGAGAGTTATTTTCAGCTCTACATGAACGGTTCCGCTGTAACAAATACCCAGTTCGGAATTGGCGAACAGGAACTGCACAATATAAATACCATCATTCGCATTCCGGCTAATTCGACATTAGAAATACGCAATGAAACTGGAGCTGCAGTCACCTTGAACTCAGATAATGCGGGTACAACCAGGGCTTTTCTAACACTAGTAAAAATCGATGACTAAGATACTGTCTGCAAAATACCATCCCAAAAATCGACAGAAACTTTTTACTGGAATCAGTTTCCTACTGCTTGCATCTCAGGTTGCGGCTGAGGAACCTGTTTACATTCAACCAGTCAAGAATCCGTGCCATTCCGTCAAACGCGGGCCTGTAGGACCACCGGGCGACATGGGATTTACAGGGCCCAATGGCACAGGAGGATTTACAGGTCCCGGGGGACCTCAAGGCCCCACGGGCGCAGATGGCATAACGGGGATGACAGGGCCCACAGGAGCGCAAGGGGCCACGGGGCCACGGGGAGACACCGGACCTACCGGTTTTACAGGACTAATGGGTCCTACGGGTTATACAGGATCTACCGGAGAGCGGGGATTTACGGGAGATACAGGCCAGGTGGGCAGCACAGGACCGACAGGGCCAGCAGGTGCAACCGGAAGCACAGGGCCAACAGGCCTCCAAGGAAATACGGGTAGTACAGGTCCTACAGGGCTGTTAGGAAAAACGGGATCCACAGGTCCATCAGGTCTCATGGGACCCACAGGTCCCACAGGACGTACAGGTCCTACAGGAGATCGTGGGCAGACAGGCTCGACGGGCTTAACTGGTCCCACAGGGCGTAGCGGGTCTACAGGAAATACGGGCTCCACAGGTCCTACAGGAGACACAGGCTCGACAGGCAGAACAGGCCCGTCAGGCACAACAGGTCCCACAGGACCTACGGGAAACACAGGATCCACAGGACCAATAGGTCCGACTGGACCTACGGGTCCTACAGGGATGAGGGGGCCAACAGGAGGTCCCGGTGTGACTGGACCTACTGGCGAGACGGGGCTGCCAGGGCCCAGTGACGGTCCAACGGGGCCAACAGGACCGCTTGGAAAGATCGGAGGAACAGGTCCAACAGGCCATGCAGGCCCTCAAGGGGTTACAGGTGCTACAGGACCTACGGGAGTAGGTCCAACGGGAGCAACCGGCCCCCTTGGACAGGACGGAATGACTGGTCCTACGGGCTACACAGGTCCAACAGGAGATTTGGGATGGATGGGTTCAACAGGTCCGACAGGTCCTACAGGACCTATTGGATTAACGGGGCCAACAGGGATGACAGGTCCTAAAGGTTTTACTGGAGAAACGGGTCCCCTAGGTGCAACGGGATTTACAGGACCTACCGGACCGACAGGTCCCCAAGGAATGACAGGCCCTACGGGTTTCACTGGTTCGATCGGACCAACAGGATTCACGGGATATACAGGTAGCCAAGGGAATACAGGTCCAACGGGCCCTGATGGTGCAACAGGAGTGACAGGGCCCACGGGTACAAGAGGAAATACGGGATCTACGGGCGCTACAGGCCGCATGGGCTCGACAGGACCCACAGGACAGACCGGCCCCAGAGGACCCACAGGACAAACAGGGTCTACAGGCTCAACAGGAAAAGCGGGGCCAACTGGACCAACTGGGCCAACCGGCCCTGTTGGAAATACCGTTGCAGATGCAGTTTATATTACGGGTGGAACGACTAATCAGGCAATGGCTGTGGGCGATTTCGTCAATAATTTGGCGGTTTCTGCTAACTCACAAACTTCTCCCTCCAAGATTTCAGTGAGTAGTTCAACGACATTCACGATTGCAGATACTGGATATTACGCGATTACTGCAGCAGTATATACTCAAGTATTCTCTACAGGAGGGCTTCAACTCGAAACCAGTGGGGCTGTCGCGCTTGGACCTGTATTTAGTACAGGTGGTGGATTGGAAAATCATATCGAGCAGTTTATTATTCACATTACTTCCAATCCTACCGTTCTACGTTGGGTTGTAACGGACGGCTTTTCATTTGGCGACGCGGCAGCGCAGAACCCACTATTTAGTTTTACAGTGATTAAGCTATCTAAATAAAAGAGGAATAAAAATGCACCGAACACTTTTGGTTGCGATGAGCTTAGTCTATGCAACATCTGGGTTTTCAAAAGATGCGCTTTATTCAGAGTCTGATTACAAAATTACATTGATCAAATGTCCAAAATTGGAGGCGGGTCCACCGGGACCTGCCGGCCCACAGGGACCTACAGGACCTCCTGGACTAGCAGGCGGGTCTACGGGACCTATGGGTCCCACAGGACCTACCGGCCCCAGTAATCTTCCTGGGTATACGGGGCCGATGGGGCTTCATGGTACAACTGGGGATACAGGTTCCGTGGGACCTACGGGATTAGCGGGATTTACCGGTAGCATAGGTCATACAGGCCCGACGGGTCATCAAGGCGACATAGGAGCTACGGGTCCAACAGGCCAAACGGGTAGCTTCGGAGCCACAGGTCCTACCGGCTTCACAGGGATGACAGGTGCCATTGGATTTACAGGGGCTACAGGTCCCTCAGGTCCTAGAGGAGCAACGGGAAATACAGGCGCTACTGGGCCCACGGGACCAAGTGGCTCTAGAGGGCCCACAGGGGCAACGGGAAATACAGGAGCCACGGGAGCAACTGGTCCGACCGGTCCTACGGGCATGAAGGGGCCTACTGGAGCCACAGGCGCTACAGGGACAACTGGTATTACAGGTCCCACAGGTCCCAAGGGCAATACGGGTCCTACGGGATTTACAGGGATGCTGGGACAAACAGGACCCTCGGGGCCAACTGGCAATACGGGTGATACAGGTTTACAGGGAATGACCGGTCCAACGGGAGAAGTCGGCCCCACAGGCCCTACTGGGCCTCGTGGAGTGCAAGGCCCCTTCGGTGGGGGAACGGGCCCGACGGGTCCGACTGGATCTGATGGGATTTTAGGCCTAACAGGTAACACGGGCCATCAGGTAGGGCCAACAGGACCGACAGGGTATATCGGATTTGCAGCAACGGGACCTACGGGACCTATCGGAGCAACAGGACCTACTGGACAAACGGGTGATACCGGTCCTACCGGATTAAAAGGCCCGACAGGCTTTACAGGTCCGACAGGTTTTACAGGATCTCAAGGCGCTACGGGGGTAACTGGTCCACAGGGAATGACAGGAGACACCGGTCCGACAGGCCCAATTGGTCCGACAGGAACCACGGGTTTTACAGGAATCACAGGCGCTACAGGATTCGATGGGCCAACGGGAATGACAGGTTCTACAGGTCCCCTAGGACCTACAGGGCCTACAGGACCCACAGGACCTAAAGGAAGTACAGGGCAGACAGGTCCTACTGGACCTACTGGGACTACAGGCCCTACGGGAAGTAGAGGTGCAACTGGTCTTACAGGTCAAACTGGACCTACTGGAGCAACCGGTTCAACCGGTGCTACAGGTGTAACAGGACAGCGTGGCCCAACAGGTGCCACAGGACCTACAGGAAGAACAGGTCCGACAGGCCCTCAGGGCGCTACCGGAACGAATATAGGCGACTTCGCTTCTCTTACGAGCACTGCAACCACGAATGTGACGACTGCAGGTACACTTGTTAATGGGTTTGTGCTCGATATGAGCGCGCCCTCTACGCGCATCTCTGTCAATGGGGCCGGAGATACAATTACGATTCGAGATACGGGCTATTACCTCGTGACCTTCCTTGTGGCAACAGGAAATTCGTTGGGATCATCCGCACTTTTCAATCTGAATTTAAATGGTTCTAGTGTCTCCGGAGGCTTCTTTGATACCAATAGCAGCCTTCTCCATGGATTAACGGCAGTTGTGCGAATAACCATAAATCCCTCAACTTTGACTATTTCAAAAGTAAACGGTGTCGCTTCGACAATGGGTAGCCTGTTTGGGGCTCCTACTGCACTGATCAGTATCATAAAACTCAGCACTTAGGATTGATTTTTTTTCTGTATGGTGTCAATATTTTGCTATGTACTTGTGTAGAGCAAACGGAATGAATTTTCAAAAGGAGAAAACATGAAAAAACCAGTTCTTTTAGCGGCGCTGTCCCTTCTTAATACGTTTGGGGTCTTTGCCGAGAGAGCAAGCGCAAATTACGTTCTCCCCTTTCAGACAATTCCCGAACCAGAAAATGTTTTAGTCATTGAATGCCCAAGTTGCATCCTGACAGATAGAGAAGGTCCGTCGAGCTCTGAAAGGGTGTGTCTATCTGGCGAGGAAATCGCTCAGGCGTTAAAAACACAACCTGTTCTCATAAGAGCCGAAAGAGATATCCTGATCGAGGATCAACTCACCTCTTCAACACCGGATCACGGTCTTTATCTTGAAGCGGGAAGAACGATCCTTTTTGAGGA
>JAFEGI010000015.1 GCA_018240135.1 Verrucomicrobiota bacterium
CGTCTCCATCACCGATGCCTGCATTAATTGGCCAACGACAGAAGGGCTGATCTACTCAGCCCATCAGGTCCTTTCAGAAACCCTAGCAAGTCTCTAAGCGTTCCTTGATTCCACAATCTGCTTTAACTTTTCTGCCTCCTTTTGAATGTACGGAGAATCGCAGTTGGAGAGATTAGTTAAGATCCGCAGCAGCTGAGGATCATCAGATCGGCTAGTTAAACCTGAGACTTGATGACGTACTAGTTGATCGACCCTCATTAACGCAGCAATCTGAGGATTTTTTCTTTTAGATTCTTCTTCAAGTGCGTTAAGCAAAGGCTCGATTGCCAATTCGGGACATCTTTCCAGCAAAGACCAAAAAAGGCTGAAAGCTTTCCCTCTTCGGTAACCTTCCTTAGATCCACACATTGAAATGATTGCTTCTAAAGAAATGCGAACAAGATCCTGTTCTTTGCTCCGCTTCTCTATAATTTTCTCGCAGATTTCATCTCCAATGTAATAGGCATGGGAATTTTCAGAAGCACAGAGATTAAGTGCTGTCTCTCTTAGCAGGGCAACATCCGCTTTTTGCCCCCTTTCAACAAGTGTACGAAAAAAGCTGCTTGCATCGCACCAACGATCTGACTCGCAGATCTTTTCTGCAATAGAAATCGCCAACACAAGATCCTCTGGTGGAAGAGTTGGGCGCCATTTCCCAAGTAAAAGGGAAAAGTATTTGAACCCATCTTGCTGAACTGTTTCGTCCTCATTTCGCATTTTTTTGGCAGACAAAATAGCTGCGGCCTCACGCCCCTCACTATAGCCATGTAGGAAAAGATATCCGCAGGCAATAAGGGCTCGCTCTCGTACAAGAGGATGACCAGAATCTGCTTCATCAAGTGCAATTTGCTTTAGTGCTAGAGCATCGATAGGCCAAAGAGGAAATGAATGAAGCGCAAGGTAATGAAATGAAATTTGCTGACCTTCTAACTCTTTGATCTGCCCTTCTGCTGTTTTCACGATTTGAGGGTCATCAGATTTTAATCGATTAAACAGATCAACAAGAGCTGGAATTTGTTGGTTTTCATAAATCTCATGCCCCCGTAACCGTTGTACATCGTTATTTTCTCTGCACTTGACGTAATCTTTTTGGACATTTTGAAAATGTCGAATTGCAGATAATGCCGATGTGATCATAAATCCCCTCCAATTTATATTAAAAAAGGAATGATCCTATTACACTCCGGTATTTTTATACAAGCTTCATGGACCCTCTTCCTCATCAAGGGTGATGAGGTTGACCCAGAGTTGGTGCTTCCATTCATCGAGGACCTCGCCGTCTTCTGCCACAAGACGCGCCTTATAGGTCATGATTCCCTGTGTGTCGTGATAGTCCTTATTGAGGAGCTTGTAGGTCACATAATCGAGGCGCCGCTTGACGGGGTAGCGAATCGTGCGGGTGGTGTAGTCCCAGAGGATGAGATCGAGCACCACCTCAGGCTTTTTCTTGAGGAAATCGCTGGGGATTAGCCAGCTGATGATGAGGGATTGCCCGATGGGGGGATTTTCTTGGCGGGGGTCGGGGGTCCCCACATGGGTACTTGCGAGGTGACGGACATCGATCCATTCCTGGGCGACAGAGAAGTACTGCTGGTGCTTGCTACAGCTGGAAAGAAGAAGGAGGAGGATGCAAATTCTGGTGAAAATAATGGCTCCGACACGTAGAGTTTTTGTAAAAATTAAGCCCGGTTTTCCTCTAATATGCAAGAAAAACAAGCAGTCTACGGAATCGCCTTCAGCAAGGACCGAAAAGAGGTGCTCCTCGTCATGCGGAGAGATATCCCCGTCTGGGTGCTGCCAGGAGGAGGACTGGATCCGGGGGAAACCCCTGAAGAGGGGGCCCTGCGCGAATTTTACGAGGAGACGGGGTGCAAGGGAAAAATCCTCCGAAAGGTCGCAGAGTATCTACCCGTCAACCGGATGACCTGTTTCTCCCATCTTTTTGAATGTGAAATTATCGGTGGACAGCTGTCAACAGGGCCTGAAACGAAGGCAATCCAGTATTTTCCTATGGATAAACTACCGGTGCTTCCTCCCCCTTATCTCGGGTGGATTCGCGATGCGGCGGCAGCTCACCCTTCTTTGATCCGAAAACCCATTGAAGGGGTGACGTATTGGGTCTTGATCCAACTCCTGATCCGCCATCCTCTGCTCGTGGGCCGCTACCTGCTCGCCAAGCTCGGCATCCACATCAATCGTTGAAATGGACCATTTTGCGCGGATCGATCGCTTCATCAAACTCCTTTTCCGTTAAAAATCCAAGCTGCATCGCTGCAGCTTTTAAGGTGATTTTCTCTGCATGGGCTTTTTTCACGATCTGTGCCGCTTTGTCATAACCGATGATCGGATTGAGCGCAGTGGCGAGCATGAGGAGGTTGTCCAGGTGGGTTTGGATTCGATGGGTGTTGGGGGTAATGCCCATGAGGCATTTGTCGTGAAAATTCCCCGCCACATCGGCAAGCAAGCGGATCGATTGGATCACATTGGCGATGATGACGGGCTTGTAGACATTGAGCTCAAAATTGCCTTGCGATCCCGCAAAGCTAACGGCGAGGTCATTGCCAAAAACTTGGCAGGCAACCATGGTCATCGCCTCGCATTGGGTGGGGTTGACCTTTCCCGGCATGATGGAAGAGCCCGGTTCATTTTCTGGTAGGAGGAGCTCGCCGATCCCACACCTGGGGCCAGAACCCATCCAAGCGATGTCATTGGCGATTTTTAGAAATGAGCCGGCAAGTCTCTTTAAGGCGCCGCTCATTTCAACAAGTGCATCATTGGCAGCGAGCGCTTCAAATTTACTTCGGGCGGTAATGAAAGGAAAACCCGTAATCTCTGCAATCACCTCAGCAACCCGTTTTGGGTATCTGGCAGGAGCATTGATCCCCGTGCCGACAGCGGTGCCTCCAAGCGCGAGCTCATAGAGATGCTGGAGAGCATTTTCGATAGCCTCGATTCCATGCTCGATTTGGGAGGCATACCCAGAAAATTCCTGACCGAGAGAGAGAGGGGTCGCGTCCATGAGGTGGGTTCTACCGACTTTGATCACCTCGCGAAACTCTTTAGCTTTTTTTTCAAATCCCGCATGGAGGAGTTTGAGCTTGGGGAGGAGCATCTTTCGAATTTTAGTCACAGCGGCGATGTGCATAGCCGTTGGGAAGGCGTCGTTGCTCGACTGAGACTTGTTGACATCATCGTTCGGATGGATCGGGGTTTTTGAGCCGAGCTTGCCGCCCAAAAGTTCGATTGCGCGGTTGCTGATCACCTCGTTGACGTTCATGTTGGTCTGCGTGCCAGACCCCGTCTGCCAGATGACGAGGGGAAAATGGGCGTCTAGCTTACCACTTGCCACCTCATCTGCGACTTTGCAGATGATCTCCATCTTCTCTTTGGGAAGGCAGCCGAGCTCCGCATTGGTGATGGCAGCGGCTTTTTTGACGAGAGCGAGGGCATGGACCACTTCGATCGGCATCCGGTCGCCGCCGATGAGGAAGTTCTGACGAGAACGCTCAGTCTGCGCGCCCCAATACCGATCCTCGGGGACGAGAACATCCCCAAGGGTATCCTTTTCGACGCGATGCTGACCTTGGCCCATGAGCGTTCCTCTTCCCCTTTTTTACTCATCGCAAGGTTTCACGCCAAGCACTAAATCAACAGAAGTGCAAAGACGAACGCAAAAAGGGAGAACGATTCGACAATCCCGAGCGCAGCAAAGCACTTACCGATTACAGCAGGCTGCTTGGCAGAGGCTTGAATTCCCGATGCAGCGCACATCCCCTGATAGATGGATGAGAAGAGGAGGGCGAGACCGACGGAAAAACCGATACCGATCGCTGAAAGAGGGGTTAGCGTGCCGGCAAGTAGGCTCTTTTTCATGAGGAGCATCAGAACGAATCCGTAGATCGACTGAGAGGAAGCCACTGCGGACATCCCGATAAACACCCCGTGGTTCTCTTCTACTCGGCTCATGACGGCATGGGAAGCCATTCCACCGATTCCACACCCAATCGCACTGCCAATACAACCCAATCCTAAGACGAGGGCGGGTCCAATCATACTATAATCCATATATTCTCCAGATGAGGTCATTCTTTAGCTTTTAAAATCATGAGGGGCCTAAACAGCCGTCCCCCTCCCTCGAACGAGTAATGATACCATTCGATGAAATTTAGACGAAGTCCGTGGATCACTCCCGACATCGTTCCAAGAAGCATATTAACGGCATGTCCAAACAGAATGATGAGTGCCCCGATAAATAGGCCGATATCGCCACCGATCTCATTAAAGGTTGCCGCCATAATCGATCCCGCAAGCCCGAGGGCATAGAGTCGTAAGTAGGAAAGGACATCCCCAAACACTTGGACAAGGATGCTGATCTCGGCAAGTCCTTTGAGTCTCTTTTGAATGAGCGCAAAGACAAGAGCCATGGGCAGGCCGATATACATGAGCTCAAGACCGACCCTGGGGCCCGCCTCTTTGCTGATGACGCCGAGAAAATGGAGGATGGAGGTCGCATTGAGCATCTCGGGAAAGTAAAAGTATGCACCGATCATGAAAGTGATCCACCCAATTCCCGCATAGTGGCGGCGGAGGTAGCGCAGGAAAGAGGTGATAATGTGAAGCGTCCCCACTAAAAGGGAGAATTCAAGCAAAAGGCTGTCTGTGAAGTTTTGATACATGTTGTAGCTAACGCGTCCATCTTTGACCGTTTGCACAGACTGGAGGAACTCCTGACCCGTGGTGGCCTTTGCAGAAGAGGGGTATTTAGCGACCCAGTAGTCATAGACGTCATCTTTTTTCTGAAGATGGTACTCCGCCTTTTGGGAGGCAAGGTGTTGGATGAGAGAAATTTCCCCAATCCACGTGTCGGGCTGCAGCTGCACGCCAAAGAAGGACGCTGTGAGAACACCCCATACGATACAGGCTGTCGACAGACAAATCCCTAGGCGAATCATCCGCCGGATCATTCCCCCGACTGCGCGGAATTTGTATTTCAGCGCAAGGCAAATAGCCAAATAGATGAGCCCATAGCCACCATCTGCGACGATAATGGCGAAAAAGAGGGCAAATGCCCAAAAGACCCAACCGGAAGGATCTTTGTCTGCAGGAGAGGGCACGTCGTAAATGAGAACGAGATCCTCGCCTATCCTACGGACATTTTTGTTCTCCATGTAGGTCGGCACGCGATCCTCCTCTCCTACAGCAATCGGCTCTGCGTGAATTGCCATCCCGTCGATGATCCCATAGAGAAGATTGGTTTTATTGGACGGAACCCAGGCCTCAACAGCAAAAACGGCTTTTTCAAGGGGAAAATCGACATCCCGTTTGGCCCCATCTAAGTGAAAACTATTGAGCCGGGTCACCAGCGCCTCATGGAGGTAGTCGAGGTGTCCTGCATACCCTTTGAGCTCCGCTTCGATCTGATGGAGCGACTCATTGACGAAGGCCAAATGGGTCTTGAGCTCGCCAAGGGGACGATCGATCCGCATCTCGATCATATCGGGATAGGTCTTCGGCTTGGGGTTGATCGTCATAAAGTAATCGAGATCAAATTCCGTGCCGATGTAGAGCACTTCTTCTGTGAAGTTGGTCTGATGGGACCTCGCCGTCTTCATGCAGAAAAACTGGATATGCCGCTTCGCATCTCGTTCAATGATGTCGATGTCGTCGAGGGAAAAGTCCCCAAAGGGGGCCACACGGACAATTTCCGTTTGAAGAAGCCGCTTCTCTTCGTAGAGCCGCTCCACTTCCATCTTAAGATCGCTGACGCGCAGCGCAATCTCCTCTGCCTCTTGGAGGTCGACCCGACCGAGGTGGGAGGTCTTTGGCGGCAGCTTGCGCACAATTTTAAGCGCATCGAGAAGGTGTTGAATCTCTGGGGTAAACTCGTGCGAGCGCCGTCCATGTGGGGAGATGAACTCGACAATCCCCTTTTGTTGCGCCCTTGCAAAAAAGGGATCGAGATCCTCTTTTGCCCCTAAGATCAGGTACTTTTTCAGTTTGATAATCATCGCTTCACCCCTGCATCGCGCTGGAGCAGCTTTTTCTTTGCCACCTTTGCTTGAGAGACTGCTGCGAGCTGCTGATCACCGAGGAAGATCTTGATCTTTTTGATATTGCCAAGCGCCCTTGGGATCAAGATTTTTTCGAAGAGATTGACCCGGATCGACACCTCGCGAAGCTCCTTTTCCAACGCCCGCTTTTTCTCCTCAGCAATGCGCACCTTTTCGCGCGCTGAAATCAGCTCCTGAACCCCGCTAATTGCCGATTCAAACCAAAGGGGCGTATCAAAAAGGGAGTATCCCGGATGGGCAAAATGCACTTTTTCAAAATGGGGAATGTCTACACCGGCGATATTTTCATGATGCACGACGACCTCTTGGACCTTCACTGAAGAAAATAGATCGGGAGCGCTCCGATCCGTGAGGAGCGCAGAAAATTTTTCGACCCTCCTTTCACAGATGCTAAACTCTCCCATCAGCGATTCGATCTCGCCTTGGGCAAGATTTACCTCTGCTTGTAAAAGTGCTTTTTTTAGCTGAAGCGTCGGCAGGTATTTGCGCAGCATCTGGAGCTTGAGCTGCTGGTCCCTGAGTTCTGTCTTCGTCAGCTTAAAATCTGCCACGCTACCTTATCCTTTTGGCCAATACTTATCGACAAGTGTTTGTTTGATGCCGACCTCATGTCGGTCAAAACACTCTGCAAGGGTTTCCCATCCTAAATCCAAAGCCTCTTCAAGAGAGAGGTTCACCTGCAAGTTCATCATCCGATCCTCGAAGAGGTGGGAGAAATGGAGGAGTTTCTCATCCCAGCGCGACAGGCGAAAGCCCATACTCTGTCTTTCCCGCGCTTTTTTCGAGTCAGCGTAGAGGCGAATCTGCGCATTGGCGATGTCGCCGTGATCCTCACGCGTGACCTTCCCAATTACCTGCTGTTTCAGACGGGAAAGGGAGCCGAAGGGGTCAATCCTTCCCCCATGCAAATAGAACTGCCCTTCTGTGATATACCCCGTATTATCGGGAATGGGATGGGTCACGTCGCCACCGGGCATCGTCGTAACAGAAATAATCGTGATCGACCCGCTGCCATCGATATCGACCGCTTTTTCATAGCGGGAAGCGAGATCAGAATAGAGAGAACCGGGATAGCCGCGGTTAGAGGGAACCTGATCCATCGTGATCAAGATCTCTTTGATGGCATCTGCAAATGCCGTCATGTCGGTAAGGAGAACGAGGACGTTTTTATCTTGGGTTGCAAACCGCTCCGCACAGGCAAGTGCCATGTCGGGAACGAGAAGGCACTCGACAGCGGGATCGGTCGCGCAGTGGACAAACATCACCGTTTTCCCAAGAGAGCCCGATTTTTCTGCATTGTCAATAAACGCTTGGTAGTCATCAAATCGAAGACCCATCCCTCCAATGATCACGACATCGGCATTTGTCTGATTTGCAATGCGCATCAAAAGCGCGTTGTAGGGTTCGCCTGCAATGGAAAAGATAGGGATCTTCTGCGATTTGACAAGGCAGTTAAATACATCGATCATGGGGATGTTGGTACGCACTAAATCGCGTGGGATGATGCGCCTGACGGGATTAAAAGAGGGCCCTCCAATTTCGATCTGCTCGCCGCGGATCGCAGGTCCCTTGTCAATCGGCTCCCCCGCTCCGTTGAGGCGTCTGCCGAGGAGGGACTCGCTACAGGTCGCATGCATCTCGCGCCCTAAAAAAGTCACCCGGTCATTCGTAGCAATGCCGCGAGAGTTTTCAAAGCACTGGAGCGTCACCAGTTCCCCATCGATCCGAAGAACGGAGGCATAGAGGCTGCGACCATCCCGTTTCTGCACTCTGGCGAGTTCTCCCAAGGAGACTCCCTGAGCGTACACCGTGATCAGGTTCCCTCGCATGTCGACAATGCGATCATACACTTTCTTCATAGACATGCCCTTTTTTTGCGAGTTGCTCTTCTACATGCGCAAGAGCTTCCTTGTAACGCGCCGAATGAAACGGCATAAAATTCATATTTTTGATCTCATTTTGCAGCTCGAGGAAAAAAGAGCGCGCCGCGTCGCGCGAGTCAAACTCAAAAGGAGCTGCAAAGATCCGATTGGCCACGAGCTCAAAAAGGGCCATCTGTCTTTCGAGAGGACAGTAGGCATCTTCCTTGTCAAACGCATTTTGCTGTAAGTAGGCAAATTCGTAGAGCTCTGCCTTCAGGTAGGTGACCATATCTTCTAGAGAAACCCCTTCCTCTCCGACCACTTCCATCCGCTTGCCAATCTCATCGCCATCGCGCAGGATTTTACCCGCAAGTTGCACCTGTTTGCCCCATCCCGCTACTTTCTTTTCCAGCTCTTGGCTAACTACGCCCACATACTTGCTCCAGGAGATCATCGGATCGATCGCAGGGTAGCGGCGCGCATCGGAGCGCGCCCTCGATAGCCCGTGGAAAGCGCCGACAACTGCAAGCGTAGCCTGAGTCACAGGCTCTTCAAAATTCCCTCCCGCTGGGGAAACCGTGCCCCCAATTGTGAGTGTGCCGACAGAGCCTCCTGGCAGCTGTAGAGCGCCCGCGCGCTCATAAAAGGCCGCAATCCGAGACCCGAGATAGGCGGGGAAGGCCTCCTCCCCAGGGATCTCCTCTAAACGCCCCGACATCTCCCGCATCGCCTGCGCCCAGCGGGAGGTCGAGTCGGCAAGAAGCAGGACGTCGAGTCCCATCTGCCGGTAATATTCTGCAATCGTTGCGCCCATATAGATCGAAGCTTCCCGGGCTGCAACGGGCATCGAAGAGGTATTGCAAATGATGACCGTGCGGTTCATGAGCGCTTCATTCGTATGGGGATCTGTCAGGTGGGGGAACGTCCGGAGGACTTCCACGACCTCTCCGGCGCGCTCGCCGCATGCGACGATCACCACGAGATCGACAGAGGAGTACTTAGAGAGATGGTGTTGTAATACCGTCTTGCCCGCGCCGAAGGGCCCAGGGGAACAGAAGGTCCCTCCCTTCACAACGGGGAACTGGGTATCGATAATCCGCATCCCGATGTCGAGCATCCGATCGGCTTTGACCTTTTCTCCTTCCATCAGGGGAATTTTGACAGGCCATTTTTGCAACATCGTGAAGTGGATCTCTCCCCCCTTCTCATCGACGCCGCGGGCAACAACCGTTTCAACTGTGTAGGAACCAGGTTTGATCACCCAGTTGATTGTATACTGACCAAAATGGGAAAAAGGGACCATGATCTGGTGATGGAATCTCCCCTCGATCGTGTAGCCGAGATAATCCCCTCTGCGCACGACGTCGCCCACTTTTACAGTAGGGTGAAAATCCCAATGTCTCGTGCGGTCAATGGCTGGAATGTAGACGCCGCGCGTCAAAAAGAGCCCCGTTGCATCGGCCACCTTTTCGAGAGGATTCTGCAACCCATCGATGATCGAGGTGAGTAGACCCGGTCCAAGTTCTGCTTCCAAAAGATGGGTGGAAAACTCGACAGCAGTCCCTAAACGCACCCCGCGCGTGTCCTCGAAAACTTGGACTTTGGCTACATTGCCGACAATCTCAATTACCTCAGCCTTCAAAGAGACTCCCCCTCCGAGGCGAATCATACACACCTCTCCTTGGTGGATATCCCCGTGAAACTCGACATAGAGTAGATTCCCAAAAGCCTTGGTGACTTTTCCGCTTGCAGCGTGCTTTCCTAATTGATTTAACATCTATTGTCCACTCGTAAAGGTATCTAAAATCATTTTCCCCTTTTCAGGGTCAAGCGCTTCCAACTGTTCAAGGAGCATTAATTGTGCCATGTAGGAGAGGATATGGTCGATCGAAAAAAGATCCCCTTCTGCCATCTCCCCAACCTTTCGAAACCGGTACTCCGCAAATGCCTTCGATTCCAGCCAAGGATCGCGTGAACAAGAAGCGACGAGCTCCTTGAGATCGACATATTCGCTAGGAGGATCGTACTGAGGCGCATCTTTTTGCGCCAAAATCTGCGCCACAAAGGGATCGGTCAAATCCTCAAACTGCAGCTCGCGCGCGACATCTCTGCCCAGCTGTTTTGCGCGCATTGCGAGGAGGACAAGACGCCACTCTCTTTCAAATTGCAAGTAGCTCTGCAAAAATCCTTTTTGTTTGACGGTCTCTTCCTGGAAAAAGCGCGCAAAAAGACCAGAAAAGTGCTTCACCTTGTCTGAAACTTTTTCAAATTGGTCTAAAAATTCAAAAACATAAGCAGGTAGGATGTTATGCACGAGTAGAGCCTCATCGAGCTCTTTCTCTGAGAGATTTCCGTGAGGATCGATCGGCTCTTCCAAAAATAGGGCGCGTATGTTGCCTAGATCGACAAATCGGCGCAAAACCCGCGTTTTTTCCAAATCCTCTTTGCTCAGATTGATCTCTAATCGCGCTACCAGCTCACGAAATGAGAACGACACTCTCTCACGGAGAGCAAGTGGGGGCAGAGAAATTGCAACGAAGTAGTAACTTCTCCGCATAGATTACCCGGTGACAAAAAGCAGTTCCCGGAAATCTTTCCGGATGTAATTTGCGACAAGCTCTTTAAGGGCGGCATCGGTGATGTCGATCGTGATGTTCTCACCTACCAGTTTCACCTCTATCCCCCCTGACATACGACCGAGGATGACGCTCTTTTCCTTTAAATGAGAGAGGACCTCTTGAGCCAAAAGGACATTCACAGCACGCGCAGGGACAGATGCGGGAATAAGCACGCTCAAGTTGGCATCGACGCCCTCTTTTTCAATCCCTTTGACCACAGCCTCAATCAGCTCTGCGAGCACCTTCGGATCTTGCGTCTGCTTGGTGATGAGCTGCATCAAATTCCTATGGAGCAGCTTCTCTTCAATTTGCTCCCTTAAAACCTCTAACGCTTGAGAGCACGCCTGACCCAGAGAGGATTGAAAAATGTTCTTCTGCCGCAGGATTTCCTCGTCGGCCGCCTTTAGGATCGCCTCCGCCTCTTTGCGGGCACTAGACACAATCTCCCCCGCTTTCTCATGAGCAGAGTGGACAATTGCCTCCGCCTCCTGTTTTGCTGGCTCTAGTGTTTCGCGTCGCAAAATATCGCAAATCTTTTTTACCTTATCCTTTCCAGATTCCGCTGCCATCATAAGTGCACTCTCCGTCTCTCATCCGTTATTGCCTTTATGGGAATATATTGCAATCTTCAAAAGATTAAATTGCACAAAACTCCCCCATTTGAGATAAGGGGATACCGTATTTCGGGAGGAACCATGAAGCGACTTATCTCTACACTGACTCTGCTCTCTCTTTCGATTTCCGCCTGCGCCGATAGCCTCGAGAACTACAAGAAGGATACAGAATCGATCTGGAGAACTGGATCGGGTGCTGAAGATGGGACCTTCACCGCAATTTCTCTTTCAATGCTCGGTTGGGGCTTAGGTCTTGCCGTCGGTATCGGTATCTTGGCCTCCGTACTCCATCAAAGCACAGCGACTACCCACTCCCATTGCGACTAATGCGTATTGTACTCTCCCTCCTCTTCCTGTGCACGAGTGCCTATGCGGATCCAATCTCCTACTTTTTGCCCCCTAGCCAGTGGCAGATTGCCCCTCCTGAGAAACTCTCTTCGCGCGTGAAGATGGCATTCATGAAAAAAACTAGCTCCGGTCTTTGCCCCTCGATCAATCTCGCAGTAGAAAGAACAGATGCAACCCTCGGCGAATACCTCAAAGCAGTCAAGGAAACCTACGAGAGGGATCGCAACAAACACTGGAGAGCGCTCGGCAAGGTGAAGACGGCAGCGGGTCTTGCCCAATTGACAGAGGTCGATCTCCCATCAGAGTGGGGACCGGTCCGCATTCTCCAACAGATCTTCCTCAAGGAAGGGCATGCCTACATTCTCACCGCAGCTGCTCTAAGAGAGGAGTTTGCTGAGCACTACAAGGAGATTCAGACCTCATTTCGCTCTTTCACTCTCACGAATGACCTGCTAAGCACCATCCCAGAGCTCCAGCGGCGCTCACTCCTGAAAGAAAAGCAGGAGCACCTGCTCCTTGCGGCACTAGATGACTCCTTTGACGAGGAGAATTTTCAGAAAGAGTGCTGGCTCCCCTTTCAAGAGATGATCCTTTCCCAATTTAGCGATATGGGCCCCTTCTGGCAAACCCTGATCCTTAAAACGAGTAGATCCGCTCTAATCGATGCAAACCCTGAGACATTTACGAGGTAAAATCTGATGAAAAAATCCTACACTGCCCTTCTCCTTGTTCTAACTCTCTGCCTTTCCCCTGCTCTGCAGGCAAATCGCGATCAAAGCAATATCCCGACAGAAAACTCTTCAGAAATGCCCATGACAGATGGATCAGAAGACTGGGTTCCCTCTGAAAGCGATGACAGTGAAGGGGCACCTGTGACCTCCGCAGCAGAGGTCAATAAAACGCGCCGCTCAAATAGCAAGAGATGGCAAAGCATTGCCCTTGCGATTGCAGCTGTAGCTGTTGCGGTTGCAGCGATGCTCATTGTCGCAAGCAATGACGGCCACCACAGCAAATCGTGAGAATCCTCTCTGGTGCTTTGATCCTTTTCGCAGCGGGATGTGAAAAACCCACAGACTGGGAAAGCAGTCAGATCACATCCCATGCCAAGGAGCACTGCTCCTCTCGTCTCTACTACTGCAGCCAGGACCCCGTGGGGGGAATTGATGTCGAAGTGATTGAGACTGCTGAGCACCTAAGAGCCTATCTCATCATCCATTCCTCCCCGATCCCCTCAGAAAGGGCGATTGCCCATTTTGACTTCGGAGACAAGACCCTCGACTCCCCTCTCCATCCCCTTCAGGGCGGACAACGTTTCCTTATCCCCGATGCGGTCCAGGAAATCCTCTTGGCCTCTCTACGGGCGGGAAAATCTGTACAGATCAAACTTGCAGGTTATGAGGCGCTCATTCCATCTAGCAATAAAATTTGAATCCCGCTAAAATCCCTTCTAAAACTGAGGTAATCCATGAGCAAGCTCGAAGAGCTAAAGAAACTGACCACGATCGTCGCCGACACAGGCGAATTTGAAGAGATTAAGAAATACCTTCCAACCGATGCCACCACAAATCCTTCGCTCATCTTGGCTGCTTCTACAAAACCTGAATACCAATTCCTCATCGAAGAGGCGATCCAGTGGGGAAAAAAACAGGGGAAAAATACCCTGGAGCAAATCCTCCACAAAGTATTTGTCAACTTCGGCATCGAAATCCTTAAAATTGTACCCGGTAGAGTGTCTACCGAGGTCGATGCAAGGCTCTCTTTCGATATCGAGGGAAGCGTTAGTACCGCCCGCCATCTCATCGCCCTCTATGAGGCGGCAGGAATCGATCGGAAGCGGATTCTCATCAAGCTCGCCACAACGTGGGAAGGGATCAAAGCGGCGGAGATCCTCGAAAAGGAGGGAATCCACTGCAATATGACTCTGCTTTTTAGCATGGCACAAGCTGTCTGCTGCGCCAATGTGAAAGCGACCTTAATTTCCCCATTTGTCGGCCGCATTCTCGATTGGTACAAAAAAAGCGAGGGAAAAGAGAGCTATCCCCCTGCAGAAGATCCCGGTGTCATTTCTGTCACGCAGATCTACAATTACTACAAGAAGATGGGACACAAGACGCAAATCATGGGAGCCAGCTTCCGCAATGCCGAAGAAATACTCGAACTTGCCGGCTGCGATCTCCTCACTATTTCCCCTAAACTCCTCGAAGAGCTCCAAAAAGCAGAGGGTTCCGTTCCACGAAAACTCGATCCCGAGGTAGCGAAAAAAGCCACCATTGAGCCCATCCACCCCGATGAAAAGACCTTCCGCTGGATGCTCAATGAAAACCCTATGGCTACTGACAAACTCTCTGAAGGGATCCGTACTTTCGCTAAGGATATCGTTAAACTCGAAAAACTCATTCAACAACGGGTATAACTATGGCAATGCAACTTCCAGACGCCGCCTCCAGTCTCCTTAAAAACCCCTACCTTCTCTTGGGAGGAGCGGGTGTTACAGGAGCTGTTTGCCTAATGGGTATAGGAACACTTGCGAGCGCCTTTTTTGGCGTCTCCTCACTATTTGCAGGCCGGATCATTTACGATTTGACCCAAGACATTCCGCAACTCTCCAATCTCCCGATTGCGAGCACAACGGCGCGCGTTGCCCTTGCGATCATTGGAGGGATCGTGAGTGTCATGGCGTTTAAAGCGCTGGTCCTAATGCCTTTTACGTTCGTTTTAACCATGGGAATCACGGCTGCCCCTGTCATCGCTGCTTGTGAGCTGTTTGAGGCGCTCCAAGGATCTAACTGGTTCCGCTCTACCCCTTCTGGGGCGTGAGTGTAGGTCCCAAATTATTTTGGGCTTAATCTTCTAGAATGTAAATGATAAAAAAAAGGGCATGTCCCCATAGGGGACATGCCCTCACTGCTAGTCAGCGAAACTGAAGAGGAGCTCCCCTTCTGTTTCGTGATCGAGAGTTTTGGAGATACGCTGTCTAAACTCTTCATATCCCGTACCACCGGGGATCTGGTGACCCATGATGATGTTGGACTTGAAGTCGAGCAGGTGATCGGTCTTTCCTTCGCACGACGCATCGGTCAAGACACGTGTCGTATCTTGGAAAGATGCTGCGGAGATGAACGACTCCGTGCCGAGTGACGCCTTCGTGATCCCGAGCAGAACAGGAGCTGCCTGAGCGGGACGGCCACCTTCATCCATCGCCTTGCGATTGATGCGATGGAAGTGCTTCTTATCGACATCTTCACCGTAGAGGAAAGTCGTATCGCCTGGATCGGTGACGCGGACCTTCTGAAGCATCTGGCGCACGATGATCTCGATGTGCTTGTCATTGATATCTACCCCCTGTAGGCGGTAAACCTCTTGGACCTGGTTGACGAGATACTTCTGTAGCTCGCGCACCCCACAAATATCGAGAATCTCCTGCGGCACAACGAGCCCGTCTGTGAGCTGCTGTCCTTTCACTACGAAATCCCCACGCTGGATGATCAAGTGCTTTGTCAGCGGAATGAGGTGTTCCTCTTCCATACCCGACTCTTCATCGCGCACGACGACGATCCGCTTGTTCTTCTGAACGCCGCGGAAGTCGACGACGCCGTCGATCTTCGCGATCTCGGCCGCATCTTTCGGGCGACGTGCTTCAAAGAGCTCTGCGACACGGGGAAGACCACCGACGATATCCTTCGTCTTGATCGCGCCGCGCGGCAGACGTGCAAGGAGCATACCGGCCGTTACAGACTGTCCTTCTTGAACGGAGATATACGCACCCGAAGGGATGGCATACGCACCGATGAGCTCAGTGCAACCTGCATCTGCATAGATGACGATTTGCGGGTGCAACTCGCCACGGTGCTGCTTCACGATGAGCTCGGTCTGGCCCGTTTGCTTGTTCACTTCGCGCTGGGTAGAGATCCCCTCGACGAGGTCTTCATATTTCACATAGCCGGGTCTTTCGCAGATAATCGGTACGTTATGCTGCTCCCAGTTACCGATCTTTCCACCCTTTTTGACCTTTGAGCCATCAGTGAGCAGAATGCGGGTACCGAGTTCAATGGTGTAGGTTTGAAGAGGCTCAATCGACTTCGTGCTGAGAAGCTTCTTGTACTCATCCAAGGTCCTACCCTCATCGCGTACGACATGTAAGGTCCCGTTTTTATTCAGAGCCAGATAGATTCCCTCTTCGTTCTGCACCGTACGCAGACCCATATAGACGAGAACCCCATCCTTCTCTGCAATGAGTTCAGGAGAGACGCTAGCAGACGCAATACCACCCGTGTGGAAGGTACGCATTGTCAGCTGCGTTCCAGGTTCCCCGATCGACTGAGCGGCGATGATTCCTACCGCTTCGCCAGAACCAACCAGTCTGCCGTTGGCCAAGTTGAGACCGTAGCACTTCGCACATACGCCTCGCTTGGACTCGCAGGTCAGCGTCGAACGAATGCGCACGCTATCAATACCGGCATCGTCGATTGCTTCTGCTTGGAATGCAGTCAGAATATCGCCCGCTTTTGCCAGCAACTTCGTACTATCACCAGGCTGGTAGATCGCATCGCATACGGTTCTTCCGAAGATACGATCGCGGATCGGAAGCAGTTCCTCTTGTCCCTGCTTAATTGCCGCTGTATCGATCCCGTTGAGTGTTCCACAGTCATCCTCTGTGATCATCACATCTTGCGCAACGTCCACGAGACGGCGTGTGAGGTATCCAGAGTCCGCCGTTTTCAAGGCGGTATCGGCAAGACCCTTACGCGCACCGTGCGAGGAGATAAAGTACTCGAGAACCGTTAGGCCCTCGCGGAAGTTCGCGGTAATTGGAGACTCAAGGATTTCTCCCGAGGGTTTCGCCATCAAACCGCGAAGCGCTCCGAGCTGCTTGATCTGCGATTTGTTACCGCGCGCACCCGAATCCATCATCAGATAGAGAGGATTGAGTTCCTCCTGCTTCGGTTCGCTGATCAACTTAAAGAGCTCTTCAGAAAGGTCATCTGTAACGGCAGTCCAGATACTGATGATCTTCGATCTGCGTTCCCCTTCTGTGATAATCCCGTCTTCGTACTGCTTAACGACCACTTCGATCCGCTTATAAGCGTTCTCAATGACCTTCTGCTTGTCTTTTGGCACCCGCACATCGCAGACACCCATCGAAAGCGCAGATTTTGTCGCCTCAGCAAATCCGAGATTTTTGAGGTTATCGAGGAACCGGACAGTTGCCTCAAGACCCACTTTTTTATGCGTCTCAAGTACCAGTTCACTCATCTTCTTCTTGCGCAGGGCGTAGTTTTGGAAGCCGAGCTCTTCAGGAACAATCGTGTTGAACAGAACGCGACCTGGGGTCGTTTCAATGATTCCGCTATCGAGCTTGAGCTTAATCTTCTCATGCAGGCGGATACCCCGTCCCAATTCATCGCGGCGCCCTTCCTTGCCACTATTTTCTGACCAGTTATAGCTGCCTCCAGAATAGAGAGCGGTAAGCACCTCTGCTGCATTATTGAAGACCTTGGTCTTCTTCCCATGCTCTTCAGCGATGTAGATCGGATCGAGCATCAAGTAATAAAGACCCAAAATCATATCCTGAGTCGGAACTGCGGACGGTTTACCCGATGAGGGCAGGAAGATGTTATCCGGCGCCATCATGAGTAACTTCGCTTCGAGCTGCGCCTCTAAGGAGAGGGGCACGTGAACCGCCATCTGGTCGCCGTCGAAGTCGGCGTTAAAAGCCGTACAAACAAGTGGGTGGATGCGGATCGCCTTTCCTTCAATGAGCGTCGGCTCAAATGCCTGGATTCCCAAGCGGTGAAGGGTGGGCGCACGGTTCAGGAGGACCGGGTGTCCTTTAATGATCTCTTCCAAGACATCCCATACCTCGGGAGCTTGCTTTTGAATCATCTTCTTCGCAGAGCGAATGGTGTAGACGTACCCGAGATCCTTCAAGCGCTTGACGATAAACGGCTCAAAGAGCTCAAGAGCCATCTGTTTGGGCAGACCGCACTGGTTAAAGCGCAGTTCTGGACCGACGATGATGACAGAGCGTCCTGAGTAGTCAACCCGTTTTCCGAGAAGGTTTTGGCGGAAGCGCCCTTGTTTTCCCTTAAGCATCTCAGAGAGAGATTTGAGGGGACGATTTCCCGCTCCCATGACAGGATGGCCATGTCTGCCGTTGTCGAAGAGCGCATCGACCGCCTCTTGCAGCATCCTTTTCTCATTGCGCACGATCACATCGGGCGTTTTGAGTTTAAGGATCGCCTTCAAGCGGTTGTTTCGGTTAATCACACGGCGATAGAGATCGTTCAGATCGGAGGTCGCAAAACGCCCTCCATCCAGTGGCACAAGAGGTCTTAAATCGGGTGGGATCACAGGAACTGCAGCCATGACCATCCAGTCGGGACGGTTAGGCGATAGCGTGAAACTCTCGACAATCTTTAGTCGTTTTGCGAGCTTCATACGCGCCTGCATCGACTTGGTCTTGCGGAGCTTGTCTTTCAGGTCGAGTACGAGCGTTGTAAGGTCCTCTTTCTCCAGAAGGTCTCGAATCGCCTCTCCCCCCATACGGGCGACAAACGCGTCGGAACCCCATTTCTCCTGAGCTTCGCGGAATTCCGCGTCCGTCAGCAGCTGTTTTTTCTCTAGGGCCGTGCGACCTGGATCGACGACGACATACTCTTCGTAATAGATTACCCTTTCGAGATCCGTTGCAGTCATTCCAAGAATATTACCGATGCGAGAGGGCATCGTCTTGAAATACCAAATATGCACAACTGGCACAGCCAGTTCGATATGCGCCATACGCTGCCGACGCACCTTGGAAAGAGTTACCTCAACGCCGCAGCGGTCGCAGATAATCCCTTTGTGCTTGATCTTCTTGTATTTACCGCAAGCGCATTCCCAGTCGCGGGTAGGACCGAAGATTTTTTCGCAAAAAAGTCCCCCCTTCTCTGGCTTGAATGTGCGGTAGTTGATCGTCTCAGGTTTCTTGATCTCCCCTCTAGACCATTCATTGCGAATCACATCTTCTGACGCAATCTTAATGGTCAACTTATCGAAGTGGGAATCTTTGAACTCTTCTTCTGACATGAAGTTATTCTCCCAAGTTTAAACTTCTGAGGCGCTCTCTGTGCGCACATCGAGGCATAGGCCCTGCATCTCCTTCACGAGTACGTTGAAAGACTCAGGAACCCCTGCTGTTAATAGATTTTCACCTTTTACGATCGACTCGTAAATGCGAGTACGTCCTGCGACGTCGTCCGACTTGACCGTGAGGGTCTCTTGCAAGAGGTTTGCCGCCCCGTATGCCTTGAGCGCCCACACTTCCATCTCTCCAAAACGCTGTCCCCCCATCTGCGCCTTACCGCCAAGTGGCTGCTGGGTGACCAGCGAGTAAGGACCAATCGAGCGAGCGTGGATCTTATCTGCAACCAAGTGGCTGAGTTTCAATAGGTAAATATACCCAACCACGACGCGGTTTTCAAAACGCTCACCGGTTCTTCCATCATATAGATAGCTCTTTCCATCTTCAGGAAGGCCGAGCTCGCGCATCATTTCCCAGATGCGTGATTCGGGGAATCCCTCGAAGACAGGGCTCTTTACATAGATGCCCGCTTTACGCGCCGCATAGCCGAGGTGGGTTTCAAGTAGCTGTCCCATGTTCATACGAGAAGGTACGCCGAGCGGGTTGAGAATGATCTCCACCGTCTCTCCATTCGAGAGGTAGGGCATATCCTGCTCCGGAACGATCTTGGAGACGACCCCTTTGTTACCGTGGCGTCCCGCCATCTTATCGCCGACCTGAAGCTTGCGCTTGGAGGCGATGTACACCTTCACCTGACGGATGACACCTGGATCGAGCTCTGTATCCCCTTTACGGGTATATTCGAGCTCTGCCTTGTGGTGCGTATGGAGCGTCTGCATTGCAGTATCATAGTCCCGCATTGTCGACTTTAGGTTCTCGTAGAGCTCTGCTTCCCCGATGATTAGATCTTCCGGTTTTTCAGACTCGAGCACCTCGATCATCTCTTGGGTGATCGTCTCTCCTTCCTTGATGAGGATATCCCCCGTCTTGCGGTGCATGATGGGAGCCGGCGCGCTCTCTCCCAAGAGAAGAGCCCCGAGGTTCTCGTGGAACTCGATCATGAGCTCCGCTTCTTTCGTTTTGAACTCCTGGTGGATGTCCTTAACGCGGCTTGCCTCTTCGACAAGTTCATCATCAGTTTTGGAGAGGCGATCTCTACGGCTAAACACCTTGACATCCATCACGACCCCTTCCGTTCCGGGAGGCGCTGTGAGGGAGGCATCCTTTACATCTGCCGCTTTTTCACCGAAGATCGCGCGCAATAGGCGCTCTTCAGGAGCCAGCTCCGTCTCCGATTTCGGTGTGATTTTCCCGACGAGGATATCGCCTGGCTCGACTTCCGCACCAATGCGGATGATTCCATCCTCACCGAGGTTTGCAAGCGCCTCTTCAGAGACGTTGGGAATATCGCGCGTGATCTCCTCTTTTCCGAGCTTTGTATCGCGTGCTGTGAGTTCAAACTCTTCGAGATAAATTGAGGTGTAGTAATCGAGTTTCAGAAGCTTTTCTGAAATGATGATCGCATCCTCGTAGTTGTAACCACACCAAGGCATAAAGGCAACAAGAGCATTCTTACCGAGCGCCACTTCCCCTTTATCCGTTGCAGGTCCATCGGCAATTGTATCCCCTGCTTTTACCACATCGCCCACGTTACATAGCGGCGTTTGGTTGATGCAGGTGCCCGCATTGGAGCGCATGAACTTTTTCAGTTTGTAGGTATGCTTGTTTAACGGATTCGCTCTAGGAGCGATCACGATGTTAAACCCATCGACAAACTCGACGACCCCATCTTCCTCAGCGACCACAACAGCACCTGAGTCTCTCGCAGAGCGGTGCTCAAGGCCCGTTCCTACGATCGGCGCGTCCGTCTTGAGAAGAGGAACCCCTTGACGTTGCATGTTAGAACCCATCAAGGCGCGGTTAGCGTCATCGTGCTCCAAAAACGGAATGAGACCCGTTACAATCGACACGAGTTGCTTAGAAGAGACGTCCATGTGGGTAATCTTGCTGGTCTCAATCTTAAGCGACTCCCCATTGTACCGCGCCCAGCAAAGTGACTCGAGAAACATGTTATGCTCATCGAGCAAAGCAGAGGCCTGACCGATGACACAGTTCTCTTCCTGATCTGCGGTCATGTATTCAATCTCATCGGTCACCACTCCATCGCGTACGAGACGGTAGGGGGTTTCGATGAAACCAAACTCGTTGATCTTAGCAAATGCAGAGAGCGAGGTGATCAAACCGATGTTTGGACCCTCAGGTGTCTCGATAGGACAGATACGTCCGTAGTGGCTTGGATGGACGTCGCGCACCTCGAATCCAGCGCGCTCGCGGTTTAAGCCGCCAGGCCCAAGAGAGGAAAGACGCCGTTTATGGGTCAACTCCGCAACCGGGTTGGTCTGATCCATAAACTGGGAGAGCTGCGATCTGCCGAAGAAGTCTTTTAAGACGCCAGCGAGACCCTTTGCAGAGACCACCTTGCCCGGTGTTAATGTATCCGATGTGAAGTCAAAGAGGTTAATGCGCTCTTTAATGATCTTCTCCATGCGCGCAAGACCGATGCGGCACTGATTCTGAATCAGCTCGCCAACAGAGCGAACCCGGCGATTGCCTAGGTGGTCGATGTCGTCGATGCTCGCATTCTCTTCGCCGCGCTTGAGGCGAATCAGGTACTTGAGGGCCTCGATTACATCTTCCTTGCGGAGAGTAACGACAGAGAGGTCTTCATCGGTAATTTGAAGGCCGAGCTTGCGATTGAGCTTATAGCGGCCAACTCTTCCCAAATTATAGCGTTTAGGGTCGAAGAAAAGGCGCATAATCGCAGAGCGGGCATTGGAGAGAGTTGCAGGCTCACCGGGGCGGATCTTGCGATAGAAATCTTTAAGAGCCGACTCGTAAGAATCTGTCGGATCCTTTGCGAGCATCTTGATGATTGGGCTCGTCTCGTCCGCATCTTCTGCAATGCGCACAGCAGAGATTCCCGCGTCAAGCATCCGTTTAAGCATCGCTGTTGTCAATTTCTCCGATGCTTTTCCAAAGATTACGCCGCTTTCCTCATCAATGACATCTTCTGCGAGGATTTTACCGACGAGCTTAGGGAAGTCCTTATCAGAGCGAATTTTGACTTTAATTGTGCTAAAGAACTCTTCAATGATATCCGCATCGGTAGAGTAGCCAAGAGTACGGATAAATGAGGTGGCAAGCACCTTGCGGCGACGTTTTTTGCGGTCGACATAGATATAAACTAAGTCGTTGATATCGAACGCACCTTCGAGCCAACTTCCGCGGTAAGGGATGATGCGGAAGGAATAGATAGTGGAACCTTTAATGTGCCTTTCTTGCTCAAACGAAATCCCTGGGGATCGGTGCAGCTGGGAAACGATCACGCGCTCTGCGCCGTTGATAATGAAAGTCCCCTTCTCTGTCATCACAGGGAGAGTCCCCATGTAGACTTCTTCTTCTTTGATCCCTGTTTCGTCTGTCAGACGGAATTTAACTTTGAGTGTGACGTTGTAAGTGATTCCTCTGCGGATGCACTCATCCGGGGTGTACTTAGGAACGCCTAGGTTATAGGACAGAAACTCCAGAATGGTCTTTTCATCATAGGACTTAATCGGAAAAATCTCAGTGAAGACCTCTTGAAGCCCCAAGTTCTCCCTTTCGTGCGGCATCTTATCCGCTTGGAGAAATTGGCTATACGACTTGATCTGGATCTCTATCAGATTGGGTAGATCGATAATCTCTTCTCTACCTCTGAAACTCACCCTTTGAGGCGGCCTTTTTAACATCGCATCGGCTCCTTAACTAAATGATCAAAAAAATTCAAATAAACGAGCAGAAGCCATTCCTAGATGGCTTCTGCTCAACAGATACATTATAACAAGCGCTTAGAGACCAACAGAGGTCGCTTTTCCGCCTGCCGCTGTGATTTTTTTCACAATCTCTTCTGCTTCTGCTTTTGGACAGGTTTCTTTCAGAACCTTAGGAGCTCCGTCAACCATATCCTTCGCTTCTTTCAGACCGAGACCTGTGATTTCACGCACAGCCTTGATCACGCCGATTTTCTTGTCATCTGGTACGGAATCCAGAGTCACCTTGAACTCTGTAGATTCAGCAGCAGGAGCTGCTGCTGCAGAAGGCGCCGCTGCCATCATGACAGGAGCTGCAGAGGCAGCTTTTACGCCCCACTTATCTTCCAGAGCGGATTTGAGTTTTGACATGTCGAGCACGCTTAGAGCGCTGAGAGCATCGACTAGACTTTCGATAGTTTGTTCTTGGGTAGCCACTTTACAACCTCGTTACTTAGTTTAATTTAAGAGTTAGTTTGCTGGTTTTTGTTTTCCAAACAGTGAGCGACGGAAGCTAGCAAAGCTTCGATGACAGAGAGTGTCTGTGCCATCGGCGCTTCAAATGTAGCGAGCAGCTGGGCACGCATCTCATCCTTGCTAGGTAGTTTAGAGATCAGCTCCATGTCCTTTGCAGAACACAAAGTCCCTTCAAACCTACCGCCAATCACTTCAAAAATGTCTTCATTCTCTTTTCTGAACTGAAAAACCGACTTTGTCGTTTCAATCGGATCTTCAACAGCAAAGACAACAGCGATGTGTCCTTGCAGCACCAGAGGGTCTAAAGAGACACCGATATTCTGAGCTGCCTTGAGTAAGACACGCTTTTTAACAACTTCGAGGGAGCCCCCCGATTTTGCCAAATCCATGCGGAAATGCGCAGCCGTATTGGGAGCTAGACGCTTATAGGTCGTGACAACCAATGCCTTTGAGCCGGCAATCTTATCCTTAATCTCATCGAGAAGTAACTGTTTTTCCGGTCTCATATTACTCTTTCGCTCCTTGAATTTCAGCTACCGACGCGAGATCGATCTTCAGTCCAGGACCCATTGTGGTCGAAAGCGCAAGCGATTGGACGTACTGTCCTTTCGCTGTAGCCGGCTTGGATCTTAGGATCGCACCCAGGATAGCAACAAGGTTCTCTTTGAGTTTGCTTGCTGCGAAAGAGATCTTGCCGACACCTGCATTGATCACGCCGTGTTTGTCTGACTTGAACTCGATCTTTCCCGCCTTCACTTCAGCAATCGCCTTACTGATATCGTTTGTGACGGTTCCAGCTTTTGGAGTAGGCATTAAGCCACGAGGTCCGAGAACCTTACCGAGCTTACCCACATCCCGCATCATGTCGGGTGTTGCGATGACGGCATTAAAATCCATCCACCCCGATTTGATCTTCTCAAAAAGATCTTCATTCCCAGCAAAATCTGCTCCAGCATCTAACGCCTCTTTAATCTTTTCGCCTCGTGCGAAAACGATGAGTGTGATGCGCTTACCAGTTCCATTCGGTAGTGAAACGGTCCCGCGCACCTGCTGATCAGACTTCTGGGCATCGACGCCTGTTTTAAGCGACAGTTCCAACGACTGGTCAAATTTGACCGGTGGACACTTTTTTAAAATTTCGATAGCTTCATCGAGTGAGTAAGCTTTCGCTTTCTCAACCAACTTCTCTATCTCCCGAAATCTTTTGCTTCGATGCATTCTGATTCCCTTCTTTGCGTGTCATTTAGAGACTCTAAGGGCAATACCCCCAAGCCTCTCCACCGGGGCGCCCCCCAGTGAATTAGTCAATAATATCTACGCCCATTGAGCGCGCTGTCCCCATGACGAGCATTTCAGCAGCTTCATCGGATGCAGCCCGCATGTCTGGCCGCTTTTTAGCAACAATTTTCTTCACTTGCGCGCGGGTCATTTTGCCCACTTTCTCGCGGTTAGGAATCTTCGATCCCTTTTCGATTCCCACTTCCTTTAGAATCATGCGAGAAACGGGAGGCTGCTTTGTGATAAATGTAAATGACTTATCCTGATAGACAGAAATCTCTACAGGAAGAATATCCCCTGCCTTATCCTGGGTCTTTGCATTAAATTCTTTGCAAAATCCCATAATGTTAATCCCAGCACCGCCGAGCGCAGGGCCAATTGGGGGCGCAGGGTTCGCCTTACCCGCAGGAATTTGCAACTTAATGACTTTTACGAGCTTCTTTGCCATGGTTTTCTTACCTTTCTATGATGCTTCTGTTTCCGCATGTACCTGTTCAACTTGCCAGAACTCGAGGTCGTCGACACGTGTATCGCGCCCGAAGATCGAGACGAGTACGCTCAAGCGGCCCTTATCGTGAAAGACCTCTGAAACGACTCCAATAAAGTTGACAAACACGCCATCTGTAATTTTAACTTTGTCTCCAGGACCGATGTTGTGCTTCTGGACAACCCCTTTCTTTTTCTCTTCCAGATCGCTAAGAAGCGCATCGACCTCTGCCTGAGAGAGGGGGGCGGGCTTTTCCCCACCTAAAAAACCGAGCACGCCATTGGAGTTGCGCACGTACATCCATGAATCGTCTGTAAGATTCATTTTTACAAGGATGTATCCCGGCCACAGCTTCTTCTCGCTCACCTTCTGGTGACCGCCCTTTACCTCAGCGACGTTCTCCGTAGGAACGAGGACCGCTTCGACAAGCTCTGCCATCCCACGGGACTCCCGGTTATCCTCTAGGGTCTTTTTTACCTTCTTTTCCTGACCGGAAACGACCTGTACGACGTACCACTTTTGCATGACGCCTCAATTAATTTAGCCAAAAATCCAACGGACGATGAACCCAACCAGATCCAGCCCGAACTTGATCAATAGGTCAACGAGATAGATCCCCAACCCAAAAAGAAAGGTCGCCAAAATGACCATCTTTGTGGAGAGCTTAAGCTCCTCCTGGGCCGTCCAACTCACTTTTTTGAGCTCATCCTTAAGCTCTTGAATATAAGTAAACGCTCGCCTCTTCTTTCGCGAGCCCCGCTGAGCCTGCTCTGTGGCAGTTCGCGGAGTATTGAGCTTCACATCCATAGCACACATAGCTTGCGTTCTTATATTTAGACCCACCTTGCGGCGAGTACGTTTTAACAACGAGTGCGGAGGGATTCGAACCCCCGACCGGCGACTTTGGAGATCGCTGCTCTACCAGCTGAGCTACACACCCACAAAGCGAGCCCCAAATCGCTTCGGGGCTCACCACACTACTTCAGAATCTTGGTTACAGTACCTGCACCAATCGTTCTGCCGCCTTCGCGAATCGCGAACTTATCGCCTTCATTCATCGCAATTGGCTGAATGAGTTCTGCTGTCAGTTCAACGTTATCGCCAGGCATGACCATCTCTGTTCCCTCTGGAAGAGTCACAGTTCCAGTTACATCCGTTGTACGGAAGTAGAACTGCGGACGGTATCCAGTAAAGAAGGGCTTATGACGACCTCCTTCATCTTTATTGAGAACGTAGATTGTCCCTTGGAACTTGGTGTGCGGTGTGCATGTTCCAGGTGCTGCGAGAACCATACCGCGCTCGATATCGTTCTTCTCAATA
>JAFEGI010000016.1 GCA_018240135.1 Verrucomicrobiota bacterium
GGCTGCATCGAGGGTCAGAGCGGCGGTTTCTACATTCGACTGGTAGGCAACCAGCAGCTGCTTTTGGTAGAGGTAGTTGTAAAAGTCATTCATAATCGTCTGGAGAAGGAGCAAGATGGCGTCGTTGTGGGTCCAGTCGGCATTATAGAGGGCTTGACGCGAGGCCTCTGAGGTCGCGCGCAGGGTGCCAAAGTCGAAGACGAGGTAGGAGATTTGGAGCTGAGGGCCATACTGGGAGTAGTAGAAATCGCTCACGGTGATGGGGGTTGTGGAAGTGGATCCGGCTAGCGCATCGGTCGTGAGGAAGTTGGGTTGTCTTGCACGGGTGTAAGATCCAGAACCTGTAAATGCGGGAAAGAATTGGCTCTGCGATTGCCCGTAGCTCGCTGCAGCAGAGCGCGCCTGAGCCCAGGTAATCTTGGTTTGCACGTTGTTTTGTAGCGCAATGTCGATGAGCTCGCCTAGACTAAATGGGTCGAGTTGGACGGGCAGCTCAGGAGGATCATCCGTGAGCGGCATCGGCCTGACAGATGGAGGGGGTTTCCAGGTATTTGAGGGGGATTTGGGAGCAAAACTAAAGGGGTCGTAAACGGCGCGATTAGGGTAGCATCCTCCACACGTCATTAAGACGGCTAATGAGGCGGGGAAGGCAATTTTTCTCAGCATGAATGCGCCCAAAGCAAGTAAAATATTTATTACTACCTTGAGCGCACTGTATAACTACTGGAGTTTTTTGGTCAAAAGTTCATTCACGATGGGGGGAGAAGCTTTGCCTTTACAGAGCTTCATGACCTGACCGACGAGGAAGTCAAAGGCCCTGGCTTTGCCAGCTTTAAAATCTGCAACCGACTGAGGATGAGCAGCTAACACCTCATCTACTAGGGGCTCGATGCTCGAGGTGTCTTGAATTGGCCGGTAATCGGGGTTCCGATTGACAATCTCTTCAGGGTCACTTTCTGGATTTGCAAATAGGTCGTCTGCGACACTTTTGGCAATTTTTCCAGTGATTACCCCTTTTTCGATTAGGGCAACGAGTTTGCCAATCGCCTTTGCTTTAATCCCTGAACTGAGGAGGTCCTTGCCCGTATCCTTAAAGCGCCCGACAAATTCCACCGTAATCCAGTTGCAGACGTTTTTGGGGCTGTTGCAAACAGTGAGCGCCTCTTCAAAGTAGTCGGCGAGCTTTTTGTCATTAATCAAAAGTGTGGCAGAGCCGGTGGGGAGGCCAAGCGTGCCCACATAGCGCTTAAACCTTTCGTGAGGCAGTTCGGGAAGAGAGGCTCTGATCTCCTCAATATAGGTAGGGGAGAGGAGGATGGGGGGGAGGTCGGGTTCTGGGAAATAGCGGTAGTCCTCGGCGCCCTCTTTTTCTCGCATGAGAACGGTTTCCTTTTTGTCGAGGTCGAACCGGTAGGTTCCTTTGCCGAGAATTTCAGCGGGGTTTTGGTGGGGATGCGCAGTATAGAGGCGAATCTGCCTGCGGATCTCCGACTCGATCGCCAGCTCCATATGGTGAAAGGAGTTGAGGTTTTTGATCTCGACCTTATTTCGCAGCTCCTTTTCCCCCTTGCGGCGGACAGAGATATTGCAATCGGCGCGGAGAGACCCCTCTTCCATATTGCAGTCGGATGCGTCGATATACTGCATGATCGCGCGGATGGCCATCGCATAGGCGGCAGCCTCTTTGGGGGTGTGCATACAGGGTTCAGAGACGATCTCGAGAAGGGGTACGCCGGCGCGGTTATAGTCGACTCCTGCAAAGGTGCTAAAGTGTTTGAGCATCCCCGCATCATCTTCTAAATGGGCGTGGTGGATGGCAAAGTGTTTTGTGTGGTCTCCAAAATCGACAGCGACAGCCCCTCCAATGAGGATGGGTTCATCGAATTGGGTGATTTGAAAATTGCGGGGGCTGTCTGGGTAGAAATAGGATTTGCGATCGAATTTGGAAAAGGGGGCAATCCGCGCTCCAACAGCGCATCCAAACTGGACCGCCTTGCGCACAGCCTCCTTATTAAGGACAGGAAGCGTGCCGGGCTGGCCTGTGCAGACGTCGGTGATGTTCGTGTTGGGCTCATCGCCAAAGCGATTCGGCGCTCTGCTAAATAGCTTTGACTTCGTATTTAGCTGGACGTGGATTTCAAGGCCGATGACCGGCTCCCAGTCTTCATAGGGGATCGAACTCATGAGGAGACCTCATTATCAAAAAGTGGGGGAACGCGGTGAGAATCTTTGGATGCTTTTTCAAACGCGTGGGCACACTGGAGCACGGCGCCATCGTGCATTTTAGGTCCTAAGAACTGGATCCCGTAGGGGAGATTCTCTTCGCTCCAGCCGCAGGGAGTGCTGATGGCGGGAATGCCGGCGAGATTTGCCCCAACGGTAAAGATATCCTGAAGATACATCTGCACGGGATCTTGGATGGAGCCGAGGGGAAATGTCGTCGTAGGGGAGGTGGGCATGCAGACGAGGTCGCACTTTTCAAAAGCGGCGTTAAACTTTTGGATCAGCAATGCTCTGACCTTCTGCGCCTTTTTATAATAGGCGTCTTGGAATCCGGACGAGAGGACGTAAGTGCCGAGCAAGATCCGCTTTTTCACTTCGGGCCCAAACCCTTCCTGCTTAGAGAAGTCGTAAATCTCCTCGAGAGTAGCTGCCCTTACGGAGCGCTTGCCATACCGAATCCCATCAAAGCGCGCGAGGTTTGTCGAGGCTTCTGCAGTAGCCAAGATGTAGTAAACGGCAATTGCGTATTTCAAAAGATCGAGATCGACATCGACAATCTCCGCGCCTTCTCCCTTTAACACCTCAATCCCTTTGAGGAAGACCTTCTTGCAAGGCTCCTCTAGCTGCTCGAGAAAGTGCCAGGGGATTCCAATCTTCATCCCTCGAATAGGTTTTTCGATCTTTTCGAGGTATTTTTCTTGGGCTAAATGGATACTTGTGGCGTCCTGAGCGCAAGGCGTTCCTAACACCTCCATGACAAGCGCGGTATCGCGCACCGAGTGGGTGAGCGGTCCAATCTGATCGAGAGAAGAGGCAAAGGCGACAAGGCCGTATCTCGAGACGCGTCCATAAGTTGGCTTGTAGCCCACAATTCCGCAAAATGCAGCGGGTTGTCTTACAGAGCCTCCCGTATCGCTTCCCAAGGCAATCGGGCAAAATCGCGCAGCGACGGCGGCTGCAGACCCTCCTGAGGAGCCTCCAGGAGAGCAGCTGAGTTGCCAGGGGTTTTTCGTGAGGTGGTAGGCAGAATTTTCTGTGGAGGAGCCCATCGCGAACTCATCGAGATTCGTCTTTCCAATGAGAAGAGCATCCTCTTCCTCGAGAAGGCGTGTCGCTGTGGCTGCAAAAGGGGCCCGGTAATTTTCGAGAAAGCGGGATCCGCAGGTGGTGAGCTCTCCCTGGATATGGATATTGTCTTTAATCGCAATGGGGACCCCCGCGAGCTTGCCGAGCGGTTTTCCCTCTTTTCGTTTTTGGTCTATCTGGCGCGCTTTTTCCATCACACGGTCAGAGAGAAGGTGTAGAAAGGCTCCCACTTTGGGGTCGTATTTGGCAATCCGATTTAGGGTGGAAGAGGCGATCTCTTCAGCGGAGATCTCTCCTTTAACAAAGAGGGCATTTAGGGCATGGGCAGAGAGGCGATACATCAGATACTCCAGGCCTTTTAAGGATTAAATTTGATCACAGGAGGCACGCGGATCATCCCTCCTACGTGAGAGGGGGCATTGGCAAGGAAGGTCTCTCGCGGCAGGAGATCGCCAGTCACATCTTCGCGCATCACATTGGCTTGCGTCTCATTGACGCGGTTACAATGGGTCACATGGGTGGTATCCACCTCATCGAGAAGGGCGATGTATTTGAGGACAGTGGAGAGCTTCGCCCCCAGTTCTTTAGCCTCTTCCTCCGTGCATTCGATTCGGCAGAGCTTGCTGAGTTTTTTTAGAGCGGTTTCATCTAAATCCATAGCGCGCGATCATACTCCTTCGAAATTCTTCCTGTAAAGAGGAAAATGGCAGCTCTTTAAAAAAAAGAATGACAAAACCTGAAATATCTCCTACAATGAGGATGTACACAGGGAGATGTTATGAAGTGTTTAAAAGTGCTCGCTTTTCTTCTCGTTCTCATTGGGGCGATTAACTGGGGTCTATGGGGCTTTTTCCAATTTGACTTAGTGGCTTGGCTATTCCACGGAAATACCACCTGGATGAGCCGATTCGTCTACTCCATCGTCGGTCTATCTGGCGTATGGTGCCTTTCGCTCATTCCGCGCTGCAAGCATGTGTGCTGCGGTTCTTCTTGCGGATGCTGTGAAAAATGTGGTAAGAAGATGTAATTTCCACGAGGTTCAGGTCGCTTCTCTATGACAACAATTGTGTGGTTTAGAAGTGACCTGCGCCTCTCCGATCACCCCGCACTGGTCCGAGCGGTGGAGATCGGGCGCCCTATCCTTCCTCTATATATTTATTCTCCTGAAGAGGAGCGTCCTTGGGAGATGGGCACTGCCAGCAGATGGTGGCTGCACCATTCCCTCAAGAGTTTACAGAAGGATCTCAAAGAGAGGGGTCTTTCCCTCTGCATTGAAAAAGGTCCCGTCCTTGAAGTCTTAAAAAAATGGATCTCGAAAGGGAAAATTACTCATCTTCTCTGGAACCAGCGCTATGAACCTGCTCTTCTCGCCCAAGAAAAAAGGGTTATATCCCTATGTCGCTCCCTGGGATGCACAGCGGAAGCGCTCCCTGGCGACTTGCTGTTTCAGCCGGGGACCATCCTCACTCAAACTGGCAATCCCTATCAGGTCTTTACCCCTTTTTGGAATGCATGCACAAAAGAGGAGATCCTCCCTCCACTTCCCCCTTTTCCTAAACGGTGGAAAAGCCCTTCCATGCCCTACAAGGGGCTTCATCTAGAGGATCTCCCTCTCCTTTCCGACAAGGATCTTATCGCAAGTTGGGAGCCAGGAGAAAAGGGGGCCTGGAAAAGACTGAAGAGTTTCCACCCAAAGACCTACCAAAAGGAGCGGGATTTCCCTGCAGAGGAGGGGACCTCGCGGCTTTCTCCCCATCTCCATTTTGGGGAGATCACTCCACGGCAAGTATTTGCCACCTGTAGAGAGACCCCCTTTTTGCGCCAGATCGGCTGGAGAGAGTTTGCCCACCATCTCCTCTACTTTTTTCCAAAGACCCCCTTTCAGCCCCTGAAATCGGAATATGCCGGTTTTCCATGGAAAAAACGGGCGGCATGGCTAAAAGCCTGGCAAAGGGGAGAGACGGGAGTGCCCATCATCGATGCGGGGATGCGGGAGCTTCTAGAGACGGGATGGATGCACAATCGGGTGCGTATGCTCGTCGCCTCTTTTCTCGTTAAAGATCTCCTCATCCCATGGCAGGAGGGGGCGAAATGGTTTTGGGAGACTTTGGTCGATGCCGATCTTGCGAATAACACGCTCGGTTGGCAGTGGTGTGCAGGCTGCGGGGCGGATGCAGCTCCATTCTTCCGCATTTTCAATCCCTACATCCAGAGCAAAAAATTTGATCCCAAGGGGGAGTACATTCGGCGCTATGTTCCCGAGCTCGCATCCCTCTCCTCAAACGAGATCCACAGACCTAGCCATCTAAAGCCTCTGGTCGACCACGACATAGCGGGCAAGGCGGCTCTTCTCCTTTATAAAAAGTGGGCAAAATCATGAAATATCTCGCCCAGTCGGAGGTTCCTGTATCCCAAGCGGAGGCCTTTGCCTACCATATGCGCAAAGGAGCTCTTGAAAGACTCCTTCCTCCATGGACAACCCTTACGCTCTCTTCCCTTCCAGGACTCCCCACAGAAGAGGGGGCTTGTATTCCGCTCAAATGGCACCTCGGCCCCATTTCTGGGAATTGGATCCTGCATCGAACCGACTATCAGCCTCCCGAACAGTTTTGCATGGAGCAAGTCGTGGGGCCATTTCAATCCTATACGCATAGGCACCGCTTTCTTGCGCAAGATGCGCATAGCTGCCAGATGGTCGATGAGGTTGCGTTTGAAACCCCCTTTTTCAAAAAGCAGATTCAAAAACAGCTCGCCAAGTACTTTTCCTGGCGCCATCAGAGGATTCGAGAGGATTTAAAGTGTATCCTCTCCCATCCCCACCGCCCCATGCGGATCTTACTTAGCGGCGCCTCTGGATTTATTGGCCTAGAACTCAAGGTTTTTCTGCAGCTCGCTGGACATCAGGTGGTGCCTTTGGTCCGTTCGCTCACCCCTCCTCCAGGCTCTGTCGGATGGGATCCAGAAAATGGGGATTTTCTCCAAGAGGCATTTGAGGATTTTGATGCAGTTATCCACTTAGCTGGAGAGGGGATCGCCTCTCATCGATGGACAAAAAACCAAAAAAGACGCCTCTTTCAAAGTCGCTGTAGAGATACCTGGCTCCTCTCTACGATTTTGTCCCGCGCGCTCAGACCACCCCATGTCGTCATCTGCGCTTCGGCAATTGGGTACTATGGAGATCGGGGGAATGAGCTCTTGACGGAGGAGAGCGGTCCCGGAAAGGGATTTCTCGCAGAGCTCTGTCAGCAGTGGGAAAAAAGTCTAGATCCGATCAAAAGCCGAGGGGTCCGGGTCGTCCATGCTAGATTGGGTGTGGTTTTAGGGAGAAGAGGGGGGATGCTCAAGAAGCTGCTGCTTCCCTTTCAGCTGGGGCTTGGAGGAAAGATGGGATCGGGAAGACAGTACATGAGTTGGATTGGGATCGACGATCTGGTGGGAGGACTCTATCATCTTCTCATGACAGAAAGTCTATCAGGTCCTTTCAATCTGGTTGCCCCAGAGGCAGTCACTCAAGGAGAGTTTGCCAAAACCCTGGCAAAACAGCTCCATAGGCCTGCATTTTTCCATGTGCCTGCATGGGTTATTCGGTGTCTTCTTGGAGAGATGGGGGAGGAATTGATCTTGGCCAGCGCGCGCGTTATTCCTAAAAGGCTGCTCGATTCTGGCTACCTCTTTCGAAATCCAGCTCTATCTCAGGCGATCTGAAGCTCTTTTTCCAGGCGCTCTGTCATCTGGTAACAGGTGCGGATCTTCTCTTGATCGATCCAATTGGGATCGACATGAAGGAGGGTATCGACGCTATTTAGGTAGTCGCGCACGGCCTTCATGTAGCGGTCTCCCATGGTGCTTGCGATCTTTTCCATCTCGCTGCGGTGCTTTAGAAATTCGCTTTTTGCCCGCGCTTGAGCGAGGCTAAACTGGGAGTTATCCCCTTCTTCATGGAGGACCAGCATCGCACCGACATTCGAGCTGATTTTGTGCTTTAAATCGTGCAAAGCTTGTTTATGAAGACTTGCGCCTTTAGTTCTCTTTCTTGGGCGGTATGCTCTCATATGTCTTAATCTAGGCGCCATATTTATCTCCTTATATTATTAAGTTAATTCATGTTTAAATTAATTTCAATAGGTGTTGAACAATAGTTGTCTAAGTGCTACCATCCTGTGACCCAAAAAACTTAAGGAGAGATATGATTCAGCTTTTGTTATCCCTACTTTGCATGACATCTTTTCTCACAGCGGACTCAACCCCTGTGGCGCCTACTACTGTAGCTCCCAGCGATGATGCGGATGATGAAGATAGTCAAGAAGATACAGACGAAGACATCCTCATCGACGAAGAGTATACGAACGACGACGAAGGCGTCTCTGAGTAATTAGAAATTGTTTCAAATTCCTGCAAATAAACGCTATCAATTGATAGCGTTTTTTATTATTAATAATTAAAATTATTTTGTTGATTAGTTATTAATTTGTTTTTATCATAAAAACAAAGGGAAATAGGTGGTGTGCATATGGCAAAGGGTGATGAGGGGAATCCTTGGTTACAGATCTGGGTCGAGCCTAGAGCTACGATCCGTTCGATTGTCAAAACAAACCCCCGCTATGGCTACCTTCTCCTCTGCATCCTCTATGGTCTTCCCATGGCGCTAAGCGCGTCCCAAAACTTCTCCCTCGTGGAGAAGATTCCCCTCTGGGCCATCTGGGTAGGCTCTCTTGTGGTCTGCCTCTTTCTGGGGATGATTGGGATTGGGGTGACGAGCTGGCTCCTCCACTGGACGGGAAAATGGATTGGAGGAAAGGGAAATTATCAGACGATCCGTGCGGCTGTGGCCTGGGCGACCGTGCCCAACAGCGTGACGATCCTCATGTGGGTCCTTCTTACGGGGGTTTTTGGCGGTCTGGTTTTTGATCGCCACTTTGCGGAGATGACCTACATTGGATACCAAGCCGGCGTCGTATTTATCGTGTTTTTAATGCAGACGATCGTTTCGATTTGGGGATTTATCATCCTATTAAAAGCGCTCGGGGAAGTACAGGGGTTCTCTGCATGGAAAGCATTACTTAACGTCCTGATTCCAGTCGTGATCGTGACGGTCATCACTTGGGTAGTGGGATGGGTGTTATCAGGATTTGGATTAACAGCATAATTAATAATGGGGAGAGGGGATAAGGGTATGGAAAATAGTAAACTTCGAGGGATATTTTTTTCAGCAGCAACTGCGCTGATCATGATGACTTGCCCAGCAAGTGCGACAGATGGACACATCTCCGCTACAAATAAAAAGGTAGCGACACCGAATTTAGATGCCGCTTGGCAAGAGTTTCATTCAGCAGTCGGCAACTGCTCGATGAAATTCCCTAAATATCCTGACCATCTCTCTGAAAAAATGCGCCTTCCCGAGGAAGGGTTTGATCTGAAATACGACGCGTATATCTCTGCAATGGACCAAAAGACAGTCTTTTTGCTCCTGATTGCTCAATATCCCGACTTTGTCGATGAGACCTATGCGCGCATGAGTCTCGAGGGCTTTTTAAATGGGATTTTGACCCACAATCCCAACAACCAACTCATTTTCGCCGATCTCTCTCTCGTCGGTGGACATGAAGCTCTCGACTTCTTTATCCGCACAGGCGGTGTCTACTTTAAAGGACGCGCGCTCATGGTGAAAAATAGCCTCTATCTCATGGCAATGGAGTGTGAGGTGCAAAACTACGACGAGATTCACTACGATACGTTTATCAACTCATTCCAACTAGTGAAATAAATTCAGAAGGTGCATCCGAGACGGGCCTGTCCGTAGGGTGCATCGTCAAACTTGTAGTACTTGCCATGGTGGTTGGCGTGATCTTTGATCAGGATCCAGCCACCAAAATTCCATCCCCCACCGATTGAGGCATAGAAGTTGTTGCCAAATCGGTATTTCAGATCGAGTTCCACCCCTTTTGAGTACACCTCGAAGATCCCCCCATCAAACTTGCCAATTCCATCATGCACGCGCATGGGAAAGCGGTAGGGTCTTCCAAATGCCGCGGCCTCGATAGACATGGCCCAAGAAGCGTTGAAGTTGTATTGGATCGACAGATTGACGGGGAAGATCCCGTTGAATTGCCAGTGCTTCCCAACGCTCCAATCAATTCCCAAAATCGGAAGGACATACCCATTTTCTACTCCGACATAGCCACACCAGCCGATGTGCATTCCGATATTTGGGGAGAACTGATAGCGCCCCCACATCATCCCATAGTAGACGCCCGTCTTGCCGAAGTTAAAGGTATGGGTGTCAACAGAGACCCCTGTGGCTAGGATCCATCTCCAATCCTGAATGGATGTGGAAACCCATCCTAGAGAGGCACTTGCGAAGTGGTAGTGATCGCCGCGGAACCTGGGGTTCTGGCTCCAGTCGAATTCAAGCGCGGAATACCCCACCTTCCAGCTCAGCGAGTTATCGGGGGTCAGATAGTGGGAATAGTAGAGGTAGGCGTGGGCATCATCATAGGTGGCTTTAGAGCCTTTAACCGAAGCGGTGCGGAATTTGGCGGGAGCAACGTGTCTATACTCTGCGTCGAAGTGGAGGGGATTTTCCTTATCGACAAACCCGTAGTTGGTGATGAGCTCATACGAGGTCGTGAGGAAAAAAAGGGGAACTAAGCCCACGAGGGGAAGATGCCGCTTCACGGTATGCTCCTTTTTCGCGCATTATGTCGAAGGGGCATTTATCCCGCAACTCAGACAGTCTCTCTCAGCTTCGAAGCTCTTCGAGAACCTGGTAACTGAAAAGATATTGTTCGGGGGCTTGCATCATCCCATAGTACCTTCCCTCTTGGGGATCGCGCTGCCGTCTTACGCAGTCCATGACATCAACTTGCTCGGGTTGTTTTTTATGTTGGTCGAGGATTGTAATGAGCGCGCTTGTTCTCCCAACGCCTGCATGGCAATGCACCAAAATGGGACCTTCCTTGTGAAGCGCATCAATTTCTGTCACCATTTTGGCAACAGCATGCGTGTTGCCAATCGAAAAGTCGCGCCAGTTGTGATACTGGAAATGGTGGACATAATGGGGCTGCTCTCCTTCACGCCAGATTTTGATATGGCGGATGGTAAACGCATGGGGCTCCTCGAGATGGGGAGCTTGTTGCCAGGTGGGATCGGTAAAAAATAGAGGGTCTTCTTTGAGTCTGAGATGGATAGAGCCATAATGCATTTCCTCCTCTAGATCTTTTGGAAAATAGATGTAGTCTCCGGGATCTCCGATTCTATTGAGCATCGCTAGGATGCGAACGTTCTGTTCAAGAACGACCTGCCAAAAATCTTCTGCCGTCTTAGGAAGTGGAGACTGTGTGCAGATAAACTCCTGCTCGAGCACAAAATTCGCATTGATATAACGACCAGATTTTAGGGGAACAAGGGTTGCATCATAGGGGAAGTTATTAGTGGGAAAGCGCGTGAATTCAGAGTTCTCGGGGCGTCTTGCTATTTGAGTGTGCTTCTCATACTCCGCATCGTCCATCTGTTGGTTGAGGGTGGAGATCTCTTCTCGGATGGCTTCTTCAGATTTACCCAAAATGGGTAAGGGGGAGGGAATTTCACTCGAAAGAGGAGAGGGGACGACTGCAGTTCCGCAGTATCTCTCACGGAGCTGCATCAAATAATGACCGAGATAATTTTGACCAGATCCCTGTAGAGAGCAGTTCCAGAAGGGGTCGATCCCTTCATAGGCTAGATAGGCAGAGCCTGTGTCTTTTAGAGCCTGCTGGCAAGAGGGATTTTGTCCAATTTTTGCATTCAGAACGTGATACATGACATGGGCACGTCTTTCAAACCAATCGGGAGATTTTTCCAGATGGAGCTTAGAAGAAAGGGTAAATGCTTCTTTTGCACTCAGCGTCGTAAAACGCTCCTTATAGGCAGGATTTGCGTAGAATTTTTCCGCTTCATAGGCTGCTGTTGCGCATTTGAAGTGTAATCCCCCATATTCAAAGCGTGAAGCGGTATCATTATGTAGATGGCTTTGAGAAGAAATAAAAAAGGCGGGTAAGAGAGCAGTTGTCATGGTTGATTGAGTTGTTTCATGTTTTCTCCGACGCGATTTTGTTGATCACCATACCAGTGAGTCTTTCCAGCTTCTGAAAGATTAAACTCAAAAATTTCGATGGGGCTAATTGAAGTTCCTTCAGATAGGGCATTAAATTCTTCGCGTCCTCCAAAGAGGGTAAAGAAAAGATCTTGAGGGGTTAAGGTTGGGGTTTCTTTTTGTAGCTCCTCCCGGAAAAGGGAGAGAATCTGTCTAAAGCGCGTATTTTGTGCTTCATAGGCGCCTCTAGGGATTTCAGAGGAACCCTGTTGTCTTATCAGCCTTTGGATGAGTGTGTCTTCGTCAGAAAACAGAAGAAGAAGAGCGCGATCAAAAGGCTGCGCGCATTGGGGGAGTCCAAGCTGCCACATTCGCATCTCAGAATGGGTAGTTGATGTGCAAAGCGATCTCTCATCGTCAAAGTCCCAAAAATTAACGACTCTGCCGAGTGTCGGATCGTATTCGACAAGAGTGTTTCCCGAGGAACAATCCTTTGAGCCTTTGATCATTCCAAGTAGTGCATAGAGATGACAAAGCGCCTTGGGTGCAGACCTTAACTTCTTTCCCCCATTTGGGTCATTAACGAGGAGATCATAGGCCCTACCGCATAAAGAGATCCATTGCTGTAACGATCCGTACCCATAATCATTGAGATATTGCTTTCCGATTTCTGAGGAGAGGTAGTGATTAATCGCTTCGATTTTTTGATCCCTTTCAGAAGTATATCCATCTAGATCACAAAATAGTTTTTCACCGAGCGCATGGATCTGTTTTCCCTTGCCAAAGAGCTGATACATCGAACCAAAAATCCCATTTTTTACATTCCCTGGCAGGGATTGAATCAATTCCGGCTTAAAAACCCGTTCTTTGAGTTGCATGCTAACTAGCATCGTCGGCGCTGTCATCCCAAACCCCAGCACCTGATCTGAGGCTGCTGCATAAGCTTCTGTGATTGCGAGTTGCTTAGGCAGTGGTTTTAATTTTCCTAAAATTCCCTCTTGAGAGCGAAGGACATAAATTTCCTTGCAGAAAGATTCATCTGCGCGTTGTAGGGTATTTGTTTGTAACTGTTGTTTTGCAATGTCACGGATTTTTAGGAGGTGGGTCTGCTTGCCAATATCCAATATAGAAGGGTGGAAGGAAAGGCGAGAAAGCAGGCGGTCATAGTAGATACCGAGAGTGTTGGTGTCATAGGAGTCGGATTGGAGCTCATCGAGGACAGAGATCAGATGATGGGTAGGAAGGAGATCGGGATGCATCAGGTAATGTCTTTGGATCCCATGCCAGGCTCTGATGCGGAGCTCATTGGCTAATTCAGGGTGTTTTGCACAGAGTGCATCGAATCGGTTCTGGAGAGCGAGATAGCGCTCTGCTCTTTCTGGAACCTGATCGGGGCAGCAAGCGAGGAGGTTTTCTGGGATCTTTGGGTATTGCTTTTCTACTTCACGAGCGGGGTTCGCAAGTGCGGCGCAGGCTTTGACAAACCGGGGAATGCTGTCAAATGGATGGTATTTGCCCCAATCGGCGTCCCAGTCTTCTATTGCTACACCTTCTCTTTGAGCTCTATATTTCAGCTCTGCATGGAGGAGTCCTTTCTCTTCCTCTGTAAAAAGATGGTACCTTACAGGGCAAAAGACCTGCTCAAATGTTTGGGCGTGAAAACGGGGATGGGAAAAGAGATCGCGGAGATGCTCTAGGGGTTCTTGGATGCCCAATATGGTTTTAACGCGCTCACAGATGCCCTGCTGCGTTTCTAATGGAAAGCCAAAGAATGTAGCTTTTAATTCTGTAATTAACATGCGTTATTATTTTATCATAGATAGAGATAGCAAACAAGATACAATTAAAACTTTAATTTGTTTGCCTGAGGGTCGCCACCGAGCATGCGTAAAAGCTCTCCTTGTCGCTCTATTTCCGTAAGTGCCTGAATCTCAGTGAGCGTGCGCCCTTCTCTTTCGACCTTTTGGACGGCAAAATGGGTCTCAGCTTTCGATGCGACTTGAGGGAAGTGGGTGATGCAAATGACCTGGCGATAGGTGCCAAGGACTTGGAGCTTTTCACCGATGAGCGTAGCGGTTTTCCCTCCGACATTGGCATCAATCTCATCGAAAAGGAGCGTCGGAGTATCATTTTTTTCAGCAAGGGCGATCTTGATCGCGAAGAGGAGGCGGGAGAGCTCGCCACCGCTGGCATGGTCTTTAACAAGGGCGGGGTGTTCGCCGCGGTTGGCCATCAAATAGAAGTCGATGGTGTCATCTCCGAAGCTGTGGCGCGTTGTGGGTTTGAGGGTAATGGTGAGCTCAGCGCTTTGCATGTTGAGCTCCCGAATTTGAGCCGTAAGCACCTTTTGGAAACGGGCAGCAGCGCCTTCTCTTGCAGCGGTGAGTTTGCGGCTTGCTTCATCTGTTAGAGCGCGCGCTTTGCTCAGCTTCTCCTCTGTCTGCTCGGTGGTTTCTACTAGGGTTTCCAGTTTTAAGAGATCGGAGCGGAGCCTTTCTGCATAGGTCTCGACTTCTTCCCACGTGTTTCCATACTTGCGCTTTAAGCGAGAGATTGTAGAAAGGCGGGCTTCTTGGATGGCCAGTGTGCTCGGATCACTTTCCAGACGATCGGCGTAGGAGGCAAGGGAACGGCTTGATTCCTGGAGATGGATAAGGGCTTCATGGAGGTGCAACGTCGGTTCTTCGAGAGTTTTATCGAAGGGGGCAAGAGAATCGCAGGTCTTGTAGAGCCGCGCTAAGGTGGGAGTGAGAGTGCTGAGCCCTTCTGTGAGGGTATGCACTTTTGCGCTGATCTCTTGAGAGTGACTGAGTCTTTGATATTGCTCGAAGAGGGCTTCTTCTTCTCCCTTTTTTAGTCCGACCGTTTCGATTTCACCAAGTTGAAAGCGGAAGGTCTCCTCCTCGCGCTCACGTGTAGCTCCCAGGGTTTTGAGCTCTTCGAGGGTTTTGGAGAGCCGTTTTTCTTCCCTGTAGGCTTCTTGAAAGGCGAGGAGAAGGGGGTCGAGACTGCCATAGCGGTCGAGAAGCGCCCTTTGCGCATCACTTGTGCGGAGCGCTTCATGGGAATGCTGGGAGATGAGATCGATGAGCGCACTGCCGATGCTTTGCAGAAGGGGAAGGGGGACCATATGGCAATTGATAAAGGCGCGGTTTTTCCCCTCGCGGACAAGCTCTCTTCGAATGATGAGGTATTCACTCGGGTCAAAATCGATCCCCGCTGGTTCCAGGAGCTCTTTCAGGCGCGCAGGCTCTTCGATATCAAAGGCGATCTCGACAAAAGCGCGTTCTTCCCCTTTGCGGATCAAGGAGCTATCGGCCCTTCCTCCAAGGGAAAGGTGGATCGCTTCGAGTAGGGCGGTTTTGCCGGCGCCAGTTTCTCCCGTGATGGCATTGAAATGGGGGCCAAAGTGGATCTCACAGGTTTCAACGAGGACGAGATTACTGAGAATCAGGCGCTTGATCATGGAGGATTTCCTGCGTGGTCTTAAAGTGGAGCTTCGCGACGTCATTTAGGATGCCGCTTCCATATTTGCGCACAAGAAGCGTCCCCATTTTTTTGACAAGCGGTGAGGCGCCTTTGGGAAGTTCGACCTCAAAGGGTTTACCGAGCCGCTCTAACCCTTCCACAAAGCTGGCTCTAGCGAGGATTGAGGCGGCAGCGACGACGGGATCGGCTTCCGCTTTATGCCTTTGCGTAAGCGAGACGCTGAGCGCTTTTTGTTTTAAGGCTTTGATCACGACATCTTCACTTGCAAACTGGTCGATGACGACATCGGTGCAGCCTGTTTTTGCGACGAGTTCTCCAATGGCTGTGGCGTGTCCCCAAGCTAAGAGGCGGTTGAGGTTCCGAAAGTTCTGATAGAGCTCATTGTATTTTTTCGGGCTGAGATAGACGATCGAAAAGGGGCAAATCGCTTGGATTTTTTTGCTGAGTTTGCGAATCGATGTATCGGGAATGGTCTTGCTGTCTTTGACGCCAATTGCGAGCAGCTCTTTGATTTGAAGCTCCGTTGCATAGACACCAGCTATGCATAGGGGGCCAAAAAAGTCCCCTTTCCCCGACTCGTCGATTCCGATGTGAGATTTGAGATCGACCTGGGTCTCCGGGTAGCTATAAGCGACAGATTGAAGGATTTCTGGCTCGAGATAGAAGGTGATAAACTCTGCCATCTCTTTGCCTTGCACGGTTAGTTTTCCCGAGGTGTAGAGCGTGCACGAGACCCCCTTTTTTTGAGCGGCAAAAATCGTGTAGGCGGGAGTCTTCAGGGTAAACCCCTGCTCCGCGAGGTCGCTTTGGAGTTTGTCTGCCAGCCTAAGGTCGATTGTCGTGACAAAACAGGAGGTTTTCTCTTGAGTCATCTAAGATCCCGATGTGGAAAAGCGCATTTTTGCATTGATTTCGAAAAAACACAAGGGCATAGTGAGGTCACCTATTTGTGAGGAGGAGTATGAGTGAGGGGCTGCAGGGGGTTGGGGAGATATTTCGAGCAAGGCGCAAGGATCTCAATCTCTCTTTAAAGGAAGTGGAAAATTCCACATCGATCCGCTCGACCTATCTTGAGGCAATTGAGGAGGGGAGGATCGACGAGTTCATTTCAGGCGTCTACGCGCTGGGATTCATGAAGCAATACGCGCAATTTTTAGGTGTCGACATTGAGGATATGATGCGCCTAAATCCCAATATTTTTCGGATGCCCGCAGAAAAGCATGAATTCTCCTATGGAATTGGAACGCTTGAGGTCAGAGGAGGTCTCGGAGGAGGAAGTAAATGGCTGCCTAACTTGCTCTGGACAGGAGCTGCCGCAGCGGTGCTTGTGATTGCATGGTACTTTGCAAAGTTCCTAGGGATCTTGTAATCCGTTATGGGCACCCCTTCTTTCACGAATCGTCTCATCCATGAGAAGTCCCCCTATCTGCAGCAGCATGCCCACAACCCCGTCGATTGGTATCCTTGGGGAGTAGAGGCATTTGAAGAGGCCAAAAAACAGAATAAGCCCATTTTCCTCTCTATTGGCTACGCGACGTGCCACTGGTGCCACGTAATGGAAAAGGAATCGTTCACCGATCCGCAGATCGCAGGGCAGATGAATAAAGCATTTGTCAATATCAAGGTGGATCGAGAGGAGCTCCCTGAGGTTGATAGCCTCTATATGGAGTTTGCGCAGGCCCTAATGGCATCTGCTGGCGGATGGCCTCTCAATTTAATTCTCACTCCGGAGCTCAAGCCATTTTTTGCAGTGACCTATCTGCCGCCCGCGAATCGGCGCGGAATGCTCGGCATGGGACAATTTATCCAACACATCGAAGAGCTCTGGCAAAGTGGAGAGAGGGATCAGCTCATCGAACAGGCAGATAAGATTGTGCAGATCTTCTCTGAGTCGGCAAAGATCGTAGGTGAGGAGATTCCTAGGGAAGCGCAACTTAAAAAAGCGGTCGAGACATTTTTTGAGCTGATGGACCCTGTACATGGAGGGCTTAAAGGAGAACCCAAGTTCCCCATGGGGTATCAAGCGCTCTTTCTACTCGACTTCGCGGCGCTCCACAAGGACAGCCGCGCCCTCTACTGTGTGGAGCTGACGCTCAGCAGTATGCAAAGAGGGGGAATCTACGACCATCTCGGTGGGGGATTTTCCCGGTATGCAGTAGATGAAAGATGGGAGATTCCCCATTTCGAAAAGATGCTCTATGACAATGCCCTGCTTGCGCGCACCTACTCCGCTGCGTGGAGTTATACCCGTAAGCCGGCTTACCGCAGGGTGTCTGAGGAGACATGTGCGTATCTTTTGCGCGAGATGCGGCATGTAGATGGGGGGTTTTACTCTGCAGAGGATGCGGATATCGAAGGGCGGGAGGGGATGTTCTATACCTGGACGCCCTTAGAGATCCGCGCCGTTCTCACTCCAGAGGAGGCGGGGGTCTTTTGTGAATTTTATGGCGTGAGCCTTGAGGGGAATTTCGAGGGAAGAAGCGTGCTTCACCTCGCGCACAGTCTTGAGGAGTATGCGGAGGAAAGCGGCGTTTCTCTCAAAGAAATCGAGGATTTGATGGGAAGTGCCAAGGCACGCCTATTGAAAAAGCGGCAGGAGCGCCCAAGACCGTTTAAAGATGACAAAGTGATCACCTCATGGAATGCGCTTGCCATCGATGCGCTCGCGCGCTGTGCGTACCCCCTCGGAAAACCAGAGTATCTCGATGCCGCGCTCAAGGCGGCAGATTTTCTCAAAACACACCTCTGGAAAGAGGGACATCTCTTGCGCAGATGGAGAGAGGCAGAAGCCCGTTTTTCCGCTGGCCTTGATGATTATAGCTTCCTCATTCAAGCGCTTTTGACTCTTTTCGAGGAGGGGTGTGGCACGCCCTACCTCAGCTGGGCGCTTGAGCTCGCAGGTGTGCTCGAACGGGAATTTAAAATGGAAGGACACGCCTTCTACTCCTCTCTTGAAGATCCCCACCTGCTGATTCGCAAATGTGAATATTACGATGGGGCAGAACCCTCTGGGAACGCAGTCCATGCAGAGAATCTCCTACGCCTCTACCAAATCACGAGAGAGGAGCGCTATCTTTTGGTGGCAGAGGATCTTCTCAAATCGGCCCGCCACTACATGGAAATCTATCCACCCGGCGCCTGTTACCATCTCATCGCTCTGCAGCGGTATCTCGATAAGAAAGCCCCTACTGTCGTTGTGGCTCTCGATGCAGCTTGCACACTGCAAAAGGAGATCCACAGCGCGCTTCATAGCCGCTACATCCCCCATCTCGCAGTCATTTGGAAAAAAGGGGATGATGCAGAACTTCTCGAGAAGATCCCCTCTCTTGTTGATAAAAATCCAGTAGACGGTCAGACTGCGGTATACATATGCTATCCAGATCGCTGCCTAGCGCCTCTTCTCGTGCCTGCAGAGATCTTTGAGGCAATCGAGAAATTATAGGTGTCAGCATGAAGAAGCAGTTACTTGGCGATTACCAGTTGCTCGAGCCCCTAAAACCCGGTTCGATGGGACAAGCTTACCTCGCTGAGCACCGCTTTTTGAAAAAACCCTTCTTTCTCAAACTCCTACCGGAAGAGATGAGCGTCGATCCTGAATGGGTCGGACGGTTTGAAAAAGAGGTCGAAGCACTCTCAAAACTCGATCATCCCCATATCGCAAAGATCCATAATGCAACGCTTGTCGGCGCCGCGTTTTTTCTCGTCGCAGATCCCGTGCTTAACCTGGATCAGGCGCTCGCTTTAAATCTTGCCGAGTATTGCGCGCATAAAGGGCGCCTCTCAGAGGATCTCGTTTTGCGCTTAGCGCGCCAGATCGCCTCTGCTTTGGATGCCGCGCACCCGACTGCACATGGGATGCTAAAGCCTCGCAATATTCTCATCCAGGAAACGGCGCAAGGGATCCATGCTGTGCTCACCGATTTTGGACTCTCACGCATCATTGGACCCTTAGCGCTGCTTAGCCGCACATACCACGCGATCGCCTCTCGACTTGGATCTTCGATTGGCTATACAGGGGAAGGAGCGGAAACCCGGTATGCACCTGGCCCTTGGGATGTGCAGGCAGCCGCATCGCTCCACCGCTCTTTCTGTGAAAATTTTGCCTTTTTGGCGCCTGAGCAAAAAATTGTAGGCAATCCCAAAGCAACGGGGAGTAAAGCCGATGTCTATGCATTTGGCGTCCTTCTCTATTACCTGCTCACCATGGAACTGCCCGAGGGGTATTTTGAGCTCCCCTCGAAGAAAAATCCCTCGCTTAGGTGGAACTGGGATCTTCTCATCTGCAGATGTCTCCAAACAGACCCAGCAAAACGTCCCGATCTACTCAGCGACAAGATCGAGGAGTGGGTGGTTACCGACATATCAGGAACATCCCGCCCTGCCAAGACCCAAGCTCCCAAACCCGTTCTCAACCCTCAAGAGATCGCCCGCCCTGCATTTGAACCCGACCCGGGGGCAATTTTCCAAGTCGAGACGACCATTGGACCCTATAAACCCGCCCCCTCTGAGGAAAAAACCGTCGAACCCCTCCTGACCGACATGGCAGTAATTCCCGCAGGGACATACCTACGCGGAAGCAATCATGGAGGGCGCGATGAGATGCCCCGCCACGCGATCCACCTCCACTCCTTTGCACTCGATACCCATCCTGTGATGAATGAGCAGTTCGTCCGTTTCCTCGAGGCGATGGGTGGAGAAAAAGATTGCAATAACAACGACATCATCCGCCTGCGCGACTCCCGCATTCGGCGCAGTGGAGGTCAGCTCCTCATCGAATCGGGCTACGCAAAACACCCTGTTGTAGGCGTCACGTGGTATGGAGCGGTCGCCTATGCAAAATGGGTCGGAAAGCGCCTGCCGACGGAGGCGGAGTGGGAGATTGCAAGCTACGGCGGCAAAGAGGACGCCCTTTTCCCTACAGGCAACACGATCGAGAGGAGTCAGGCCAACTTCTTTAGCTCCGATACTACCCCAGTCATGAGTTATGCCCCGAATGAGTATGGGCTCTATGATATGGCGGGCAATGTCTATGAGTGGTGTCAGGACTGGTATGATTACCATTACTATGACGTCTCTGTCCAAGAACCCAATGATCCTAAGGGACCCCAGCAGGGAGTCTACCGCGTCCTTCGAGGGGGATGCTGGAAGAGCTCCCGCGAGGATATGCGCTGCGCGCACCGCCACCGCAACAATCCCGGCCTCATGAACGGCACCTACGGGTTCCGCTGCGCCGCAGACGTATCTGATGACTAGAATTCCCCAATTTGAGTAAAATGCCTCCTTTGTGTGGAGCTGTGCTCATGGGACGCAATTGGAAAACCTCTCTTCTATTCGGAGCTGTTACGCTTGCAATAGGCTCTTTCGTGCTCCTTTCTAAAGAGAAAGAGGAGGATCCAGCCCGTTTGCAAAAAGAGATGGCGGAAGCCCTCTTTGGCGAGGATCTGGGAAGCCGGGGGAGTCATAAGCTCCAGAGAGCAAAAGGGTTATTTCGAGCAGGTCTCCAGGCACTCGTTGCAAAGGACGCTCCACCAGACTGGCTAAATAGCCAGATGACCGCTGAACTGGCCCCTTGGAAAGAGGGGGGGATCACCCAGGAGGTTCTGGGAAATTCCCTGGCTTTGGATACCCCTGAGCTCGTCCGTTATGCGATTCGGGATCAGAGGGTCAGCGTGACCTCGGGTAGCCCGATCGATGCGCTCAGCGCTGCTTTGACCCTTTTGACCCAGACGGTTTCCCTTCCCGATGTCGATTTTCTCATCGCCCCCTATGGGATTCCCGAGGGGCTCCAGATTCCAGGCCCCATCTTTTCATTTGGAAGGGGAGAGGGAACGATTGCGCTGCCTACGATTGAGGCGCTTTGCGGACATTCGAGAGAACACCCTCTTCCTGAGGTTTACTACGAGTTATATACGATACTAAATGCTTACGCTAGGATACAGAGATGAAGTTGTTGCTTTCTAAGCCAAGGGGCTTTTGTGCAGGGGTGGTTAGAGCGATTGAGATTGTCGAGAAGGCCCTTGAGCTCTGGGGGGCCCCGATCTATGTCAAGCATGAGATCGTTCACAATAAGCACGTCGTTGAAGATCTCAAACGGAAAGGGGCTCTTTTTATCGAGGATTTAGAGGAGGTTCCCCCTGGTTCTCGTTTGATCTACTCTGCCCATGGGGTTTCCCCTGCTGTCCGCGAGCTGGCAAAGTCGCGTGGGTTAATCGAAATTGATGCGACTTGCGCACTGGTCACGAAAGTTCACTCCGCGGTTAAGCGCTACGCGCAAAAAGGGTATCAGATCCTATTAATTGGCCATCGCAACCATGTAGAGATCATCGGGACGGCGGGAGAGGCTCCTGATGTGACCACGATTATCGAAACGGCAAAAGATGTCGAGGCTCTTAAGTTCCCTCAAGATCAGCCCCTCTTTTACACAACGCAGACGACTCTAAGTCTCGACGATGTGAAAGAGGTGACTGAAGCGCTGATTAGCAAATACCCCCATATTGAGACCTTAGCCAGCTCTTCCATCTGTTATGCGACGACCAATCGCCAGCTGGCGCTGCGCGACATCACCGATGAGGCAGACTTAGTTTTGGTAGTGGGTGATCCCAGAAGTTCAAATTCCAATCGCCTCCGCGAGGTCGCCGCGACGCGTGGGATCCCGTCCTATTTGATCAATGGCCCTGAGGAGGTCGATCCCCAGTGGATGAAAGATGTAGAAGTGATCGGGTTAACAGCAGGGGCTTCAACTCCTGAGGGGATTGTACAGGCCTGCATTCAGAGACTACGCACGCTTGGCGTCACGGAGGTTGAGGATGTGGTATTTACTGTTGAGGATGTGGTCTTCCAGATTCCCAAGCAGTTACAACAGGCTTAGAGACTCCCTGTGAAATTAGCTTCTGTCGATTTTCGGGTTCTTTTGAGCCGCTTTTCCACTGGATTTCGGGGGTCAATATCAAACTAGCGTATATTGACCCCCGAAATCCAGTGGAAAAGCGGCCAAAATAATCCCGAAAATCGACGAAGCCTAATTCCACAGGCAGTCTCTTAGGGAGCCCAGTGTTTGGGGTGGAGCGCTTCGTCTACACCGCCCTCGATTCCTCTGATGAGCCTATTCATGTCTGTGGCTGAAAAGGTGATTTTGCTAGGCGCGTTTGGATTCGCTTTAGAGCGCATGTCCTTGAGCTCTAAGTTAAGATCGTCAAGATGTTCCTGAGTCGCCATAGCTCCATGTTTTCCAATTGCAACGGCAAGGCCTGCTACTAGGGCAAGACCTACAATCCAGCCAATGGGATTAGAAACGCAAAAATAGACGGCAACAGCTGCTGCAACGGTTAGTGCTATAGTTCCCACCGTAGCGCCGATGGTACCCCATTTCACCGCTTCGAATTTTCTGATCTCGCTTGTCTTAGTTTGGATATTTTGGACATTAATCGTGTGTTGAGCCTTTGAAATGGGCTCATATTGGCATTTAAGAGAGACGCCATTTCTAACGACTGTTTGTTCTGTAACTGCAGTTACCATGATTAATCTCCTTTATATAATCTTTATTATAGCATGGTTCTGATTACATGTAAAACATATTTTGATATCTATTCAAGTAGCTAATAATTAAGGCTTTAGGTGGCAGGAAACTTGATGGGTAGGGGTGAGTTGAACGAGGGGGGGAGGGGTGGTCCTGCAGAGGTCGGTGGCATGGGGGCATCTGCAGGCGAAAGGACAGCCGGGAGAGGCGATCTGGGGGATTTCCCCATGGAGCGCAGGCTTGGGACGGGAGCGCTCGATGAGGGGGTCTGGGACCGGTATAGACGCCAGAAGTGCCTGAGTATAAGGGTGTTGCGGAGTATTGTAGAGCTCTTCAGCGGGCGCGATCTCGACGATATGCCCGAGGTAGAGGACAGCAACGCGGTCAGAGAGGTATTTGACCATAGCCAGATCGTGAGCGATAAATAGGTAGGTGAGCCCGAGCTCCTTTTGCAGCCCTTTGAGGAGATTGACGATTTGGGCTTGAACAGACACATCCAGAGCAGAGATGGGTTCATCGCAGACGAGAAAGCGGGGTTTAAGGGCAAGGGCTCTTGCGATGCCTATCCGCTGCCGCTGCCCTCCTGAGAACTCGTGGGGAAATCTCCCGAGGGAGGTGGAGGGGAGACCGACGAGGTCGAGAAGGGTGTGCAGGGTTTTAGGGATTTCTTGCTCTGTGTGGGTGCGGTGGATGCGGAGGGGCTCTGCAATCAGATCGGCTGCGGTCATCCGGGGATTGAGAGAGGCATAAGGGTCTTGGAAGATCACTTGCGCCTCTTTGCGAAAGTCAAAGAGCTCCTTTTTTGAGAAAGTATCGAGCGCGCGTCCTTTATAGACGATAGAGCCGGAAGAAGGGGGCTCTAGGTGGAGCAGGCACTTTCCGAGCGTCGATTTACCAGAGCCCGATTCGCCGACAAGACCTAAAGTCTCTCCTTCTGAAATGGAAAAGGAGGCATTATTGAGGACGGTAAGAGTGCGATTTTTTAGGGGATAGCGTTTGGTGAGCTGGTGGACAGAGATCATGGGCCTTTCCTCAGATCGTGTTGGAAACAGCGGCTATAGTGGTTAGACTCGGGGTTATAGAGGATGGGGGACTCTTTAGCGCAGATATGCATCGCATGCACACAGCGCGGACAAAATGCGCATCCTTTCGGCTCTACAGCAAGATGGGGAGGGGTCCCTTCAATGGGAATAAGCGGATTCTCTTTTGATCTGCTCAGGCGCGCTGTCGCTTGGAGTAGAGCTTTCGTATAGGGGTGTTTGGGCGCATGAAAAAGCGCTTCCACAGGAGCGGATTCAACGATCTGCCCTGCATACATGACGAGCACCCGGTCGCACATTTTGGCAACGACACTGAGGTCATGGGTGATGAGCAGGATACTGGTGCCCATCTCCTTTTGGATCTCTTGCATGAGATCGAGGATCTGGGCTTGGATGGTGACATCGAGGGCGGTTGTGGGCTCATCGGCAATGAGAATTTTCGGATTGCACGCGAGGGCTATTGCAATCATCACCCTTTGGCGCATCCCCCCGCTGAGAGTGTGTGGGTAGGCATCGAGGCGCTCTTCAGGATAAGGGATCCCTACACGGCGCAGCATCTTGAGTGCGCTCTCTAGAGCGTTTTTGCGGCTTGTTCCTGGAAAATGGCGCTCGATCCCCTCAGCAATTTGGGAGCCGATGGTGAGAGTAGGGTTGAGAGAGGTCATCGGATCTTGGAAAATCATGCCGATCTCTTTACCCCGTATCTTGCGCATCTTTTTTTCTGAAAATGTGAGGAGATTTTCTTCATGGAGGCGCACTTCTCCAGAAAGCTCCGCCTGGGAGAGTTTGACGAGCGCTTTGGCAGTTGCGCTTTTGCCGCAGCCCGACTCACCGACAATGCCTAGAGTTTCTCCTGCGTGGAGAGAGAAGGAAATGCCTCGGACCGCATGGAGAGATTTTGCAAAGCGCACATGGAGATCCGTTACTGTGAGAAGGGGATTCATACGCGGAGCCTCGGGTCAAATGCATCGCGGAGGCCATCGCCGAGCATATTTAGGCTGAGCATGGTCAGGCTGATAAAAGTGGCGGGGATGAAAAGGCGCCAGGGATAGTAGCGCAGAGCGGAGAGCCCATCGCTTGCCATCGTTCCCCAGCTGGCGATCGGTGCTTGAACGCCAAGGCCTAAGAAACTGAGAAAGGCTTCTGCAAAAATCGCCGCGGGGATGGTGAGGGTCAGGGTAACGAGAATGGGGCCCATCGCGCTCGGAATGAGGTGACGGAGGAGAATACGCGTTTTAGAAGCGCCGAGAGCTTCTGCCGCTTTGACGTAATCGAGCTGTTTGACTTGGAGAATCTGCCCGCGCACAATACGCGCCATGTTAATCCATCCTGTGAGGGTCAGGGCGATGAGGATGGTGAACAGGCCAGGCCCAATGACGACCATCAGGAGAATCACGACGAGTAAATAGGGGATCGAGTAAAGGATATCGGCAAAGCGCATCATCCACTCTTCCATTTTATTTCCGAGAAAGGCAGCAAGCGCCCCATAGAGAACGCCGACGCAAAGATCGATGAGGGAAGCGGCTATTCCAACAAAAAGGGAGATGCGTGCACCCCACCAGCATCTTGTGAAGAGGTCCCTACCGAGCTCATCGGTTCCAAACCAGTGCGCACTGCTCGGCGGCTGATTTTTTGAGGAGAGGGTCATCTCGTAGTAAGTGTAGGGCGTTAAATGGGGGCCAATGAGCGCCATGAGGACGAGAAGGGCCAGCATAATGAGCGCAAGAAGGGAGAGTTTATTCTGCAGAAGACGCTGCCATCCCTCTTTCCAATAAGAAGTTGCAGGAGCAAAGGAGGACTCCTCAGCAAGGGCCTCGCGCATAGAGAGAGGTAAAGGAGTAAAAAGCACCTTTTCATCCATGAGTTTTCCTTTGGATTCTAGGATCGATTGCAAAATAGAGCAGATCGACGAGAAATACACAGAACATCAGAAGAGCGCTATAGAAGATCGTCGTGCCCATAATCACGGTGTAGTCGCGGTTGGTGATGCTCATCACAAACCACTGGCCAAGGCCGGGGATGCCAAAAATCTTTTCGATTGCAAAACTGCCCGTAAATACGGCAGCGCTCAACGGGCCAAGATAGGTGACCACAGGAAGGAGTGCATTGCGCGCAACATGGCGCACCAGGATCGGAAGGGGGCTTAATCCTTTAGATTTTGCTGTTTGAATGTAGTCTTGTTGCAAGACTTCAATCATATTTGCCCTTGTGAGCCGCGCGATAAAGGCGGTTGGCATGGCTGCAAGGGCGATTGCGGGCATGATTGTTTGCTCAAAACTGCCCCAGCGCGCAACGGGAAGGAGGTGGAGTTTCATCGCGAGAAGGTATTGTAAGAATGTCGCTAAAATGAAGCTGGGCACCGAGATCCCGATGACTGCGATGACCATCGTGAGGTGGTCTTGCCATTTTTGGTGTTTGCAGGCTGCGATGGCGCCGAGAAAAATGCCTGCTCCTACAGAGAGAAAAAGGGCTTCGAGCCCTAGCGTAAACGAAACGGGAAACCCCTCTTGGATGATCTGGTTGACCGTACGCCCCTGGTATTTGAATGAAGGGCCAAGGTCTCCATGGAGAAGTCCGTTGAGGTAGTTAAGGTATTGGACGGGAAGGGGCTTATCGAGACCGTAATGTTTATGGAGCGCTTTGAGGATCTCTTCGGGAATCGCCTTGTCCTGCACAAAGGGATCACCGGGGATGGCATGCATCAGAAAGAAGGTGAGTGTGATCACCAGAAAGAGGGAAAGGAAGAGAATAGCAATCTTTTTAATCATCTCTTTCGATATAGGCCCATTTATAATCGACATCGTTTAGTTCAGATAGGAATACCCCTTTTACATAGGGCTTTTTGAGGTAGGTGCCGGCGTAGTAGTAGATCGGCGCTATCGGCATCTCCTCCATCAAGAGAGTTTCTGCTTTTCTTAGCAGCTCTAATCTCTTTTCCCCATCTGCAGTTTTTTCCGCTTCCTCTAGGATAGCGGAGAACTGGGGATTTGTCCACTGGGAGTGATTGCCAGTTCCTGAAAGGTAGCGGTAGGTATCGAGAAAAGTACACGGATCGTTAATCGAGGCGACTCCTCCCATGCGCGCAATTTGAAACTGATGGTGACGTAATTCATCGAGGAAGACTTTCCATTCTTTATTGTCTAGGCGCACGCGAATGCCGAGAGTTTTATTCCACTGCTCTTGAATTGCTTGGGCGATTTTGTGGTGGGCGCTTTGCGTATTGTAGAGAAGGGTAATCGGGGGAAGGGGGCCAAGCTCTTCAATGGCAAGAGAGAGGTAGTGTTTCGCGCTTTTTACATCTGCATCTTTAAAGTAGGCGGAATTCCACATGGTAGAGGGGATGAAGCCAAGCGCAGGGGTTTGACCTGCTTGAGTGATATTGGCAATGAGCGCCTGCCTGTCGATGGCGAGAGTAAGGGCTTTGCGCAAGTTGGCATTATCAAAGGGGGGTGCAGCCGTATTGAAAATGTAATAGTAGACTCCAGCGATCGGATATTCAAAAAAATCTGCCCTTTTTTTGAGCACTTGGAGTGCGTCGAGGGGGAGGGAAGAAAGGGGAAATCCAGCCCAATCGAGCTGTCCGTGTTCAAAAAGGGAGACCTCGGTATTTTCATCTTCGATGAGGTGGAAGTGGAGTCGATCCAGGCGGACCGTCTCATGGTCCCAATAGTGGGGGTTTTTTGCACAGACAATCGTGTTGTAATGGCGCCACTTTTCCAGGAGAAAAGGGCCGCTACAGACAAAGTGGGGGCCCTCATTTTCTGCCCAGTGGGGATCGATCGATGTGATGTGGTTGGGTGTAGGGAAGAAAATGGGCAAAGAGAGGAGATATAAGAGATAGGGAACGGGGTACTCGAGGGTCAGATGGAGCGTTTTGGCATCTAGTGCTTTGATACCAACTGCATCGAGAGAGACTTGTCCTGTTTTTGCCTTTTGTCCATTTTTTATGCGGTAGAGCTCGCTTCCCATTTCCGATGGGAAGGAGGGGTCAAGGAGGGTTTTCCAGGTCGTTTCAAAGTCGTAAGCTGTAATGGGCATCCCATCTGACCAGAGGGCCTCCCGTAGATAAAAGGTATATTCCATCCCATCTGCTGAAACGGCGTAGCGCTCTGCGAGGGCGAGAGAGGGGGTGTTTGTGGGATCGATCCGGGTGAGCCCTTCAAAGCAGCATTTGATCAGAGAAATTGAGGCGACATCTGTTGCCCTGCGCGGATCTAGTGAGGGGGGCTCCGAGTGGATATTGAGCTGAAGCTGCTCAGCTTTAGGAAGCGGCGATTTACTGCAGCTAGTGAGAAACAGGAGGAGGATTGAAAGAATTTTAACTCGCATCAATTTTGGATTTTAACAGTTTCTTCTGAATTTTCTCTACTAGGTTTTTAGCTTAAGACGTGCTAAAATATAGCCGAAGAAACACAGGGAATCTAATCATGAGTTTTGCCATCAAATGTTCTCATATAATTAATAATTTATATAACAATATTCAGGTTGCAGATTCCTTGGAAAAGAAAGAGATGATCGAGCTGCTCGAGGTTGTCCAGACAAGGTTGCCTTCCAATATAGAGAACTGCTCTGCAGCGGACTTAAGCACATTTTCTCAGGCACTATTTCACTTGAACCAAGCAATTGACCTCGTCGCCCACGCCGCTTTGCAAAAAAAGGAGGGAGATCCAGTCTCCAGGCATCTTAAAAAGGTGATTTCCCATTTTAAAAAAGGGGAGGCGAGAGAGGCGCTTGAGCATTTTCGATCGCATATTCCCGATTCTGAGCTCGCAGGTCCTGTTTTTGGAGCGCTCTACACTATCGCTGGTAAGCCGGGGATTTCAGATGATTTTGGACGGGAGGCATTCTATGGGACAAATAGGAAATGTTGGGTTGCTGATTATAAGAAACAATGGGCTATAGAATTAGGTCTTTTGCACTATGCGGCATCTCGTCTGGAGCAAGGAGAGGCCTCAGCCCGAGATGCGCTTCCGTTAAGACTGCGCAGAGAATCGGCTGTAGAACTTAGGGCGCTAGCAACTCAACTTGCTACTTCCTATAAGGACCAGACAGAGGTGCAATATGTGCGGTATCTTCAAGAGGATCTAAAATCTGCTTCGCAGAAACGACAGCAGAACAAGGCATTTCAATCCCGTCTGGATCACCTCCGAACGAAGGTCAATACCCTTTTTGACGAGGTGCTCAAGCGCACAGCAGCTCAATTCACCGTGGATGAGAGCGATTTTTACCTTGTTGAAGAGCAGCCCATGGACAATTTTAGGATGTATGTCCATGAGAGTTGCCCTGGAATCGATGCGCAGCAAGCAATTGAGTGGGCGCAAAGAGGGCGTGAGCTCTTAAATCAACTGCATGAAGGCAGAGAGATTTCTGAAACAGACTACCTCGAGCAGGTGCGCTGCATCGTGTGGCGTCTGATGGAACATGCAGTCAATAAAAATCAGGGATTTATCGAGGGGACATTTACCTTCTCCGATCCAGATCAGCGCATTATGAACCACTTTCTGCGTGCGGATGAGGCTTATGAGAGATGGTCATCCCATTTTAAAGAGCGTAGGCGGAATATTTCCTTCCGAGGAGAAACTAAGACGCAAAGCACATTTGGTATCGATATCGAAAAGTTGCCAGCCTCCAAGCAGACTGTCCTTTTTGGATCGATTGCTGGGGTAGACGGTTCTACTTGGGCATTTGTAAAACCAGAAAACTATGGCACACAGGGTATTTACAATCACACCATGCACGTGGTGGATTATCTCGCTACGCGCCCGGCGCACTTCCTAGGTCAAGCGCATGGAACGCGTAAAGAACACACGCCTATAGAGCTAAAAAGACGCTTTGATGCTCTCGTCGCAGGCCATCACGTCCCTTCTTATGTCAAGAAGTTTGGCGTGGCAGGAATGCTCGTTTTCTTAGGCACTTTGGACTCTAGTCGAGCCAATCCAGAGATGCGTGCATTCATGGAGGAGCTAGAATCGATGGAATACGCGCAGCACCGCAGTGGAAATGAAGTGATTTGCGGACAGTCCATGATGCTAAGGCCTCAGCTTCATCAGGGTAATGTATCCAGTGGGAGTACTTCCTGGGTTTGCGGATGCTAGAGTAGTATTTACCGATTGAGTGACAACGTCGATCGTCGTAGGTTTTGTCGTAATATTAAGGACGAGGGTGATTCCATGGATAATCTGCGAATTGGAATCAAATAAGATCGGGATGCCGCCTGGAATGACCCCATTTACCCGCAAAGCAAATTGTTTTGTCTCCACTGAGCTGCCTGGGGGTCTTCTGCTTTCCGTACTTCCCGTACTACCCGTATGACCTGTGGGTGGGTCCTGGAAGTCCTGGGGGACCTTGATCTGGGCACTGGCAGCAATCCCCCTTGACAAGGAGCACCTGCTCTGCAGAATGAGAAGAGGCGAGAAATAGCAGGATCCAGGTTTCTTTTTTTAGCATCTAGGAATAGATCCCTACTTGCTTGTTTCTTTTTTTATCCGAATGCGACCTCGACCTTTTGTTTCGATATTACTGGGGAAGTCGATCAGAACACTGGGTTCCGTAAGATCATTGATGTGGCTAACCCCGGTGAGGAGAATGTCGCTATCAACTGAGGAGATCAGAGTCTTTCTTCCATTCAGCGCAATCCCATTATTCTTTTCAGATCCAAGGCCTCCGAGTCCATGAAGAATAATCGGGCCTGCGTGCATTCCGCGCCCTTTTGATAACACGTTGATTCCATGATCGAGTAGAATCCCCTGATTTAATGTGTCAGTCCCACGGCCTTGGCCAAGCAAGATGACAGCACCTCCATTGGAAGTAATCGCAGAATTGGAACCAGATAGGCGGATGCCGTGATTCGATGCGACTCCAGGTCCTCCAAACCCCTGCATGAACACCTTTGCTAATTTCGTTGAGGAAATCTTCACGCCATCTTCAACCCAAATTCCGTCATTATCATTGCCTTGGCCATTAGAAATTCCCGCAAAGTGGATGCAACCATTTTCTGCTTCGATCGATGTCGTGCCGAGCAAATGAATCCCATGATTTGTATCGGCTCCCAATCCTGCAGTGCCAGAAAGTAATACTAGCGCTCTATCTTTCGCTTCAATCTGCGTGCCATTCAAAACAATGCCGGAGTGGGAATTAGGACCATTTGATGTGCCGATCCCATTGATCTGAATGATTCCATAGCCTCTTGTTAAAACATGAGAAAAATATGCCTGAAATCCTTTACCTGAGCCCTCTTTGCTACCAATCCCTTTGCAGTAAAGATTTCCACCCGCTGTGTCAATCGTGGCCTGAACAAGGGTGATCTCCCCATCAGCTCCTGCTGTTTCGATCACAAGATGTCCCCCTTTTGTTTCGATGGAGGATTGATTTTTCATGAA